>JBLUOL010000055.1:0-27902 GCA_048065775.1 Pseudomonas sp. GW6
AAAAGTGCCTGCGCTCGGTGATGCTTCGTTAAAAACCGGTTCGGAATGCTCATTTACCACTCGTAAACTGCGCTTCCTCACCGGTTTTTGCCTCGCCTGACCTTCGCTCGACGACTTTTCGTATAGAACCTAGTCGTCTTCGCCCAATGCCGCCAGTTCACGTTCCAGCAGTTGCTCATCACCAAGATTGAGCTCGATCAGGCGGCGCAGGTGGCTGATCGATTCCAGGTCGATATGCCGACAGACGAAGCCGAGCGACTGCGGCTGGGTGCGCGTCAGTACCACTTCCATCTTCACCTTGGCTTCGTCCCCCAGTTCGATAAGGGCTTCGAAGGGCTGGTTCGGGTCCCCGTTCCAGTCGCGCGGGGTCTTGATCAGCAGGCCCTTGAGAGAGATATCGTGCAGAGCTGCCGACCATTGTCGCTCACCTTGAGCGATGACGGTGGGGGCGTCGAAGGCGATGCGCTGAAAGCGCCGACGCTCGTTGGCTGATTCACTCATGCCCATACTCCTGAAGGATTTACATCACTATAGCCAAGGCTGACGGCCCCGTGCTTTGCCGCTGTGTCGCAGCGCACAGCTGAGACACACCAGTTTGACAGGTGGCCAAGTTTCGCCAAAGCTCCTTGTGTAGTTTTTATTACTCAATATTGCGGAGCGACACATATGAGCAAGCGACTGCTGGGTAAAGGTTTGGTCTTCGGTCTGTTGAGCATGGCCAGTGTTGGTGCGTTTGCCGATGCTGCGGGCGGTAATGGCTGCGGCTGGGGCAACATGCTGTTCGAAGGGCAGCGCGGCATGGCGCCGCACTTTCTAGCGACCACTACCAACGGCACCTCGGGTAATGCCACCTTCGGTATGACTTCCGGTACCAACGGCTGCGATACCAGCGGCGCGCTGGGTTACAACGGTCGCTCCATGCTGGCAATGAATGGCATGCTCGACTCCATCGCTGAAGACATGGCCGTGGGCCAGGGTGAAGCGCTGGATGCCTACGCTACCTTGCTGGGCGTGGAGGCTCAGGATCGTGCGCACTTCGCCAAGGTCACTCACGACAACTTCGGCAGCATCTTCAGCAAAGCCGACGCCACCAGTGAGCAGGTGCTGGCAGCCACGCTCGAGGTGATGAGCCGTGACGCGCAACTGGCGCGCTACGTGAAACAGCCGGCCTGAGATTAATCCCCGGCAAAAACAAGCCCGCCAATTTGGCGGGCTTGTTCATTTCAGACAGCGTATCAGTTGCCGTATACCGGGAACTTCGCGCACAGCGCCTTGACCTGCTCACGCACGCGGCCTTCGACTTCATCATTGCCGATGTTGGCCAGTACGTCGCAGATCCAGCCTGCCAGTTGACGGCACTCGTCTTCCTTGAAGCCGCGAGTGGTGACGGCGGGGGTGCCGATACGCAGGCCGGAGGTGACGAACGGCGAACGCGGATCGTTCGGTACGCTGTTCTTGTTGACGGTGATGAAGGCGCGGCCCAGGGCAGCGTCAGCATCCTTGCCGGTAATGTCCTGCTTGATCAGCGAGAGCAGGAACAGGTGGTTCTCGGTGCCGCCGGAGACCACGTCGTAGCCGTTGTCGATGAACACCTGGGCCATGGTCTGGGCGTTCTTGATCACCTGTGCCTGGTAAGCCTTGAACTCAGGTTGCAGCGCTTCCTTGAAGCACACCGCCTTGGCGGCGATGACGTGCTCCAGCGGGCCGCCCTGGCCGCCCGGGAATACCGCGGAGTTGAACTTCTTCTCCAGCTCTTCGTTCTTGCGCGCCAGGATCAGGCCACCGCGCGGGCCGCGCAGGGTCTTGTGGGTGGTGGTGGTAACCACGTCGGCGAACGGCACCGGGTTCGGGTACAGACCCGCAGCGACCAGACCGGCCACGTGGGCCATGTCGACGAACAGGTAGGCACCGACCTTGTCGGCAATGGCGCGGAAACGCGGGAAGTCCAGCACCTGCGAGTAGGCGCTGAAGCCGGCGATGATCATCTTCGGCTTGTGCTCGACGGCCAGGCGCTCGACTTCGTCATAGTCGATCAGACCCTGGTCGTTGATGCCGTACTGCACGGCGTTGTAGATCTTGCCGGAGAAGCTGACGCTGGCGCCGTGGGTCAGGTGACCGCCGTGGGCCAGGCTCATGCCCAGCACGGTGTCGCCGGCGTTGAGCAGGGCCATGTACACGGCGCTGTTGGCCTGGCTGCCGGAGTGCGGCTGGACGTTGGCGTAGTCGGCGCCGAACAGCTCCTTGGCGCGGTCGATGGCGAGTTGTTCGACCACGTCGACGTACTCGCAACCACCGTAGTAACGCTTGCCCGGATAGCCTTCGGCGTACTTGTTGGTCAGCACGCTACCCTGGGCTTCCATCACCGCCGGGCTGGTGTAGTTTTCCGAGGCGATCAGCTCGATGTGCTCTTCCTGGCGCTGGGCTTCCTGCTCCATCGCGGCAAAGAGTTCGGCGTCATAACGAGCGAGGGTCAAATCACGGCTGAACATGGCGGTCCCCTGAAATCAGCTGGGCGGTAGAAAGAGGGGGCGGATTCTACCGCAAAGGTCGCATTCAGGCATATGAAGGTCGGTCATGGGCCTGACAAATGGCCTTCATGCTGAGTTGGGCCCAGGGCTCGCCCGTCAACTGAGGATGAACAGCGCTGCGCCGCTGAACTGGGCGGTGAGCTGACGTGCAGCCATGGGCCTGCCCAGCAGGAAGCCCTGTACTTCGTCGCAGTCGTGTTCACGCAGGAAGTCCAGTTGTGCCTGGCTCTCCACGCCCTCGGCGATCACCATCATGTTCAGGCTGTGCGCCATGGCGATGATCGCGCGGGCGATCTGCGCATCCTGCTCACCATCGGGCAGGCCGTCGACGAAGCTACGGTCGATCTTCAAGACGTCGATAGGGAACTGCTTGAGGTAGTTCAGCGATGAGTAGCCGGTGCCGAAATCATCCACGGCAATGCACAGGCCCAAACGCTTGAGGTTGCCGAGAGTCTGCATCGCGCTGGCGACGTCACGCATCAGTATGCTTTCGGTCAGCTCCAGCTCCAGGCAGGCCGGGGCTACTCCGGTTCTGTCCAGAATGGCGGCGATGCGTGCGCTCAGATCGCCTTCGGCAAACTGCCGGGCCGACAGATTGACCGAAATCTTGGGGATGCGGATCTTTTCCTCGTGCCAGGCCTTGAGCTGCCGGCAGGCCTCCTCCAGCACCCATTCACCGACCTGCACCACCAGACCGAGCTCCTCCAGCACCGGGATGAACTCATCCGGCGGCACCAGGCCGCGTGTCGGGTGACTCCAGCGCAACAGCGCCTCGACCCCGGTGAGGCGATTGCCGTCGCCGGCAAACTGCGGCTGATAATGCAGGATGAACTGGCCCTGCTCCTGAGCGTGGCGCAGATCGCTTTCCAGTTCCAGGCGCTCCAGGGCACTGGCGTTCATGTCGGCCTGGTAGAACTGGAAGTTGTTCTTGCCGTGTTCCTTGGCGTGATACATCGCGGTGTCGGCGTTCTTCATCAGTTGGCTCAGCTCGCTACCGTCCTGCGGGGCGAGGGCGATACCGATACTGGCGGTGACGAAGAACTCGCGGCCTTCGAGCACGAAAGGGCGGGCCAGGCTGCAGAGAATCTGCTCGGCGACATGAATGGCGCGATTCAATGCGCCCTCGCGGGTGGCGCGCGGCTGCAGCAGCAGGGTGAATTCGTCGCCGCCCATGCGCGCCACGGTGTCGTCGCCGTCGACGCAGGCCGACAGGCGTACGGCCACGTCCTTGAGCATGCGGTCGCCGGCGGCGTGGCCGAGCGAATCGTTGATCGGCTTGAAGCGGTCGAGGTCGAGGAACATCAGCACCACCCATTCGTCATGCCGATCCGCATGTTGCAGGGCACTGTGCAGGCGATCCTGGAACAGGGTGCGGTTGGGCAGGTGGGTCAGGGCGTCGTAGTAGGCCAGACGATGGATGCGCTGTTCGCTGGCCTTGCGCTCGCTGATGTCGCTGAAGAAGCACACGTAGCTGACCAGGTCGCCTTCCTCGTCATACACCGCGGTAATGCCGACCCAGGCCGGGAAGTTCTCCCCACCCTTGCGCTTGAGCCACACCTCGCCCTCCCAACTGCCGCGCTGGTTGAGTTGGCCGAGGATGTACTGCAGGTGCGCCGCCTGCTGGCGGTCGGCGGTGAGCATGCCTGGAAGCTGGTCGAGCACCTGGCCGGCGGAATAACCACTGACGCGGCTGAAGGCCTTGTTGACCTGAACGATGTAACCGGCCGGGTCGGTCACCAGAATCGCTGCGGTGGAGTGCTCGAACACCGTGGCCGCCATGCGCAGGTCTTTTTCCGCGCGGCGTTGCTGGCTGATGTCGCGGCCAACGCCGAGGATGCCTTCGAAGCGACCGTTCTCGTCCCACATCAGCACCAGGCGCAGTTCCACCGGGATCTTGTGGCCGTCGGCGCGCAGGCAGTCGAACACGAACAGCTGATCTGGCAGTTCATCGCGCAAGCGGTTGAGTCGATCCTGCTCACCGAGGGAGTCGCGAATGCGCTCGAGCAGCAGGTACAGACCGGCGAGCTGCTGCGGGTTGGCCGCCAGGCCTTGCAGGCCGTTGGCCGTCACCCATTCGGCGTTGTAGCCGAGCATGGCTTCCACCGACGGGCTGACGTAGTTCAGGGCCAGGCTGTCATCGGTGGAGACGATCACGTCGCTGATGCTTTCCGCCAGCAGGCGGTAGCGTTGCTCGCTGTCACGCAGCGACTGGTTGCGCTCGATCTGCTCGGTAATGTCCTTGGCCACGCCGATCAGCCGGCTGACGCGACCGCACTCATCACGCGCCAGAGCCTGCTCACGGATGCTGAACCAGTGCCATTGGCCTTTGCGGTGACGCCAGCGCAGCACCGATTCGAGCAGCATGCCGTTGCCGACCACTTTCTGCAGGTTGCGAATGCGCCAGTAGTATTCGCTGTCGTCCGGGTGCAGTACCTGCTCCCAGAAGTCGCCGGCCATCGCCTTGAGCTCGCTGACGCTATAGCCCAGCTGCAATCCGAGGCTGTGGTTGCTGAACAGCACCTGCCGGTTCTGCATGTCATGCACGTAGAGCAGGTCGGGGACCGAGCGAACCACTTCGGACCAGAAGCGCTCACGCTCGATCAGCGACAGCTCGATGCGCTTGCGGCTGGTAATGTCGCTGATGCTCAGGGTGACGGCCTGATAGTCCTGGAGCATTTCCGGCAGGCGCAGCACCAGCCAGACGTGACGCTGCAAGCCCTGTGCGGTGACCAGCTGGGTTTCCAGCTCCATCAGGTTGGGGCCTTCGAGCACGGCAACGGCCAGGCGGTAACACAGATCGTCGGGCTGTACCGGACCGTTGTCGATAAGTTGCTGCCAGGCCTGTTCGGTGGACTTGACCCCGAGCAGGTTGAGCGCCACCTGATTGGCCTCGGTAATGCGCAGTTGCTCGACCAGCAGTTGCTGATGCTCGACATCGGCCTGCAACCAGCGCTGCAGACCCGCCGCATCGCGCAACTTGTGCTGTAGCAACAGGCAGCGCAGGCCGGAGAGGTCGAGCACGCAGAGGGCTACGCCGGTGCCGTCGAAGATGTCCTGATAGCGCCTGCGGGTTTCCTGCAGTACGCGCATGGCCTGCTGCTCATCGGTCACATCGCGCAGCACCCAGACGTAACCGGCATGACGCCCGACTTCGCTGATATCGCTACGGGTCACGGCGAACAGTCGCTCGCGCCCCTCGCTTTCGACTCTGATCAGCTCCGGTCCCAGATCGCTGCTCAGTTGTGGGCTGTTGAGCAGCAACGGATCGAGATCGGGCAGCAGATCAAGCAGATGGAGTTCCCCGGCCACGTCGCTGGGAACCCCGAACAGCGCTTCGGCCTGCGGGTTCAGGTAGCGCACCTTGCCATCGGCCTGGGTCACCAGAATGCGTTCTTCGACGGCGCCGAGCGCGCTGGCGGCCTGGCGCAGCGAGCGGCGTGTTTCGCTATTCAGGCGCTGCAGGCTGCGCTGCTCGCGTTGCAGGCCGTACAGGGCCAGCAGGGTAAGCAGGCTGCACAGCGCGAACAGCAGGAACTTGCCGGCCAGGGTCGGCATCAGCTCGTTGCCGGCGCGTTCTGCATCGAACAGGGCGCGCAGTTGCCAGTCGCTGCCGGGCAGGGCGATCAGTTCCAGGCTTTGTGCCTGTTCTGCCGCAGTAACCGGCGCGATGATGCCGCCTGCCTGTTGCAGGTCGTCGGCACGTGCTATCACGCGGTGACTGAGCAGATCTTCGAGCAACCAGTTGTGCTCGCTCTGGTGCTGCTCGCGCAGCCAGCCGCGCAACGCACTGGTGCGCATGCGCAATACTCGGTGACTGTCGTCAGGCTGACGCAGCAGCAGGTAGAGCGCGCCGCCGTCCAGTGCGCTGAAGGCGAAGTGATAGGGCGCCGCGCCGCTGCGTTGCTGCTGGTTGCGAATGAAGCCGAGGTCGCGCGACTCGCTGGCGCTGTCGGCCAGCAACTGCCCGTCGGCATCGAGCCAGGCCACGCTGTTGACGGTCGGGAAGATGCTGCGCAATGCCGTGACCAATTCGCTGCCGTCGCCAGCGCGCGCAGGGCTGCTTTGCAGCATCGCCTGGCCCGCCTGCGCCTTGAGGCGCATGTTCAGACTCAGGTGCTTGGCCAGTTGGGCGCTGTAACCCTGGCTCAGTTGCTTCTGACTATCGAGCAACTGGCGGTATTCCTGAGTCAGCTGCCAGGCCAGCAATCCCAGCATCGCCAGCACCAGCACCACCAGTGCACGGCGCAAGGCTGCGCGCGACTCGCCCGGGGAGGAGGAAGGCAGGGATGAGGGAGTCGACACGTTCTGAGAACCTGCAGCCAGTGCTGGGTATTTTAAGCGTTGGGACGCGCGATCATGCCTGCGCTCGCGCTAGCCGGCTAGAATGCCTGCAAACGTGGCCAAGTGCCAGCTGCGCCGACGAACGTAGGTTTGCCCTGTCACGCACATTCCGGTAGTTTTGCGCCGCGCGCGTGAACTGTCCGCGCGGTACTTGGCGTTCGCCACCGCAGGGGCTAAGGTCTCTGCACATTGCGTACACGTAAGTGGTGTGAAAACTGATGGCTAGCGCACGTTAACGACCCTGGCTTTTCGGTAGGAGCGGCTTCAGCCGCGAATTTCGCGGATAAATCCGCTCCTACAGGGTGTACAACAGCTAACGCGAACATAGCCCCTCAACGCATTCATCATGTTTTCACGCGACCTGCATGGCGCGCCGTTTTCAGCTCCCAATTCTCATCAGTCAGGTTCTCCATGGCTCAGTACGTCTACAGCATGCATCGGGTCAGCAAGGTCGTCCCACCGAAGCGTGAAATTCTCAAGGACATCTCCCTGTCATTCTTCCCAGGCGCCAAGATCGGCGTGCTGGGCCTCAACGGTGCCGGTAAGTCCACGCTGCTGCGCATCATGGCCGGTGTCGATACCGAGATCGACGGCGAGGCTCGTCCGATGCCGGGGATCAAGGTCGGCTACCTGCCGCAGGAGCCGCAGCTCGACCCGAGCAAGACGGTGCGCGACATCGTCGAAGAGGCGGTAGGCGAGATCAAGCAGGCCCAGGCCCGTCTTGACGAGGTCTACGCCGCTTACGCCGAGCCGGACGCCGACTTCGACGCCCTGGCTGCCGAGCAGGCCAAGCTCGAAGCCATTCTGCAGGCGTCCGATGGTCATAACCTGGAGCGGCAGCTGGAAGTCGCCGCCGACGCCCTGCGTCTGCCGGCCTGGGACGCCAAGATCGAGCACCTGTCCGGTGGTGAGAAACGCCGCGTGGCGCTGTGCCGCCTGCTGCTGTCGGCCCCCGACATGCTGTTGCTGGACGAGCCGACCAACCACCTGGACGCCGACTCGGTGGCCTGGCTGGAGCGCTTCCTGCACGACTTCCCTGGCACCGTGGTGGCCATCACCCACGACCGTTACTTCCTCGACAATGTAGCCGGCTGGATTCTCGAGCTCGACCGCGGTCACGGTATTCCCTACGAGGGCAATTACTCTGGCTGGCTGGAGTCCAAGGCCAACCGTCTGGCCCAGGAAGCCAAGGCCGAGGCGTCGCACGCCAAGGCGATGAAGGCCGAACTGGAGTGGGTACGCCAGGGCGCCAAGGCACGTCAGGCCAAGTCCAAGGCACGTCTGCAGCGCTTCGAGGAAATGCAGTCGCAGGAATTCCAGAAGCGCAGCGAGACCAACGAGATCTACATCCCGGCTGGCCCGCGTCTGGGCGACAAGGTCATTGATTTCCACAATGTGTCGAAGTCCTTCGGCGACCGCGTGCTGATCGATGACCTGTCCTTCAGCATCCCCAAAGGCGCCATTGTCGGCGTGATTGGTGGTAATGGCGCCGGTAAGTCGACCCTGCTGCGCATGATCACCGGCAAGGAGCAGCCGGACTCCGGCACCATCGAGATCGGTGAAACCGTACAGATCGCCAGCGTCGAGCAGAGCCGCGAGATGCTTGAAGGCAACAAGACCGTGTGGGAGCAGATTTCCGACGGCTTCGACATGATCAAGGTCGGCAACTACGAGGTGCCGTCGCGCGGTTACGTCGGCCGCTTCAACTTCAAGGGCGCCGACCAGCAGAAGTTCGTCAAGGACCTCTCTGGTGGTGAGCGCGGTCGCCTGCACATGGCGCTGACCCTCAAGCAGGGCGGCAACGTACTGCTGCTCGACGAACCGTCCAACGACCTCGACGTGGAAACCCTGCGTGCGCTGGAAGAGGCGCTGCTGGACTTCCCCGGCGCCGCCGTGGTGATTTCCCACGATCGCTGGTTTCTCGACCGTATCGCCACGCACATCCTCTCCTATGAGGACGACGGCAAGGTCAACTTCTTCGAAGGCAACTACACCGAGTTCGAAGCCGACCGTAAGAAACGCCTGGGCGATGCCGCCGCGCAGCCGCATCGTGTGCGTTACAAGAAGCTGGCGCAGTAAGTGTCGTTGAAATGACAAACGGAGCCTTCGGGCTCCGTTTTTCTTTGAGGGTGCAGGTTATCTGTAGGAGCGGCGCCCCGCCGCGAACCGGGGAAGAGGCGAAAGCTCCTACCCATTCGGAGTATGTGTCGGTCGAAAGATTGCTACGTACCTGTAGGAGCCGCGCCTCGCGGCGAATCGATCACGCGTTCAGCACAAATCCACAAGCTTCGCCCCGGGGCGGGGCTCCCACGCAAGACCGCCTTATAGTGCTTATCTGATTGGCATCAGCTTTTTCGTTGGTGTGGGTTTGGTGCCCTCAAAGCCTGGCCAGCAGACTCTCCAGTGCCTTGGCCTGATCCTCGGCCAGATCGATGATATGAAAGCCGGCCCAACAATGCTGGCCGTCGGCGCCGGGGCGGCTCCACAGGCAATCGGCGCCCAGGCGCACTTCCTGTACCGCATCGCTACCTGAGGTGCACACCAGGCGGCATTCCAGCACCGCGTCGGCGGTATGGGGGGTGTCGCTGAACAGCATGAAACCATCTGCAGACAGGTCGACTATCCGGCCCAGGCGCTGGCCGCTGTTCAGGTCGAAAACCTCCAGCTGCATCTCGGTGCCATGGCGGCTGTGTTGGCGACGCTCTTCCATGGAAATTCCTCAGCGGGGTTCGGCCGTGCGCCCGGTGAAACGCTGCAGCACACGGTAGATGGCAGTCAGCGCGCGATCGACCAGGGGTGTCGCGCGTTCGGGGGTGACGATGCGGGCCAGGCCCTTTTCCATCTCGCTGGCCAGCAGGGTCAGCGGCTTGATCGCCACGCGCTGGCCACTGTGGTCGACGAACATGTAGTTGTGCGTGGTCGGGCTGAACCAGGAAAGCTTGAGCACGCGGCTGTTGCTGCCCTCTACGAACTCGAACCAGGTGCCGAACTCGACGCTGGCCAATTCCTTGGCCAGGGCTTGGGCGCGTGCCGAGAGTTTGCTGCGCAAAGGTGCCTGGCGAGCCAGATCGGCATCCTCGCCGAGCATGGCGCCCAGGGGGCTTTCTGGCAGAGTGGGTTTGAGCTGGGCGGCCAACTGCGGTTGTTTGGCTTGCACCGCATGCTGGCAGGCCACCAGGTCCTGCAGCAGGCGACGGATGCCGTCTTCGTGATAGCCGCCGAGCAATTCCAGGCCCTTGCGCAGATCGCTGAGCATCGGCACGCGCTGCTCCTGCAACTGCAGCACCTCGGCCTCGCCGAGCGGCGTGCCGCTCCAGGCCAGCTGTTCGGCCACTTCGCAGGAGCGCTTCCACTCCGTGCTCTGTTCGCCATGGCGCAGCAGGACGAACACCAGGACGTCGGCCCAGGTCAGTTCGAGGAAGTTGCGGATGATTGTCGGTAGGTCGCGCTGCCCGACGCATCGCTGAACCACTTCAAGTGCCTGCTCGCGAGCTCCTAGTAAACGATCACGACCCTTGGCGGCCTCGACCGCGCGGCGTTCGCGCAGCTCGACCTTGTGGCGCAGGGTTTCGACGTATTCGTTGAACTCCTCGATCAGGCTGTCGAACAGTCCCAGATCACCGCTGAAACCGTGAATCACCCGTTCGACCACCCAATGCATCTTGGCCAGTAGGCCACGTTCGTCGCCCTCGTTGCCATAAAGCACGCCGGCTTGGGCCATGGTATTGAGCAGGCGCCGCGCCGGATGGTGGTGCTGGGTGAACAGCGCCTTGTCCTGCAGCGCGATTTTCAGATAGGGCGTATGCAGGTGCGAAAGTGCGGTCTTGCAGGCGTCCGGCAGGTTCTCGTCATCGAGGATGAAGTCGAACAGCATGCCGACCAGATCGATCACGTCGGCTTCCTGGTCGGACACCTTGCTGTCGCCTGGCAGGCTGCTGTGGGCTTCGAGCTGCTGTTGCAGATCTGCCTTGAGACCCTCCACGGCCTGCGGCTTGTGCAGGCGCTGGGCCAGATCACTGGCCGATTGCTGCTGCATGCGGTTGAGCGCCGCGAGCAGCTCGCTGGCGCTGTAGGTACGGCTGGCCTCGCGCGGGGAGAAGCTGACGATGCTCCGTGTGCCGCCCAGCAGCGGGGCGTCCGGGTGGCTCTGGCGGTGTTCGCCGAGCAGGCTGGACAGGCCGCTGAACAGCGCGCCCGGATCGCTCGGCGGCGGTGCGCTGAGATCCAGATCGAACAGCGCCGGTTCTACGGGCGCTGGCGCCGTACCCGGTCTGCCCGCTGCTTGTTGGGGCGCCGGGGCTTCTGGCGCAGGCGTATCGGGGCGGCTGACGCTTTGAGTGATCTGTGCGCTGTACTTGAGGTTGGGCAGCACGCCGGCATCGATCAGGCGCTGGTTGAGCGCGCCATAGAGTGAATCGAGGCTTTGCATCACATGGCGATCGAAGAGCATGTAGAGGATGGTCTTGATCTGCAACGGGAAGGGGCAGGGCGCCAGCGCATCGCGAAACGCCTGGGCAATGGCCTGTGGGCCGAAGGGGTTGCTGTCCTCGCCGAGCTTCTGACCGTTGTTGAGCAGCGCCAAGCGCTGCTCCAGGGCAAATAGTGGCTGGGTGCAGCGTGCCTTGACCCGGCTGACCATATTGGTGACCTGCAGGGTTTCTTCGTAATCCTCGTTCTGCACCAGGGCCAACTGTTCGGGGTCGACTTCGGCCGGCGTCTGATCCTGCAGCTTGCCGTCGAGGAAATCGGAAAAATTGTTGGCGATGGCCTGGTGGTAGCTGCGCTCGATCTGTGGACGCTGGCGGCGGATCTCGCGCATGTTATCGAAGAACAACGTCTGCACCTTGTTGTTCTCGGCTTTCTCGGCGCATTCGAACAGGGTGTCATCGACTTGGCCGAATACACCGCTCAGATGCTCCGCCAGTCGATTCATCACCAGTTTGCGGCAGGCTTGTACCAGATCGCTGAAGCGCGGCTGTATACCGCGGCTGGCGAGGCTAACCACCTTGGGATGAATGGGGGGCTTGTCCTGGTTGCTCATGGACTGTCCTGGCTGGCGTCGTCGGCTGGCGCGTCCTGCGTCATGCCGCAGTTCGATGAAACATATAGTAGTCCATGGCTTGTCTGCAAAGCATTGTCGTAAAAGCAGTTTGCAGGGGTTGACAGGGAAATTTTGCTGCGTAAAATGGCGCGCCTCTGAAGCGGTAAAGCGAAAGCCGAAGCGCAGCAGAGCTGGAAGGCCGAAGTTCCGCGATAGCTCAGTCGGTAGAGCAAATGACTGTTAATCATTGGGTCCCTGGTTCGAGTCCAGGTCGCGGAGCCAACTTCCTATCGGGGTATAGCGCAGTCCGGTAGCGCGCTTGCTTTGGGAGCAAGATGTCGGGAGTTCGAATCCCCCTACCCCGACCATATTTGGGTCGTTAGCTCAGTTGGTAGAGCAGTTGGCTTTTAACCAATTGGTCGTAGGTTCGAATCCTACACGACCCACCACTACAACGAACAAGCCCGCCTAGTGCGGGCTTGTTCGTTTCTGCGCCTTACGCGGTGCTTGGCCGTCTCGCATTGTCCCGGCCACGCTGGCCGGTTCGCACAGGTGCGTCATACGCACCACGGACGATCGGCTGTCTTGCAAAGGGGAATTCCAGCATTTTCCCTACGGGCGCTTCAGCGCGTAGGGTGGGCTTTAGCCCACCAGCGTTGGTTGGCGTGGGCTGAAGCGGATCGCCGCCCGGCCCACCCTACAAGACTAGAATCGCGCTGCGTGCTTGTCTCCCCTCTCCCGCTTGCGGGAGAGGGGCCGGGGGAGAGGGTCATCAGAAGGCCGCATGGCGGCCGCTATCAATGCAGCTTCAGGCGCGGCTCGGTGCTGCGCCCGATGCGGTCGCTGAGCATCAGCAGCAGGGTACGTGGTACGCCATACAGGGCCATCTGGTGCATGCGGTAGAGCGACACGTAGAACACTCGCGCCAGCCAGCCTTCTAGCATGACGCTGCCGGTGAGGTTGCCCATCAGGTTGCCGACTGCAGAGAAGCTCGACAGCGAGATCAGCGAGCCGTAGTCGCGATAGCGGTATTCCGGCAGCGGCTGGGCGCTGATCTTCAAACGTAGCGACTTGGCCAGCAGCGATGCCTGTTGGTGTGCGGCCTGGGCGCGTGGCGGCACGTTGCGGCCCTCCGTGCCCGGCTGTGGGCAGGCTGCGCAGTCACCGAAGGCGAACACGTCGTCATCGAGCGTCGTTTGCAGCGTCGGACGAACCTGCAGCTGGTTGATGCGGTTGCTCTCCAGACCGTCGAGATCCTTGAGAAAACCGGGGGCGCGAATGCCGGCAGCCCAGACTTTCAGGCTGGCCGGGATGAAGTTGCCGTCGGCGGTTTTCAGACCGTCGGCAGTCACTTCGCTGACAGCCGCACCGGTCAGCACGGTGACGCCGAGCTTCTCCAGGGTCTGATGCACCGGCCGTGCGATGCGCTCGGGCAGAGCAGGCAGCACACGCGGCCCGGCCTCGATCAGGGTGATGCGCATGTCTTCGGGGCGAATGCGGTCTAGGCCATAGGCGACCAACTGCTTGGCCGCGTGGTGCAGTTCTGCTGCCAGCTCGACCCCGGTGGCGCCGGCGCCGACGATAGCGATATCGATTTTCGAGACGTCTTCGCTTTCGCTGGCATGTGCGCGCAAGTAGTGGCTGAGCATGCGCCGGTGGAAGCGTTCGGCCTGCGCGCGGGTGTCGAGGAAAATGCAGTGCTCGGCGGCGCCAGGCGTGCCGAAGTCATTGGTGGTGCTGCCAACGGCGATCACCAGGCTGTCGTAAGTGATGCGGCGTTCAGGCATCAGTACCTGGCCGTCGTCATCCAGCGTTGGTGCCAGGGTGATGCTCTTGCTGGTACGGTCGAGGCCGGACATGCGCCCGAGCTGGAACTCGAAATGGTTCCACTTGGCCTGGGCCACGTAGTTCAGTTCGTCTTCCGAGGAGTTCAGCGAGCCGGCGGCCACTTCGTGCAGCAGGGGCTTCCAGATGTGGGTGAGGTTGGCGTCGACCAGAATGATTCGGGCCGCGCCACTCTTGCCCAGATTTCTACCCAGACGGGTGGCCAGCTCCAAACCGCCGGCGCCGCCGCCGACAATCACGATGCGATGGGACATGGATATTGCTCACAAGGCTTTGAAAAATGCGGTGTGAGTGCGAGAGGGCGAGCGCAAGGCAGCTCATAGCACCAGTCGACTCAGAAGGCGGCTCAGCAGGCCCAGACCAATGGTCACGACCACGACCACCGCCAGCAGACGCCAAACGCGAAACGGCTGACGTTCAACCTGATGCTGCGGTGCGCTCAGGTATTGGTCGACTTTCTGTTGGTCTTCGGGGCTCAGGCGACTGGTCATGGGTGGGCCTCTGCTTGAATGCCGCTATTCTAGGCGTGCGCGCCAGCCTTGGCGAGCGTCGTTGTCCTGCAGGGCAGATATCGTTTCGAGGGGTTCCACGCTTACCGTGTCCTCCAGGCGGATGATGCCGCCCTCGAGCACGCGAGCGGTGATACCGCCATGGCCACGCATGGCCTGGAAGGTACCGCGCCCGAGACGCTCCTCCAGGCGGGCGCAGGGTTGGCACCAGCCAGTGGTTTCCAGCAGCGCCTGGCCGATGCGAAAACGCCGGCCCTTGAGGCTGAACAGGTTGATGCCGGCAACTGCGATATTGCGGCGCAGCTCGCTGGGTAGCATGGGCGCATCGCGGCCGAGCAGGGCGGCAACCACGGCCAGGTGCTCCCACTGGATCAGCGTGACCTGGCGTGCATTGCGTGGCCCGGGGCGGCTGTGATCACCCGTCAGGCCGGCGTCGCGTCGGGCTTCCACCGCGTCGACTTCGAGCATCGCCTCGCGCGCCTTGGGACGAACCCCTATCCAGCGTACCTGGCCGACCTGCGGCACCTCGGCGAGCAATTCCTGCAAGGGGCTCATAGGCCGATTCCGATGTCGAACAGCAGGCTGCGCCCGAGGTTGTGCCGTAGAAAATCCGGCGCATCCGGGTGAGCGAACAGCACGCGGGCGAAGCGCGGGCCAACCAGCGACAGCGAGCGCCAGCCCTGGCGCAGATATTCGGTGGGCGGCGGGAAGTGGCTGTTGCAGTCGAGCACAGCGCGCTTGAGGCTGACGAAGGCGACCAGGTCGAGTTCGCCGAGGTCGATGCCACGCTCGCGATAGTTATGCGCCTTCTTGCGCAAGGTCGGCGCCAGCCGCACCTGCATCTCGCTGGCGGCAATGCGTTTGGGGCGTGCTTCGCGCCTGACCAGTTGGCTGAGGGAAAAGGCGCTGCGGCGACGCTCCAGTTCGGCGCGCCACTCGTCATTGAGGCGCCGGCCTTCATCGAGCACGAAAAATACTTCGAAGTTGGCATCACGAAACAGCACGTCCGGCGGCTCCTGGCCGCTGGGCGTGAAGTCATCGCTATGGTGACGCACGTTCAGCGCTTGCAGCAGGCGTTGACAGACCCAACGCTCACGCTCCCATTTCTTGGCGTTGGAGAGGAAGGCATTGGCTTGTTCGGCCTGGTGCGTAAGTAAGCGCAGATAATCGGAATCGTCCATGACCAAAGCTTAGCCGTAGCGCTTACCCGCATGCCAGTGCTGCAACTTCAGTCGTTCCAGTGAGCGTGGAAATCCAGCTGGGTTTCGTTGGCTGTTGTCGATCAATGGCAGGGCAACTGCTCTGCCGGCAAAATCAAATCCGAGTACCGGTGTAGACTGCCGGGCATGGCGATGAATGAAGGAGAGGGTGTGCGCGCATGATCGCTTCCAACCTGCTGGCGTTCTCCACCTTGTTGGTCGGCTGGCTGGTCTACGGGCTGGCTCTGCTCTGGGCGGTGGCGCGGGCGCCCTGGGTCGAGCTTTTCAGTGATCTGCGCCGCCAGCATCTGCTGTTCGGCACCATGCTCGCGCTGTTCCTGCTTTGGCTGGTGCGCCGCGATTTCGACTCCGGGCTTTCCTATCACTTCATCGGCATGACTGCCGTGACCTTGCTACTCGACTGGCCACTTGCCGTGCTGGCGGGCCTGGCGGCGCAGCTTGGCCTGCTGGCTATCGGCCGTATGGACCTGGCCTCGCTCGGCGTCAACGGCGTGTTGCTGGTGCTGATCCCCATCCTGATCACCGAGTTGTGCGCGCTGCGTGTGGAGCGCGCGCAGCCGCGCAACCTGTTCGTCTACATCTTCTTTTGCGGGTTCTTCCCGGCGGCATTGGCGACCCTCATGACCTTGCTCGGCGGTCTCGCCCTGTTGTGGATGGACGGGCTGTTCCCCATGCCGCCCTGGCTGGACGACTTTGCCGGCTACCTGTGGCTGGTGGCGTTCCCCGAAGCCTTTATCAACGGCACCATCGTCACCGCGTTGGTGGTGTTCTACCCGGACTGGTTGGAAACCTTCAACCGCAGCCGTTACCTGCAGGCGCCCTGGAAGGAGAGCGATCGCGGCGAGTGAATGACGCTGTATTGGCCGATTAAATGTCGGCGAGCGGATTGATCCCCGTCAATATCCGAAACGGGCCTGCCGCCATGCTGTGAGAAACGCCTCCGAGGGACTTGAGATGAGTGTTCACAGCTGGGCAAGAAACACTGTTCAGAACGATTTGCATGACGCCGAAGTGCAGGGTCATGAGCCTGTCGTGGCATTGCGCGCGCTGCTGTCGGAGGTCGTCCAGCGAAGCAGGGCGCTGCGTGATTCCCAGGACTTGGCGCACGAACTGCAGTTTCTCGCCGACAACCTCGACGATGATCGCGACTACGCCTTCATGCGCCCCTGAGCCCCGTAGGGTGCGCCGTGCGCACCGCCCACGCGCAGGATGCTGATGGCTTCCGTAGCTTATCCGGCGCTACCGTAGGAGCGGCTTTAGCCGCGATTGCTCGTCAATGCGGTCGCGTCGGCAGCTCGCCGCTGAACATCTCGTCTTCCAGGTCATTGCCGGGAATCGCATGCTCTTCGGCGGCCCAGGCGCCGAGATCGATCAGCTTGCAGCGCTCGCAGCAGAACGGACGATAGATGCTCTCGGTTTTCCACTCGACGGGCGCACCGCAGGTGGGACATTGAACGGTCGTGGTCATGGTTGGCCTCCGCGCAGGGTCAAATAGAAGTTGTGCAGGCGCTCGACCTCCGCGTCCAGCCAAACCCTGTCTCGATCATTGACCAGTACGTCGTGGGCATGGCGCAGGCGCTCTTCGCGGCTGGCCTGAGCCTGCATGATGGCGCGAACCTGTTCTTCCGAACTCTGGTCGCGCGCGATGGTGCGTTGCACCTGCAACTCGGCAGGCGTGTCGACGACCAATATGCGTTGGGTCATCTGCCGCTGGCCGGACTCGACCAGTAGTGGCGACACCAGGATGGCATAGGGCGATTCTGCGCGCGCCAGCACCTGAACGATCTCCTGACCGATCAGCGGGTGCAGCAAGCTTTCCAGCCAGCGGCGCTGCTCGGGGTCGGCAAATATCAGCTTGCGCAGTGCGGCGCGGTCCAGCTCGCCATTGGCTTGCAATACGCCCGCGCCGAAATGCTCGACGATCCTGGCCAGCGCCGGGCGCCCCGGCTCCACCACCCAGCGCGCCGCATGATCGGCGTCCACCACGTGCACGCCACGTTCGATAAAGCCTTGCGCCACCGCGCTCTTGCCGCTGCCAATGCCGCCAGTCAGGCCGAGTATCCAGGGTTTCATAACGCCAATGCGGTCTCGTTACTGCTCAAGGCCGCGATTGTAGGGGGGATTGCTGGATGATGCGAACCGCGTGTGCCGCGATCCGTCATCCCCGCGAAGGCGGGGACCCAGCTCGGGGAGTCAGGATAACTCCTGGGCTCCCGCCTTCGCGGGAGTGACGAGTGTCGCTGGGTTAGCTCAAAACCCAGCGAACTTCAGATAACTGCCGGTAATCACATCGCCCCAGAGCAAGGCGATCCACCCGGCAATCGCCAGATAAGGGCCGAAGGGAATCGGCGTGCCGGAATCACTGCCGCGCATGCGCAGCATGATTACTCCCAGCACCGCCCCGACCAGCGACGACAGCAGAATGGTCAGCGGCAGAATCTGCCAGCCGCCCCAGGCACCGAGCATGGCAAGTAGCTTGAAGTCACCGTAACCCATGCCTTCCTTGCCGGTGATCAGCTTGAACAGCCAATACACCGACCACAGGCTCAGATAACCGGCAATCGCCCCCCACAGCGCATCTTCCAAGCTGGTGAACAGCCCGAAGTAATTGACGATCAAACCCAGCCATAACAGCGGCAGCACCAGCACGTCCGGCAAAATCTGGTGATCGGCATCGATCAGGCTCATCGCCAGCAGCCCCCATGCCAGCACCAGCATCGCTCCGGCCTGCCAGGTGAAACCGAAATGCCAGGCGACGTAAGCGGAAAGCAGCCCGCAGGTCAGTTCGACGATGGGGTAACGCTTGCTGATCGGAGTCTTGCAGTTCGAACACTTGCCGCGCAGCAGCAGATAGCTGATGACCGGGATGTTCTCCCAGGGGCGGATCTCATGGCCGCATTGCGGGCAGCAGGAATTGGGCAGGATCAGGTTGAAGGTCTGGGCGGTTGGTGCTGGCGGCAATTCCAGCACCTCGCGCGCCTGGCTCTGCCAATCACGTTGCAGCATTACCGGTAGGCGATAGATCACTACATTGAGGAAGCTGCCGACTAGCAGGCCCAGTAGCAGAGCACACAAAACAAAGGCCAGCACATGGCTGGCCAGAAAGTCGAGTACAGGCATTGATCAGACCACGGCGCCCAACTGGAAGATTGGCAGGTACATGGCGATGATCAGGCCGCCAACCAGAACGCCCAGCACGGACATGATGATGGGCTCCATCAGGCTGGTGAGGCCGTCGACCATATTGTCCACTTCAGCCTCATAGAAGCTGGCCACCTTGTCGAGCATTTCATCCAGCGCGCCGGACTCCTCTCCGATGGCCGTCATCTGCACGGCCATGCTGGGAAAGGTGCCGGTTGTACGCATGGAGAAGTTAAGCTGCATACCGGTGGATACATCGGCCTTGATCTTGTTGGTGGCATTCTTGAAGACCACGTTGCCGGTGGCGCCCGCTACCGAATCGAGTGCATCCACCAGCGGTACGCCTGCCGCAAAGGTAGTGGAAAGGGTCCGCGCAAAGCGGGCGACTGCGGATTTATAAAGGATGTCACCAACAATAGGGAGCTTTAGGACGCCACGGTCGACAGAATCACGAAGCTTTTGCGAGCGTTTCATAGCCTCCCTGAAAGCAAAGGCTGCGCCGAAGATAGCGATCAAGATGATGAACCACCATTCTTGCAGGGCTTCTGAAATTCCTATCACCATCAAAGTGAAGGCCGGCAGCTCCGCTCCAAAGTTGGAGAAGACATCTTGGAATTGTGGTACCACCTTGATCAACAAAATGGCTGAGACAATGATGGCCACCACCACGACGGCGATAGGGTAGTTCATCGCCTTTTTGATCTTGGCTTTGAGTGCCTCGGTCTTTTCCTTGTAAGTGGCAATACGGTCCAGCAGGTTTTCCAGGGCACCCGCCTGTTCACCTGACTCCACCAGGTTGCAGTACAGCTCATCAAAGTATTGCGGCTTCTTGCGCAGGGAGGCGGCAAAGCTGTTACCGGCCGCAACCTCCTGTTTCACTTCGTCGACCAGTTTGCGCATGTTGGGGTTGTCAAAACCTTCAGCAATAATGTCGAAGGACTGCAGCAGTGGTACACCCGCCTTCATCATGGTCGCCATCTGCCGGGTAAACAGGGCGATGTCCATGGGCTTGATCTTTTTGCCGGCCCCGCCAAGCGAGATGCTCGACTTCTTACGTACCTTGGTCGGGTTGATGCCTTGCTTTCTAAGGTGAGCCTTAACCAGGGATGGGTTTTGGCCGCTGATCTCTCCTTTGACGACGGCGCCACTTTTGTTCTTGCCTTCCCAGGTAAACACACTGGTTTTCAGAGCTTTTGCTGCCATGGTTAATCCTTGGTCACGCGGTTGACTTCCTCAAGGCTGGTAACCCCTTGCATGGCCTTGAGCAAAGCGGAGGTGCGCAGGTCATTAAAGCCGTCTTTACGCATCTGCGCGGCAATATCGATGGAGTTGCCTTCTTCCATGATAATCCGCTGCAGATTGGGCGTGTTTTTAACCACTTCATAAATACCGACACGGCCCTTGTATCCACCCTTGCAATTTTCACAGCCAACCGGGCCATAGATCTTGAAGGTACCGATCTTGTCTTCGGGGAAGCCCTCGGCCAGTAGGGTCTCGCGGGGTACGTCCACCTCCTTCTTGCAGCTGTCGCACAGCTTGCGCGCCAGACGCTGGGCGATGATCAGGTTGACCGAGGTAGCAATATTGAACGATGGCACGCCCATATTGCGCAGGCGAGTCAGGGTTTCTGCGGCGCTGTTGGTGTGCAGTGTGGACATCACCATATGCCCGGTCTGCGCAGCCTTGACGGCGATGGAGGCGGTATCCAGGTCGCGGATCTCACCCACCATGATGATATCCGGGTCCTGACGCAGGAACGCGCGAAGCGCCTGGGTAAAGTCCATGCCCTGCTTGGGATTGACGTTGACCTGGTTGATGCCCTCCAGGTTGATCTCCACTGGGTCTTCGGCGGTGGAGATATTCACATCAGGCGTATTGAGGATGTTCAGGCCGGTGTAGAGCGACACCGTCTTGCCCGAGCCAGTGGGGCCGGTGACCAGAATCATGCCCTGAGGCTGTTTGAGGGCGCTCATATACAGCTCTTTCTGCTCCTCCTCGTAGCCCAGTGCGTCGATGCCCATCTGCGCGCTTGTGGGGTCGAGAATCCGCATCACGATCTTTTCGCCCCAGAGTGTGGGCAAGGTGTTGACGCGAAAATCGATGGCCTTGCTCTTGGATATCTTCATCTTGATGCGGCCATCCTGCGGCTTGCGCCGCTCGGAGATATCCAGCGAAGCCATGACCTTGAGGCGTGCAGAAATACGCGGTGCGAGTTGAATCGGCGGGCGAGCCACCTCATGCAACATGCCGTCGGTACGAAAACGTACCCGATAGGCTTTTTCGTAAGGCTCGAAGTGCAGGTCGGAAGAGCCGCCTTTGATGGCATCCAGCAGCATCTTGTTGACGAAGCGCACTACCGGCGCATCGTCAGCGTCGGCTCCACCGTCGCTGGCCGATTTCTCATCATCAACAGCCTCGACATCCAGCCCATCGAGATCAACGTCCGCCAGCTCATCCATACTGCTATTGGCGGAGTCGAAAAACTTGTCGATGGCATCGCCTAACTTGTCATCCTCGACGAGAATGGCTTCAGTGTTCAGGCCTGTGCTGAACTGTACGTCTGTTACCGCCTGATGATTCGTGGGGTCAGAAAGCGCGACAAATAGCTTATTACCCCGACGCCACAGCGGCAAAACCCGGTGCTGGCGCACCAGCTTCTCGCTGACCAGGTCCCGTGGTTGGCCCTCCTTGTCGATCACAGTAAGGTCAAAAAAAGCCACGCCAAACTGTTCTGCGGCCAATTCAGCCAGGGCGCGGCTTTTCACCAGCCGGTTCTGAACCAGGTAAGTGACCAGCGGCAGCTTATTGCGTTGTGCTTGCTGTTGAGCTTGCTGGGCTGCCGTTTCGTCCATCAACCCGGCCTGCGCCAACTGCCTGGCCAGGCCGGAAAGGGAAATGTTGTCGTTCATCACGTGCTCCACAAACAATGCCTGCCTTATAACGTAGTTGCAGATGGCCTGCCAAACGAGACTGGTAGTGGTGACGAAAATTGGCAGTTAGTGCCTGGCTGGGTTTTGGGGTGGGCAGGTTAAAGGGCTTGTAAAGCAGAATTCATGTGTCAGGCACGGTTGGCACGCTGGCTGCATTACCGGGTTCAGGTCGCTGGACCTATCCATACCTAGGAGAGAAACAATGAAAGCTCAAGTGCAAAAAGGTTTTACCCTGATCGAGCTGATGATCGTGGTTGCGATCATCGGTATCCTGGCTGCCATCGCCATTCCGCAATATCAGAACTATGTTGCCAAGTCGCAGGTTAGTCGTGTGATGAGCGAGACTGGTGCTCTGAAGACAGTAGTGGAAACTTGCCTGCTTGAGGGTAAAACCGCCCTCGCTGACTGCGATTTGGGCTGGACTGTTAGCAACTTGATTGGTGAGGCAGCCGCAGGCGGTGCGGGCTATGCTGCGCAGGAAGGCCTGACCGTGGTCATCGGTGCCGATGAATCTAGCATTACTGCTGAGTTCGGTGGCAATGCTGCTGCAACTTTGCATGAGAGTGAGCTGGCTTGGACTCGCGACGAAAATGGTAGCTGGGAATGCACTACCGATGTTGACGAAAAATTCCGCCCGGCTGGTTGCAAGGCCGCTGGCGGTGGCGATGGCGACTGATCGACTAGCTGTTTGATTCGAAGAAACCCCGCTCATGGCGGGGTTTTTTCTTGGTGCGCCAGGCATGGCGCGTAGCGCCGTGACTGGCGCTGTCGGGTTCACTGTGAAAGAAACGTTGCATTTTATTCGTGGAATATTAGGGAGCTCACATGTGTTCAAGGCTACTTAGCCTATTCGGGCTGGTTGTGCTGGGTTGCCTACTGCTGGGCCTGCCGGTCTATTTCTGGATCGGCGACCGGCAACAAGTATTGCGTTTTTTCTATCCGGCTCAGGCTGCACTTACCGCGCCTTCTCTTTCCTGCTCCGCTGGTTCCCCCGCCTGGCTTGAGGTCGCCGCCGCTTTTTCACTGCGGCACAATTCATCGCCATCCGCCCAGTTGGCACATGTAACGGCCAATGGGCTGTTGCATGAGTGCCATTACGGCTGGATCGGATTCCCGCTGTTGTCCTCGCGAGTGACGGAGGCAAGCCGTTTTCGCTATGCCAGCATGACCAAGGCGCTGACCGCCGATGCGGTGTTGCGTCAGGTGCGCGCCGGAACACTCGCCCTGGATGACCATCTGCTGGATTGGCTACTACCGGAAGCCGAGGTTGCCGATGCCCGCTTGAAGGCGGTGACGGTCGAGCATCTGCTGCGCCACAGTGCCGGCTTTGACCGTATGCGCTCGGAAGATTCGATGGTGGTCAGGAATCGCAACCCCTGGTGCCCGTATACCGCCGAGCCGCTAGCCAAGGTGCGGCTGGACTTTGTGCCGGGGGAGCGTTATGCCTACTCCAATCTCAATTACTGCCTGCTGGGCATGTTGCTGGAAAAGGCATCCGGGTTGCCGTTTCGGGAGCTGATGGAGCGCGAATACGGTTTGCAGGCGCGCGGGATACGCTTTGTCGATGGGCCATATCTGGATGACGAGGTGAGTTATGACTTTCGCAATGGTGGATTCTACGGTGTCGATTACTGGCGCTATTTCGACTTCAGGGCGCTGTCGTCTGCGGCAGGGCTTTCCGGTAGCGCTGCGGCTTTCGCGTCTCTGTGGGCCACGTTGCGTGGCGGGCAGGGTTTCTCGGTAGCGCAGGCCGTTGCTGAACCAATCTGTGAGCCGCATCGCCTGCGAGGTTGCTACGGTTATAGTGTATTTAGCTACCGACCAACTGGTGGAGCGCTGACGCTACAGGTACAGCCAGGGTTCCTGTATGCAAGTCCTTCCGTGCTGCTGCTGGACGATCATGGTGGAGTTACCGTCTGGGTTGGCAGTGGTATGCGGCACAGAGGTAGTTCGACCGATTTCATGATCGACTTCCTCTATAGGAAACTGGATACCTATTATTCCTCGGAGGCGTTGCCATGAAGCCGCAGGCTTACAGTCCGGCGCTAGATGGCATTCGAGCACTTGCGGCATTGACTGTTGCGGTCTATCACGCCCGTTTTCCGGGGTTGACGGGAGGCTTTTTCGGTGTCGATGTGTTTTTCGTGCTGTCCGGCTATCTGATCACCCGTTTACTGCTCGATGAACAATTGCGTACAGGGGGCGTGCAGCTAGATCGTTTCATCCTCCGCCGGGTGCGGCGCCTGTTGCCGGCCTTGTTATTGATGCTGCTTGTTTATCTGCTTACGGCTCCTTGGCTGTTTCCCGACGTGGTTTTCGCCAAGCACCTGCTCGATGCGTTTCTGTCAGCTATCTATATGGTGAACTACGCCACCGCTCTGGGGGCGCCGGTGTCAGTGCTGGGGCATGTCTGGAGCCTTGCGGTGGAAATGCAATTCTACCTGCTGTGGCCCTTACTTCTGCTCGGCTTGTTGCGATTACCTAAATTTGTGGCGATGGCGTTGATTCTATCCCTCTATGTTTTGGTAACAGCTTTACGCTGGTGGAGTAGTGAGAATTTTACGGTTTGGGCGTTCTACACGCGTACAGAGGCTCATAGCAGTGGGTTGCTGCTTGGCTGCCTGCTGGGTTACGCCGGCGTGACTATTCATCGGTATTGGGCGGTAGTAGGTCTTTTCCTATTACTTTTTGCCATGACATTTTTTAGCACGGCGTGGATACCTACTGTTCGATACGGTTTCGCTGTTGCAGAAGTAGGTGCTGCATTGTTAGTTCTGGCGCAGCCTGCATGGTTGGGTTTTGCGCCGCTGGCCTGGTTGGGTCGCATGTCTTATGGCCTTTATCTCTGGCACTACCCGATTATGCGTGTCGTCAGGGACCGGGAAGGGTGGGAGTGGCCGGAAGTTCTATTGCTGGGTACTGGTTTGGGGCTGCTGTTCGCTATGCTCAGCCATTACTTGGTAGAGCGTCGTTTTTACCAATCTCGCTTTTCAGTGGGTCGTAATAACCTGGCCTGATGCTTGCTGTGGATATGAAAAGGAGGACATATCCATGTGTAAACGCAGTAAGGGCTTTACATTGATCGAGCTGATGATCGTAGTTGCGATTGTCGGTGTTCTGGCTGCCGTAGCCATTCCTGTCTATCAGGATTACGTCGCACGCGCACAGGTGCATCGCGCATATGCTGAACTAGCGGCCTATAAAACCTCGGTCGAGGAGCGGCTGACCAAGGGGCAGTATGTAATCAGCAATACGGACTTGGGATATGTCGCTTCGAACGTCACGGCTGCTGTTTCTGGCGATATCGCCAGTTTTCTGAGTGACGGCTCAGGCTCTCTGCAAGTGACAATTGGCGGCAATGTCAGCTCGACTGTGTCAGGTGCTCAAGTCTCCATCCTGCGTTCAGTGGACGGGGTGTGGAGCTGCGATATAGACGAATCAGGCGCAGGCGCTTGGAAAGGCTTCTACATGCCTAAAGGATGTTTCTAGTCTGGAGGATTGATTGGACTTTTGCATCACAGCGCCAGCCTCATCGACAAATCCACCGCCTTCACATCCTTGGTCAACGTCCCCAGCGAGATGTAATCCACACCCGTCTCAGCGATCACGCGCAGCGTGCTGTCGTTGATGCCGCCCGAGGCTTCGAGCTTGGCGCGGCCGGCGGTGAGTCTTACGGCTTCGCGCATATCCTCTAGCGACAGCTCGTCGAGCATGACGATATCGGCTCCTGCTTCCAGGGCTTCGCGCAGTTCTTCCAGGCTTTCCACTTCCACTGGTTTGCCCGGGGCGATCTGCTGGACCGCGCTGGTGGCCTGGGCGATACCGCGCAGGCGTGAGCCTGCAGCGTTTGGTGGAGGGCGTTGTGGTTGCGATACACTCCTGAGCATATAAACGGAGGCAGGTTATGGATAAGGAGGCTCTGGTCGGGCTATTGCGTTCGAGATTAGATGGCTTGCTGGCTGTCTATGCCTTTGGCAGTCGTGTCCAGGGTACGGCAGACGAAGGCAGTGATCTCGATCTGGCTGTATTGGTAAAAGGTTATGTTGATCCACTGGCGCTTTGGGCGCTTGCCAGCGAGGCTGCCGATATTGTGGGTTGTCCGGTTGATCTGCTGGATTTACGCAGGGCTTCCACCGTCATGCAGCAGCAGGTGTTGGTAAAAGGCGAGCGCTGGTGGGTGGCTGAGGGTGTCGAGGCTGGTTTGTTCGAGTGTGCTGTGTTGAGCGAGAAGCTTGAGCTGGATCGGGCCAGGGCACCGCTTTTGCGTGATATCGAGCGAGATGGGCGGGTGTATGGTCGATGATGTGTTGTTGAACAAGGCCGCAAGCATCGAGCGTGGCGTCAGGCGTGCGCGTGAGGAGTATGAGCGCGACCCGGCGAGTTTTGCAGAGGACTTTACTCGGCAGGATGCGGCCATTCTGAATATCCAGCGCGCTTGCGAGGCAGCCTTGGATATGGGGCAGCATTTGATTCGGCGCGAGCGTCTCGGTATTCCGCAGAGTGCGCGCGATGTGTTTGCATTACTGGCCGCAGGTGGTTGGATTGACAGTGCTCTTGCTGAAGCGCTGAAGCGAATGGTGGGCTATCGCAATATTGCCGTTCATGAATACCAAGCGCTGCAGCTACCGATTACCGTGGCGGTCATTACCCGCCACCTGGATGAGTTTCTCGATTATTCCAAGAGCATTCTGTTGAAGGATGCGCGGGAGGATTGAGGTTTTTCCCTCAGAAAAAACGTTGTCATATCCGCACAGGTGGGCGGCTGGTTTTGTGGTGAGCCTGCTATCGATTCGCCGCGAGGCGCGGCTCCTACTGGGTGGTGGCTGCCTTGACGTGTGAAGGCTGGGGGCGCCTTGCTATGCAGAAGTCCAGTTCCGGTGTAACAAGCTGGGATTTATAGGGCCCAGGGACAGGCCGCGATTTCCCCTGCTTCCGCTTATGGCGTGCGTGGTCTGTTCTGAAGCGTCCTTACTTGACGTGCCTGATTGGACCCGCGTACTTCGCTATGGCCAGATCGCTTGTGACCAATATAAAGCCTTCAGTGGTGGCCTGAGCAATCAGCATTCGATCAAATGGGTCGTTATGTATAGGTGGAAGAGCGGCGGCTGCAATGCTGTGCTGCCCGGTCATTGCCAGCTCTTGATAGTCTGCATCGAGCAGTGCTCTTCTGAGTACTGCCGGGTCAAAGTGGAAGTGGGCCTTGCCCATGGCATGCTTGATGCCAACCTCCCAGATGCTCGCAGCGCTGAAGAGCAGTTCGTTGTCGCGGTCGTTGATCAGATTGGCCGCGTCGGTTGGCAGTGAGGTGGGGGTGGCGCAGGCCCAGAGTAAAATATGAGTGTCGAGCAGCAGTTTCATGCGCCGAACATCGACTCGATTTCATTCTGAAACGGTGTGTCAATGTCGTCTGGCACATTGAAAACGCCAGTCAGCATCCCGGTGCGAGGTTTGCTTTCCTGGTTGATCGAGATGACCTTCACCATCGGCTTGCCTGCCTTTGCGATGATAAACGGGCTGCCTTGGCTGGCATCGAGAATCAGTTGTGACAGGTGCGTCTTGGCGTCGTGAATATTGACCATTTTCGGGCTGTTGGTGGGGGTCTCGGTTTTCATGGTGGAGTACCTGGTTAGCTAACGTGGTTAGTCTATTCTCCGGCGTGCCTGTTCGCAATCGTTGGTGCTAGCCGTGGTTTCCTCCAGTTTTGTGGGTTGGCTTGAGCTCCACGAGATGGCTTGAGGTGATTTGTCTCTGGTGTCAGGTGTGGGCTGCGTAACGACGGATTACGCTCGCTAATCCATCCCGCGCGATGCCATCAGCAGCCCTGAAATTGTAGGAGCCCCGCCCCGGGGCGAATTGTTTGTAGTCCAGTGCGATTTTGGTGAGGCTGCGATTCGCCGCGAGGCGCGGCTCCTACAGTGGGTCGGTGGCTTACTCTGGCGCCAGGTGTGGGCTGCGTAACGACGGATTACGCTTCGCTGATCCATCCCGCGCGATGCCTTCAGCGGCCCTGAAAATTGTAGGAGCCCCGCCCCGGGGCGAATTGTTTGTAATCCAGCGCGATTTCGCTGAGGCTGCGATTCGCCGCGAGGCGCGGCTCCTACAGTGGGTCGGTGGCTTACTCTGGCGCCAGGTGTGGGCTGCGTCCAGCGGATTACGCTCGCTGATACATCCCGCGCGATGCCTTCATCGGCCCTGAAATTGTAGGAGCCCCGCCCCGGGGCGAATTTTTGTAATCCGGTGCGATTTCGCTGAGGCCGCGATTCGCCGCGAGGCGCGGCTCCTACAGTGGGTCGGTGGCTTACTCTGGTGTCAGGTGTGGGCTGCGTAACGACGGATTACGCTTCGCT
>JBLUOL010000056.1:0-27629 GCA_048065775.1 Pseudomonas sp. GW6
GGGTACCACTGCGAGGCCAGCGGCAGGGCCACGGCGAACGCCGCGCCGGCGAAGCCGAGGAACAGGCCGAGCAGCAGCGCCTGCTCGTAGCTGCCGATGCCGATCTGCCAGGCGCAGAACAGCGCGACTATCACCACCACCTGGCCGAGCAGGCCGGCGGTCTTCGGCGACAGACGGTCGGCGAGAAAGCCCATCAGCAGACGCAGCACGGCGCCGGCGAGAATCGGCGTGGCCACCATCAGGCCGCGTTGCTGGGCGTTGAGGTCGAGGTCGGTAGCGATCTGCACCGCCAGTGGGCCGAGCAGGTACCAGACCATGAAGCTCAGGTCGAAATAGAGGAAGGCGGCAAACAGTGTGGGGGCGTGGCCGGCTTTCCAGAAACTTGTATTCATCTATCACCTCATCAGCGAGAAGGAGCCCGGCCAGGCGCGGCGAACCGTGGTCGTGGACACGGCGGCCGTGCCTGCCGGGAAGGCCGTGCACTTGTGGTGCAGAGCCCTGCGGCCGAAGCCACAGCAGGTTTGAGCGATTGCGGTGCAGGCTCGGATCGCGATGCCTGCGCCGGCCCCGGTCACTGGGGCGAACACGAAAAAAAACGCCGCTTCACCACAGGCCATGAAGGCGAGGTGAGGCGACGTCTTTGTCGTGAGGGAGGTGGCCGCCGTTGGCTACCTGGTGCGAGGGAATAAGCAAGAGCCGAGCCAACCGAACAGAGGCCCTGGGGTCAGGCGCTACGCACCTTCAATACGCGCAGTACTGCCGTAAAACGAGGCGTTTGCGCCGTCTATGCCCCCGAATGGGGCGATCGCTGCGTACTGAGAGTGGCTTGAGACTGGACGCTGGAAAGTTGGGTAACGCTGGTTGCGTGAGTGGGTAGCGGCGCGGTCAGCAGGGCGAGCGCCAGCAGATTGCTGAGCAGCCCCGCCTGACGGGCACGGCGGTAGGTGTCGGTCATCCTCGATCCCCCCTTTTTTCTGTTCTGACCTAGGCGTAGCAGACGAATGACGATGTGTCACGTTATTAGCAGCAATAACTGTGCAAGTTTGCAGACGCCTGTTCGCCCTGGGCCCTGAAGCAGTGGAATCGCTGAGTCAGTCGAGCCGATTGACCTTGGGGAACTTGGCGCTGAAGGATTCCGGCATTGGCACCACCTTCGACTGCAGATAATCGAAGAACACGAAGCCGGACTTGGCCATGGCCACCAGCGTGCCGTCAGCCGGACGGGTGATGCGGAAGGTGATGTCACCGCCATATCGGTTGAAATCCATCACCCCGACCTCGAACAGCAGCTGGTCACGGGCATGGGCCTCGGCCCTGTAGGTGGTGGCCAGGTCGGTGACGATGATTCCAGTGCCTTTGCCGTCGGTTTCGCGGATGCCGAACTCGAAGAGGAAACGGGCACGTGCCTCGGAAATCATCGAGATCATCGAGTCATTGCCCAGATGGTTGGCACCGTTGATGTCGGTAACGCGCACGGTCAGGTGAGTGCTGTAGCAGTACTGGTCTTCGGGAAAATCGAGGGTCAGGCGTGCCATGGTCGAGCCTTCGTCTAGGAGGGCGGCGATTGTAAACCGCCGCGTTCCTCAGCGGTGCAGGCTGTTGAGGTGATAGAACGTGACGCGACCACCTTCGCTATCCGCTCCGGAATTGTCCTGGATATAGGCGCCCGCCTTGAAGTACAGGTACTGCTTGCTCCAGCTGCTGCTCAACTGGCGGTAGAGCGAGCCATTGTCGCCATCGGTGCTGGCCACGCTGATGCCGATGCGTCCGCTGGGCGTGACGCGCAGGTCGTAGCCGAAGCGCTCGCCAAGCTGAATGTTCTCGGCCAGCAGGATGTTTTGCACGTCGCTGTCGCCTGGGCGAGCGCGCAGCAGCAGCTCCACCCGGCCAACGCCACGTCGATAGTGATATTGCAGCTTGAGCAGCGGGTCGTTTTGGCTGCCCGGCACGTCGGTACTGTGGATCTGGCCGATCACCACCTTGTTGCGGCTGGGCACCTGGTCAACCTGCAGCACGGCGCTGAGATAGCTGTCCGAACTGGCGTGGAGCCAGTTGTCGAGTCTGCCGTCGTGCTGGGTTTCGCGTAGCTCGCTGCGTGGATAGCGGGCATCGGCGGTGGTCGAGCCGGTGACCGGCACCCAGAAGGTCACGCTGCCGTCGGCATTGCGCCGAAAGTAACGGCTTGTATAGCCGTTATTCAGCCGTTCGGTGGTGATGGTGGTCGGCGCTGGTTCGGTGGGAATCGACAGATTCCAGGTGGTGAGGTCGAGCACGGGGTTCTCTGCTTGTCGGTTGAGGGCCCTTGTTCGTCCCTGCAAAGGGCCAGAGGTTCCGCCGCCCCAGCCCTTGAGCCAGAGCGGTTTTGACCCTCAGGCGGCCGGGCGCTGCTGGCGCTGGTAGAGAAACTCCAGCACGGCGGTACGGTAGGCGTGGTACTGCGAGTCATTGGCCAGCGCCAGGCGGTCGCGCGGGCGCGGCAGGTCGACGGCGAGGATTTCGCCGACGGTGGCGGCCGGGCCGTTGGTCATCATCACGATGCGATCGGACAGGAGCACGGCCTCGTCGACGTCATGGGTGACCATCACCACGGTGCTCTGGGTCTGCCCGACGATGCGCAGCAGCTCGTCCTGCAGATGTGCACGGGTCAGGGCATCGAGGGCGCCGAACGGCTCGTCCATCAGCAGCACCTTGGGCTCCATGGCCAGGGCACGGGCGATGCCGACGCGCTGCTTCATGCCGCCAGAGATCTCATTGGGATGCTTGTGCATGGCATGGCTGAGGCCGACCATGTTCAGCGCCTGCTCGGTGCGGGCCTTGAGCTGGGCCTTGCTTTCGCGCGCGCCGAAGACCTTTTCCACGGCCAGGTGGACGTTGCCGAAGCAGGTCATCCAGGGCAGTAGGCTGTGGTTCTGGAACACCACGGCGCGTTCGGGGCCGGGGCCGTCGATCTCGCGGCCATTGCAGATCAGCCCGCCTTCGTTGGCGTCGAGCAGGCCGGCGATCAGGTTGAGCACGGTGGATTTGCCGCAGCCGGAGTGGCCGATCAGTGCGACGAACTCGCCGCGGGCGATGCTCAGGTTGACGTCGGCCAGTGCCTGGAAGCGGCCTTTCTTGGTGTCGAAGTGCTTGCTGACAGCGGTCAGCTCCACGAATTTGTCCATCGGAGTTCTCCCGTTCTGGCGCTGTGCCCCGAATTTAATCAGTGACACTTTTATTTAAAACAAAGACTTGGCGTCTACTATTGAACTGATTTGTAAGCTTGCGTAGCCCGGGTGCAATCCGGGGAAACGGAGATCGCGTTCCCGGATTGCATCTGGGCTACGAGTTGGCCGAACGCGCCTCTTCAGCTCGCGTAGTCAAAGCGTTTGGCGATCAACAGCAGCATCTGCTCCAGTGCCAGGCCGACCAGGCCGACGATGATGATGGCGATGAGAATGTGCTCGACGTTGAGGTTGTTCCATTCGTCCCACACCCAGAAGCCCAGACCAATGCCGCCGGTGAGCATCTCCGCGGCGACGATCACCAGCCAGGCCACGCCGATGGCCAGGCGGATGCCGGTCATCAGGTGCGGCAGCACGGCAGGAAACAGAATGCGCGTCAGCACCTTGAACTCCGACAGCTTGAGCACGCGGGCCACGTTCAGGTAGTCCTGCGGCACGCTGGCCACGCCGGCTGCGGTGTTGAGGATGATCGGCCAGATCGAGCTGATGAAAATGACCCAGATCGACGCCGGGCCGGCCGCCTCGAACACCAGCAGGCCGATCGGCAGCCAGGCTAGCGGCGAGACCGGCCGCAGCAAGCTGATGATCGGTGCCAGCATCCCCGCGAGAAAGGCGAAGCGGCCGATGGCGAACCCCAGGGGAATGCCCACCAGCGCCGCCAGGCCGAAGCCGACCCCGACGCGGCCGAGCGAGTTGAGGATGTTCCAGCCGATGCCCATGTCATTGGGGCCGTTGTCGTAGAAAGGATCAGCGAACAGCACCAGCGCGGCTTGCCAGGTGCTCAAGGGGCCGGGCAGGCCCTCGCTGTATTGCGCCAGCAACGACCAGAAGCCGATGAAGGCGATGATGCCCAGCAGCGGGGCGATGCCGGTCTTGAGCAGGCTGCCCAGTGCGGCGGCGCTGGGCAGCAAGGCCTGCGCAGAGAGGCGCGGCTTGGCGATTGGCGGCAGTGGTGTTTTCAGGGGCGCATTCATGCTCACCTCCGGTCAGGCTTTGATGGCGAAGGAGTCGGCGTAGGCGGCTGGATTGCTGCCGTCCCAGACCACGCCGTCGATCAATGTGCTGCTGCGCAGCGGGCTGCTCGGCACCGCCAGCTTGAGGGCCCCGGCAGCCTCGGCGTAGAGCGCGGTCTGGTTGACCTGTGCGGCCACGGCCGCGTAATCCGGTGCATCCTTGAGCAGGCCCCAGCGCTTGAATTGGGTGAGGAACCACATGCCGTCGGAGTGATAGGGGAAGTTGACGCTGCCGTCCTTGCAGAAGGCCATGGCATGTTCGTCCTTCCAACTGTTGCCGAGGCCGTCCTCGTACTGGGCGAGAAAGCGCGGCTCGATCACCTGCACCGGCGCGTTGACGTAGGCCTTGCCGGAAATCAGCTTGGCGGTGCTCTTGCGGTTCTCCTCGCTGGCCTCGATGAAGCGGCTGGCATCGAGAATCGCCATGATTAGCGCGCGGGCGGCATTGGGATACTGCTCGATAAAGGCGCGGGTGGTGCCAAGCACCTTCTCCGGGTGATCCGGCCAGATCTGCTGGGTGGTGGTGGCGGTGAAGCCGATCTTGTCGAAGATAGCCCGCGCGCCCCAGGGCTCGCCGACGCAGAAGCCGTCCATGTTGCCGACGCGCATGTTCGCCACCATCTGCGGCGGCGGCACGACGATGGTCTTCACATCGCTCATCGGGTTGATGCCGACACTGGCCAGCCAGTAATACAGCCACATGGCGTGGGTGCCGGTGGGAAAGGTCTGGGCGAAGGTCAGCGGATTGCCGCCTTTTTTCACGTGTTCGGCCAGTTGCGCACCGTTGGTCACACCGGCCTCACGCAGTTGCTTGGACAGGGTGATGGCCTGGCCATTCTGGTTCAGCCCCATCAGCACTGCCATGTCCCGTTGCGGCCCCGCCAGGCCGAGCTGAGCGCCGTACATCATGCCGTAGAGCACATGGGCAGCATCCAGTTCGCCAGTATTGAGCTTGTCGCGCACGCCGGCCCAGGAGGCTTCCTTGCTCGGATTGATGGTCAGGCCGTATTTCTCGCCGAAACCCTGGGTGGCGGCGACCACCACCGAAGCGCAATCGGTCAGGGGAATGAAGCCGACGGTTAGCGCGGCTTTTTCCGGCGCGTCGGAGCCGGCCGCCCAGGCTGCACTGCGCAGCGAAGCCGGCGCCGACAGGCCAAGTGCGGCGATGCCGCTCACGGCGCCGGCCAGGGCGATTGATTGCTTGAGGAAGTTACGGCGGCTGGTGGCCAGGGACTTGTTCGAATCACGATCGGTCATGGGTCTAATCCTTGTCAGGCGCATAAACAAAAAACGGCGTACGCCAGGCCACCTCAATGAGAGGAAGGTGACCTGACGGACGCCGTTGTCCGTGATCCTCGGCCCGCCGCCGTTGGCGTGCTACGCAGGATGATTGACAAGGACTTAGCAAGGGGCTTGCCAGCTTTCGTGCACAGCGGCCGAGCAGCGGCATGTGGTACCTGACCGGTAGGGGCTGGGTGCCGGCTTTCCAGAGGCTAGCTGTTTAGGATCAATAAGTTGCAGCTGTGTTTTGAGGGGGGGTTGAAGTGTGTGGAGCGAGCGCAGGCTTGGCTCACCCCGCATGCTTCTGAGCCAATGCCGTGCATGAGCGGGCGTCGCTGAGCCTTTTTGGTTCGTATCGTAGGCTCAGGAAGCCGGTTGAACGCGCGCCTCCTCGACGAAGTCGCGCAGCCAGCGCAGCACTTCGACGGCTTCCCAGCGAGTCGGATCGAACAGCGCATAGGCCAAACCCTGGTAGCCGACCACATCCAGTTGCCGATGGTAGCCGGCGCGCTGCAGCAGCGCCTCGATCTCGGCGAAGCAGGTATTGAAGTGCTGACGATTGAAAGGGGTGCGGCTCTCGGTGACGATGCCCTCGAGCTGCAGTTCCTCGACCATCTCGCGTACCCGCTCCAGCGGCATGCGGTTCACTCGGTGTTTTAGCTGCAGTACGTCCAGCATGATGGCGCTCCTGTGCAATCGATCATTTACCTGCGATATAGCCTAATCGAAAAATACTGTACAAATAAACAGTATTGAGTGATATTGGCCTCACTTAGGCGACAACAACCCGTCCACCACCTGAAGGTGGGCGCCTTGCGAGGGGGTATTGGCAATGCAACAGATGCTGATGACGATTGTGCTATTGGCCCTGCTGAGCGGCTGCGCGCAACCGCAGATTGATCGACCACAGGCCAACGGTGCCTACCTGGTGATCGAGGGCGAGCAGGCCTGGGCCGTGCTGGTCTCCGATGGCCAGCGTGTCGAGGAGACGGGCATAGTGCTCGACGTGATTCGACTGCCCAGCCATCACTCCAACATTGCCGCCAGTTACGTGATCGAAACGCCCAACTGCGGCAAGCTGCAGTGGCTGACCGAGCGCCATGGTGCTGCAGAGGGTGAAACCACGCTGTTGCCGGCCGCCTTCAACGAGCAACTGAGCAAGCCCGGCTGCGTGCTCGCGCAAGGCCTGAGCCGAGCCTGGACGGCCCTGGATTATTCCGGCTGACCCGTTGGGTGCGCCGCGCGCACCGACATTCGCCGGCGGGGTAATTGGCGAGACGCGCAAAGAAAAAGCGCCGCGACCTCAACGGAAGCGGCGCTTTTCATTTATGGGTTACCGAGAGTTGCGTTTAAAGCAGGTGTTGCTTGTCCATCTCGATGGCGGCATCGAGGGTTTCCAGCAGCGCCTTGCGCACCTTCAGCTTGGTGTTCTTGTGTGCGGTCATGTTGATCTTCTTCATCTGCTGCGCCACCGCCTGAGTGGTGGCCAGCAATTGCTCGGCCGGTACCACCTTGTCCAGGAAGCCGGCATCTACAGCGCCAGCCGGGTCGAACATCTCGCCATTGATCACCGAACGGTGGAATGCAGACTTGCGCAGACGATCACGAGCCAGCTCGATACCGACGTGGTGCATGGTCATGCCGATCTGCACTTCATTCAGGCCGATATTGAACGGACCTTCCACGCCGATACGGTAATCGGCCGACAGCAGGATGAACGCACCCTTGGCCACGGCATGACCCGGGCAGGCGACGATGATCGGGTAGGGGTGGGCGAGCATGCGTCGCGCCAGCGTGGAGCCAGCAGCCACCAGGTTGATTGCATTCTGCGGGCCCGAGGTCATCACCTTCAGGTCATAGCCGCCGGAAAGAATTCCCGGCTGGCCAGTGATGACGACGATGGCGCGATCCTGCTCGGCGCGGTCGAGGGCGGCATTGAACGCAGCGATCACGTCAGGCGAGATGGCATTGACCTTGCCATTGCTCAGGGTGAGGGTGGCGATGCCATCTTCGAGTTGATAGCTGATCAGGTCGCTCATGGCGGTTTTCCTTGTTAGAGCCTTGGGGGCGAATGTGGGCAGAAGGTACTCAGCCGCAGCGCTCTGGTAAAGCGCCGCGGCTGACTGGCTGGTCAGTGTTTTTGCCTATCGCGGCTATGCCGGATGGCAATTGGTCGAACGCAAAGCCAGGCCTTTATGGTGAGCAGCGAACCGAAGGAGCTGCCCCATGAACACCCTCTACTCCATCCTTTATATGCTTGCCGTGATCGGCCTGTTGCTGGCATCGGTCGTGCTCAGCGAAACCTTCTACCTGCGCAGCCCATCCGGCGTGCTGCTGCTATTCGGCTTGGGCCTGTTCATGTCCCTGGGTTTTCTGCTGTTCGGCCACATTCGCTTCGACGAGCAGCCCTGTGAGAAGCACGAGGAAAACCCGCTGCGCTCTTAAGCGCATGAATCCTTTAAAAAAAATTTGCCATCGAGAAAACATTCGACTACATTAGCGCGCCTCGACGGGGTAAACGCCAAAACGTCGAGATCCGGTGAAGTGTCCGAGTGGTTGAAGGAGCACGCCTGGAAAGTGTGTATACGGGAAACCGTATCAAGAGTTCGAATCTCTTCTTCACCGCCACTTTCGCAATACCTAAAGCCCTGAAAGCTGACAAGCTTTCGGGGCTTTTTGATTTCTGGCTTGTCGCTCTTCTCTCGGCTCAAGACGCTAATCAGCCAACTGCTCGCTTCAATTCGATGGAGCAGGTGACTGCCTGGAGTGCCGTACACGTTCGCGCAGGCTAGCGAAATATCGCTGGTTAGCAGGCTTTGCTGGCTTGGATTCGGCACCAGCCAGCAACTCATTGCGTAGTTGCTGGCGTTTGTCGTTTGGCATGGACGCTCCCTTGAAGAGATTAACCTAAAAGGTTATTTTGTGCGGCATGGAAAAGCGCAAACCCCATTTCAAGCTTGAGCTGGTGAAGCAGGCCGTAACCGAGCAGCGTTATCGCTTCACCCGCGTAGCCTTGGAAGGGGGCGCCGAGCTGGGTATGGAGATGGCTGACATGCTGGCCGTTATCAGTGCCCTGAGCAGCCGCGACTTTTTCAAGAGCATGACAACCTATGCGGATCATACTACCTGGCAGGACGTTTACCGACCCGACACCGAATTCGGGCAGGTCTATCTGAAGTTCACGCTGGTGGCCGATCTGCTGATCGTTTCCTTCAAGGAGAAGTGACCATGAAATGTCCAGTATGCGGCGGGGCGGAACTGGTTCACGACACCCGCGATATGCCCTTCACCTACAAGGGGCAGACCACCCAAATTACTGCAGTAACGGCTGACTGGTGCGATGCGTGCGGCGAGTCCCTGACTGGGCCGGCTGAGAGTGAGCGCGTTATGCGTGCCATGAACGAGTTTCGCCAGCAGGTGAACGCCCAGGACGGCAATCAGGAGCTTATTCGCAGCGTGCGTAAGCAGTTGCGGTTGAGCCAACGTGAAGCGGCCGAGCTGTTCGGCGGTGGGCCGAATGCGTTTTCTCGTTACGAGCGAGGCAGCACAGAAGCACCGCAACCGCTGGTGCAGTTGTTCAAAATCTTGGGGCGACACCCGGAGTTGATCAACGAGCTGCGTGCTGGTTGAGTGTCGAAATCATAGAGCCGAATAGCGACGAAACGAGCCGTTGAGGGGAGCGGAAAGCCCCTATTGAGCAGGTTTGGCATGGACTGACACGCTACCGGCACGGGTTCGAATCTGTTCTTCACCACCACTTTCGCAAAGCCCCTGCAGGTAAACCTACAGGGGCTTTTGTTTTTCTGGTCCCCACAGTTTTCACGCTATGCGTACCCATGATGCGTACATACACGCCTGTCATCATTCCTTCGTCGTTCCGTCATATCGCTGCCACCGCGATTGGTTGCAATCGCAGCATAGGCCAGGAGGATGCTGCGATGCAGATATGCGTGATTGGAGCAGGATACGTAGGTTTGGTGACGGCCACCTGTTTTGCCGAAATGGGCAATCAGGTGGTCTGCGTCGAGCGAGATCCGCAGCGCGTCGCGATGCTTTCGCGAGGTGAGGTGCCGATCTACGAGCCTGGCCTGGAGACGATGCTCAAGGCGCAGCTGGCGGGTGGGCAGCTCAGTTTCACTTCGCAGCTGAAGGCCGGCATCCGCCGCGCCGAGGTCATTTTCATTGCGGTGGGCACGCCCAGTGGCGAGGACGGTTCTGCCGATCTGAGCCATGTGCTGGCGGTTGCCGACGAGCTGGGTGAGCGGCTCGATCATGCGTGTCTGGTGGTGGACAAATCCACGGTGCCGGTGGGCACCGCCGAGCGTGTAGCGCAGCACATCAACGCCGGTCTGGCGCGTCGGGAACAGCGGGCGCGAGTGATCGTGGCGAGCAATCCAGAGTTTCTCAAGGAAGGTTCTGCGGTCGAGGACTTCATGCGCCCCGATCGGGTGATCGTCGGCTGCGACGAGGAGCGTGGGCGCGAGTTGCTGCGCCGGCTGTATGCGCCATTTCTGCGTAATCACGAGCGCCTGTTGTGCATGAGCGTGCGCGCCGCCGAGTTCAGCAAGTACGCGGCCAATGCCTTTCTGGCGACCAAGATTTCCTTTATCAACGAGATGGCAGGTATCTGCGCGCGGTTGGGCGTTGATATTGAGGAGGTACGCCGCGGTATCGGTAGCGACCGACGTATCGGCACGCACTTCATCTATGCCGGCTGTGGCTACGGCGGCTCGTGCTTTCCCAAGGACGTGAAAGCGCTGATCCGTACGGCGGAGCACGAGGGCATCGAGCCGGGCATCCTGCGTGCGGTCGAAGCGCGCAATGCGTTGCAGAAAACGCTGCTGTTCCAGGCCCTGCGCGAGCATTTCAATGGCCACTTGCAGGGGCGGGTCGTCGCGCTCTGGGGGCTGGCATTCAAGCCCGGTACTGACGATCTGCGCGAGGCGCCCAGCCTGGTGCTGCTCGACGCACTGCTGACCGCCGGCGCCAAGGTGCAGGCCTGCGACCCTGCTGCCACGGCAGCTGTTGCCGCACGCTATGCGGCGGCCGTCGAGGCGGGGCAACTGATGTTGAGCGAATCCCCCTATGCCGTCGCCCAGGGTGCGGATGCATTGGTGCTGGTGACGGAGTGGAAGCAGTTCCGTCAGCCGGACTTCCCGCGTATTCGCGGTGCGATGCGCATGCCGGTGCTGTTCGACGGGCGCAACATTTATGACGCCGATCAGCTGGCGGAGCTGGGTTTTCTTTATCGCGGCATCGGTCGACCTGCAAGCGGCAGTTGTAAGGCTAGCGCGGCTTGATAGACTGAGCGCGCATTCCAACCATCCCCACTAGGGAGTCCCATGATCAAGAAATGCCTGTTCCCCGCTGCCGGTTACGGCACGCGCTTCCTGCCCGCTACCAAGGCAATGCCCAAGGAAATGTTGCCGGTGGTGAACAAGCCACTGATTCAATACGGGGTTGAAGAGGCACTCGAGGCTGGCCTCAACCAGATCTCCATCGTCACCGGTCGCGGCAAGCGTGCGCTGGAAGACCATTTTGACGTGAGCTACGAGCTCGAACACCAGATCAAGGGCACCGACAAGGAGAAGTACCTGGTTGGCATCCGTCGTCTGATCGACGAGTGCAGCTTCTCCTACACCCGTCAGGTTGAAATGAAAGGCCTGGGCCACGCCATCCTCTGCGGTCAGCCGCTGATCGGTGACGAGCCGTTCGCTGTGGTACTGGCTGACGACCTGTGCCTGAACCTGGAAGGCGATAGCGTGCTGGCGCAGATGGTCAAGCTGTACAACCAGTTCCGCTGCTCCATCGTGGCGATTCAGGAAGTGCCGAAGGACGAGACGTCCAAGTATGGTGTGATCGCTGGCGAGATGATCCGCGATGACATCTACCGCGTCAGCAACATGGTGGAGAAGCCCAAGCCCGAGGACGCGCCGTCGAACCTGGCGATCATCGGCCGCTACATCCTCACCCCGGATATCTTCGATCTGATTCGCAGCACACCGCCGGGCAAGGGTGGCGAAATCCAGATCACTGATGCGCTGATGCGCCAGGCCCAGCAGGGCTGCGTGATGGCATACAAGTTCAAGGGCCAGCGTTTCGATTGCGGTAGCGCCGAGGGTTACATCGACGCGACCAATTTCTGCTTCGAGAACCTGTACAAGACTGGCAAGGCGTTCTGATACGTCTGCAGGTCAACGAAACGTGCCTGTCAGAGCAGCCTTGCGTAGGAGCCCCGCCTCGGGGCGAAGCTTTGCGATGCCTCGTCGCCCCAGTTCGCGGCGGGGCGCCGCTCCTACAGAGTCGGTGCATTGATGCTCAAACTGACGCCACCCTCGGGTGGCGTTTTGCATTTCAGGGGATGGGCATCTGTTCCGAGCCGGGGCCGAGCGGCTGGCCGTAGCTGAACTCCACGTAGTTGCCGGCCGGGTCGCGCAGGCCACAGTAATAGCCCACCGGGTAGGGTTCGTCGCGTGGCGGCCAGATCAGGCAGCCCGCCTGTTCGGCCAGGGCGGCGATGCGGTCGACGTCCTCGCGGCTGCTCAGGGCAAAGCCGAAGTGGCTGTAGTCATTGGCCGCCAGGTTGCGGTCCTGGCCGCCGGGCATGATCACGAAGATGAACTGGTGCTCCTTGCCTGGCTCGGCCATCCAGACGATGCGTGTGCCCTTGCCGGGGCGCTCGTGGATCACCTGCATGCCGCAGAAACGCTGATAGAAGGCGATGCAGGCGTCGAGGTCGGGGACGTGCAGGGCAAGGTGAGTCAGGGTAGGGCGCATGGGGTTCTCCTCTGCCTATCAGCTTAGCGCGGGCCTTTGCGGTATGCTCCTCGTCTGCCAAGGAGATACCCTCATGAGTCACGACTTCGACCTGTTCGTTATCGGCGCCGGTTCCGGCGGCGTGCGTGCGGCGCGCTTCGCCGCTGGTTATGGTGCGCGCGTTGCGGTCGCCGAGAGCCGCTACCTGGGCGGCACCTGCGTCAACGTTGGCTGCGTACCGAAAAAACTGCTGGTGTACGGCGCGCATTTCGCCGAGGACTTCGAGCAGGCCTCTGGTTTCGGCTGGTCACTGGGTGAGGCGAACTTCGACTGGACGACGCTGATCGCCAACAAGAACCGCGAGATCGAACGCCTCAATGGCATCTACCGTAACCTGTTGACCAATAGCGGCGTCAGTCTGTTCGAAGGTCATGCGCGCATCGTCGATGCGCATACCGTCGAGGTGAATGGCCAGCGTCACAGCACCGAACGCATCCTGATCGCCACCGGCGGCTGGCCGCAGATTCCCGATATTCCCGGTCGCGAGCACGCCATCAGCTCCAACGAAGCCTTCTTCCTCAAGCAACTACCCAAGCGCGTATTGGTGGTGGGTGGTGGCTATATCGCCGTGGAGTTCGCCTCGATCTTCCATGGCCTGGGCGCGCAGACTTCATTGCTGTATCGCGGCGACCTGTTCCTGCGTGGCTTCGACGGTGCGGTTCGCGAGCACCTGCGCGAGGAGCTGAGCAAGAAGGGCCTGGACCTGCAGTTCAACGCCGACATCGCCAGCATCGAACGCAAGGCCGATGGCAGCCTGGCCGCGACGCTCAAGGACGGCCGAGTACTGGAGGCCGATTGCGTGTTCTACGCCACCGGTCGCCGGCCGATGCTCGACAACCTGGGCCTGGAAAACGTCGAGGTGAAGTTGGACAAGCGCGGCTACATCGAGGTGGACGATCTGTTCCAGACCTCCACGCCGTCGATTCTCGCCCTTGGCGACGTGATCGGCCGCGTGCAGCTGACCCCGGTGGCGCTGGCCGAAGGCATGGCCGTGGCGCGCCGGCTGTTCAAACCCGAGGAGTACCGTCCTCTGGATTACCGCATGATCCCCACCGCCGTGTTCAGCCTGCCGAATATCGGCACCGTTGGCCTGAGCGAAGAGCAGGCCATTGAAGCTGGGCACAAGGTGAAGATCTTCGAGAGCCGTTTCCGTCCGATGAAGCTGACGCTGACCGAGAACCCCGAGCGCACGCTGATGAAGCTGGTGGTCGATGCCGACAGCGACCGCGTGCTCGGCTGCCATATGGTCGGCCCGGAAGCCGGCGAGATCGTTCAGGGTCTGGCTGTTGCGCTGAAAGCCGGCGCGACCAAGCAGATCTTCGATGAGACCATCGGTGTGCACCCGAGCGCCGCCGAGGAGTTCGTCACCCTGCGTACGCCGGTCAGCCGCTGAGGACTGCATGGAAAAGCTTTTCTATGTCGCCGACCTGTTCGGCGTGGCGGTATTTGCCATCACCGGTGCGCTGATGGCGGGGCGCAAGTCCATGGACTTGTTCGGCGTGCTGGTGATGGCCATCGTCACCGCGCTGGGCGGCGGCACGCTGCGCGACCTGATTCTGGACAATCATCCGGTCAGCTGGATTCGCGATGACACCTACATCCTGGTCGCCTCCCTGGCGGCGCTGGGCACGGTGGCCTGGGTGCGCATGACCCGGCCTATTCACGAGAAGGGCCTGCTGATCGCCGATGCCTTCGGCCTGGCCGTGTTCACCGTGTATGGCACCGAGCTGGCGCTGCAGCACGGCACGCCGATCAGTACCGCCGTGATCATGGGGGTGATGACCGGTGTGGTTGGTGGGGTGATTCGCGACGTGCTGTGCAACGAGATTCCGCTGATCTTCCAGAAGGAAATCTACGCCACGGCCTGCATCGCCGGCGCGCTGACCTTTATCGGCCTGCGTGCCTTGGGCACGCCGCACTGGCTCGACACCGCAGCGGCGATGCTCGTGGTGCTGGCCGCTCGTCTGGCGGCGATTCACTGGCACCTCGGGTTGCCGCGTTTTCATCTTCTGGACAGGCATTGAGCATGATCGAGAGACTGGACCATCTGGTACTGACGGTGGCGGATATCGACGCCACCGTCGATTTCTATGAGCGCGTACTGGGCATGCGCCACGAGCGTTTCGGCGCCGGGCGCAGTGCTCTGGTATTCGGCCAGCAGAAATTCAACCTGCATCAGGCCGGGCGTGAGTTCGAGCCCAAGGCGATCAAGCCGACACCAGGCGCCATTGATCTGTGCCTGATCACCCTGTGGCCGCTGGAGCGAGTCATGGCTCATCTGGCCGAGCAGGGCGTGACGGTGGAAGAGGGGCCGGTGGCGCGCACCGGCGCCGTGGGGCCTATCGAATCGGTGTACTTTCGCGACCCGGACGGCAATCTGATCGAAGTGAGCCGTTATCCCGCATAGGGACGGCTTCTTGCTTGCAGCGGCACCTCGGCATCCACGTGCTGAGGTCGAGGTGCCGAACTTCGTAAAAAGCGCAGCAGCGAAACGGCGCCTGCTGAAATATCTTGAACCGTAAAGGTTCTAAACGGGTCAGGTTCTATTACCGAGTCACTCAATTGGTATAGAACTCATGATCAAGAAATGTTTATTTCCCGCAGCCGGTTACGGCACCCGTTTTCTTCCCGCTACCAAGTCGATGCCCAAGGAAATGCTCCCGGTGGTCGACACCCCGTTGATCCAGTATGGCGTCGAAGAAGCCCTGCAAGCCGGGCTGCATGAAATCGCCATCGTCACCGGCCGTGGCAAGCGTTCGCTGGAAGACCACTTCGACATCAGCTACGAGCTGGAACACGAGATTTCCAACACCGGCAAGGAAAAATCCTTGAGTGGTGTGCGCCACCTGATCGATCAGTGCACCTTCTCCTATACCCGCCAGATCGAGATGAAAGGCCTCGGTCACGCCATCCTCACCGGCCGCTCGTTGATCGGCGACGAGGCGTTCGCCGTGGTGCTGGCCGATGACCTGTGCCTGAACCTGGAAGGCGACGGCGTGCTGGCCCAGATGGTCAAGCTTTACGAACAGTTCCGCTGCTCCATCGTCGCCATTCAGGAAGTACCGATGGAGGAGGTTTCGCGCTACGGCGTGATCGCCGGCGAAGCGCTGCGCGACGACATCTTCCGCATCGAGCGGATGGTGGAGAAACCCAACCCCGAAGATGCGCCGTCGAACCTGGCGATAATCGGCCGCTACATCCTCACGCCGGATATCTTCGAGCTGATCGAGCAGACCGAACCGGGCAAGAGCGGCGAGATCCAGATCACCGACGCGCTGATGAAGCAGGCCCAGCAGGGCTGTGTGCTGGCCTACAAATTCAAGGGTCGCCGCTTCGATTGCGGTTCGGCCGAAGGCTACGTGCAGGCCACCAACTTCTGCTTCGAGAATCGCCACAAGACTCATCCGGTGATGACTGCGAGCCCGCAGCTGAAGGCAGTCTGAACACCAGCGAAAGGAGGAGTGAAGGATGAACGACAAGACCCTGCCGCCTCAGCATCAGCAGCGGCAACCTGGTGTCGAACACGCCATGCACCCTGAGCCGGTCTACCTTGCCGATGATTACCGCGCGGCCGGCAAGCTGACCGGCAAGGTGGCGATCATCACCGGCGGCGACAGCGGTATCGGTCGCGCCGTTGCCGTGCACTACGCCCTGGAAGGGGCCAAGGTTGCATTGGTTTACCTGAACGAGGATGAAGACGCGCAGAAAACCCTCGACGAGGTGAAGCACCACGGCGGCGAAGCCATCGCCCTGGCGGGTGACGTGGGCGACGGCGGCTTCTGCCAGTGCGTGGTCGACGCCGTGATCGCCAAGTGGGGGCGCCTCGATATCCTCATCAACAACGCCGGCGAACAGCATCCCGAGCACAACCTCGAAGCACTCGACGAGTCGCAGTGGGAGCAGACTTTCCGCACCAACATCTTCGCCATGTTCCACCTGACCAAGGTTGCGCTGGAGCATCTGCAGCCGGGGGCGAGCATCATCAACACCAGTTCGGTGACGGCCTACAAGGGCAACCCGATGCTGCTCGACTATTCCTCGACCAAGGGCGCGATCACCTCGTTCACCCGCTCGCTGTCGATCAACCTGGCGCCGCGTGGCATTCGCGTCAATGGCGTTGCGCCTGGGCCGATCTGGACGCCGCTGATCCCGTCCACATTCAGCGCCGAGAAGGTCTCCGAGTTCGGTGCCGACACGCCGCTGGGCCGGCCTGGACAACCTGCAGAGGTCGCTCCGGCATTCGTTTATCTGGCCAGCAACGATGCCTCTTATGTCACCGGGCAGATGCTGCATGTCAACGGTGGAAGTGTGGTCAACGGCTGATGAAAAAAAGCCTGAACGACTCGCGGCAGAGCCTGCCTCATTTTATGTAGAGGCAATAACGCCTCGCGAGTAACTATCAGGAGGTACCAGCAATGGCGACCAACAAAAATCCGGGTAACTTCGCAAACGATCGTGAAAAGGCCTCGGAAGCCGGCCGTAAAGGTGGTCACAACAGCGGCGGCAACTTCGCCAACGACCGTCAGAGAGCGTCCGAAGCCGGGCGCAAGGGCGGTCAGAAAAGCCAAAGCGGTCGCGAGTCGTGACCGTCATGCCAGGGCCCGCTAGAAGCGGGCCCTGGCATTTTTACCGATGTGATTGGTAGACCTGAGGAGAGCAAAACGATGAATGCCATCGAACTGCTGAAAAAGGATCACGAAACCGTAAAGGAGCTGCTGAGCAAGCTCGAGGACACCACCGAGCGCGCGGTGCAGACGCGCAAGAAACTGCTGCTCAAGATCGAGCAGGAATTGAAGATTCACACCGAGCTTGAAGAGCAGATTTTCTATCCGGCCTTCAGGCGCGCCGGCAGCAAGGACGACGCCGTACTCGCCATCGAGGCCAAGGAAGAGCATCGCGCCGTAGAAGCGCTGGTATTGCCCGACATCAAGGAAACCTCGCCATCCACCCTCGAGTTCGCAGGCAGAGTCAAGGTGCTCAAGGAGCTGTTGGAGCACCACATCGAGGAAGAGGAACGCGACATGTTCCCCCAGGCCAGCAAGCTGCTGAGCAAACGTCAGCTGCAGGAACTGGGGCAGTCGATGGAAGTGCTGCGCAAGTCGCTCAAGAGCAATGCCCAGACCAAGGCGGCCTGAGCATTACCGGGCCGATGCTTGCGCAAGGCGGGCATCGGTCTAGCGTTGGCGCAGATTGGGCTGATAGCTCAGGCGCAACGCCACGCAGGCGATCCGCTCGGCCTGAGCATACTGCGGTTTTTCCAGCTCCTCACCGAACACATCCGGATCGATTTCCTGGTAATCCCAGTCCCAACCCGTATCGCCCAGCGACAGGCGAATGGCATTGAGCAAAGGATCTTCACCGTCAACGATCGCCACCCCGGTATAGAGCAACAGCGTGCCGCCAGGCGCGAGTCTTTGCATTGCCGTATCGAAGATCGCCAGGGACAGTCCGGCGCCATGCTTGCCGCCGCCGTGGCGATAGGTACGCTGTTGCGGATCGAGCATATAGGGCGGGTTGGCGATGATCATGTCGAACTGCCCGTCCACATCCCGTAGCAGGTCGCTGCTCTGTACGCGCAGGTTATAGATGCCCGCCAGGCGCGCATTCACTGCGGTCAGGGCCAGTGCTCTGGGGTTGATATCCAGCGCCATGACTTCTGCCCCCGGGCGTAGCTGCGCTGCCGTGATAGCGCCAGGGCCAGCGCCGCAGCCGATATCGGCGATGCGCCGCAGCGGCTGGTTGGTGTGCGCCAGGTAATCGCGCAGCAGGCGGGTGAAACGGTAGGTATCGGGGCCGAAGAACACTGCGTCGCTTTCCTCCGTGGGAAAACGCGAGTGCACGTAGAGCCCGTCGCCCAGGGTCGACCAGCGCACCTGGCTGATCCAGCCTTGCGCGTGAGGCTGCAGCACCTCGGCCTCACGCATGCTCTCGAGGATTTCCTCGTCCAGCGTGCCTTCAGCGAAGGGTCGGCTCCAACCGAAGACGTCGCGCAAGTCCCTGGCCAGGGCATTGCCCGGACGCTGGTTGACGCGCTGATGGGTGAGTGGTGTGGGGGTGACGAAGCGATAACCGCGTGCACGTAAAAGCGTGCCCAGGCGCAGCAGGGCGAGACTCTGGGGGGCGTTGAAGGTGGGTTCGAGCATGAGCGGATTCCAGGGGCAGGGCGGCTACTGGATCAGCGCCGCGAAGGTACGGGTGGCTGCCAGGCCGGCGCTGGACCAATGCTGCGCTGGCGCCTGCAGGCCGATCAGGCGAGATTCACGGCGATAGGCGTCCATGCCTTGCAGTTCCTGGATCAACTCGCGGCGCTCGCGGTCCAGCTCGCCATGCTGCGCGCTGCCCGCCAGCGCGAGTGCGGCCTGAGGCTTGCGCCGCGGACGGAAGGGTTTCGCCGGCGCCTCCGGCTGCCAGCTACCGGCAATCCAGTCATGCAGCAACTGGCGCTCGTAGGTGCTGAACACACCGAACATGGCCGCTCCTGGCCCCTGAATCAGGCGCCAGAAGCGGCTGCAGGCCGGGTCCGTGTCGCGCCGTATCCAACCGCTGTTCTGCAGTGCTTCGAGAAAGTTCGCCACGCTGCCGGAGCTGCCCAGCCATTGATTGACCGTGCGTCCTTCGATACGGCAGTAGTCGGAATGCACCTGGCTGGCGACCGCGCGCTTTTGCTCGAACATCTGCAGCAACTGCTGCTGCAGATCGAAGCTGTCGATCACGGCCGTCGAGCCCACACCCAGCTCATTGAGCATGTAGCCGCGCAGCACGCGCTGGTAGAACGCCTGGGCGTCGCCGACACGCGGCAGATTGGTCAACACACTTTGAACGGCCTTGGCGGCATGACCGCTGGAGCCGTTATCGATGGTCACGTGCAGTTGAAAGTAGTAGGGGTCGATGTCCAGCTCGTTCAGCTCGAAGGCACTGATCAGCAGGTGCAGCGGCAATTGTTCATAGCCCAGGTTGTAGCCGATCACTTCGGGCAGGAACTCGTCGGCCAGCAGGCCCAGCGCCAGCTGGATGGCGCCCTGGCGATACAACTCATCATCCAGTTCGAGGGCATCCTCACAGCCTTGGCTGGCCAGCAGGCGCTGGTAGAGCAACACGTGATTCTGCGCCGCGACCCCGTCGCCAAGCTCTTCCAGGTAGGTGCGCACCAGCGGATACACACGATAGTCGCGCCAGTGGGGCAGAACGCCGTACAGCCAGGCACCGTCGACCAGCTTCGTCGGTGCCACGGCGCGCACAAAGTGCAGGGCATCGGCCTTGCGTGGGAAATAACGCCGGCCTTCGCCGGCGCGTCGCCCCGCGAGATAGTCGGCGTAGTCCGCTGTCACACGCTGGTGCTGAAGTTGCGACCAGGCCGCCAGTTCATAGGGGCTTTGCGGCAGTTCGCAGGGTAGCTCCGCCACCTCCTGCAAGCACTCCAGCAGAAACTCACGTGCCTGAGGGTGGCCCGGTTCGGGCTCAGCCAGCAGTTGCTGATAAAGACTCTGAAAAGGCCCTGAAAGGGGCGCGAGTGAAATGCGCTGGGCGCCGGGGCTGTCGATGAAACTGGCAATCGACATGGGGCAGATCTCCTGAATAAGTCCATCTATAAGAGGGCGATGTGTTGCATAGGAGCGGTCGAGCCGGACAAAGATTCCCACTGAATTTTCGCCGCCCAGCGGGTGATCAAAGAGGTTGAACTCACGGCTGCCGGGGGCCCTCAACTACAGGAACCACGGGAGCAGGCGAGTCATGGCAGCGAGCACGTTCGGCATCGAGGAAGAGTACTTTCTGACTGACCTGGCAAGCCGCTGCGTGGCGCAGCGTGGGGTCGAGGCCTTTGCCATATCCAGTCGTCGCGCGCTGGGCCAGCGGGTGACGCGAGAGATGTTCGCCGCACAGTTCGAGGTGGTCACGCCGGTGCTGAACAGTCTCGACGAGGCGCGCGACTGTCTTGGCCAGGCGCGCAAGACCATGGCCGACCTGGCCAGCGAGTTCGGCTGCGGCATCCTCGCTGCCGGCACCCATCCGCTGGGGCAGTGGCGTAGCGTGCAGGCGACCAACATGGCGCGCTACCGGGCGATCTTCGATGACTACCGGATCGTTGCCAGCCGCAGCGTGCTGGCTGGCCTGCATGTGCATGTCGGTGTGCCCGAGGGCGTCGACCGCATTCGCCTGATGAACCGGCTGACGCCCTGGCTGCCGTTATTGCTGGGTCTGAGCGCGTCCTCGCCGTTCTGGGATGGCCGACCCTGCGGTTTGATGAGCTATCGCCAGGCGGTCTGTGATGAATGGCCGCGCATGGGCATTCCCGATCACTTTCGCGATGACGCCGAGTACCAGCGCTACCTGAAGGTAATGACCGATACCGACTGCATCGGCTCGGCCGTCAATCTGTGGTGGAACATCCGCCCGTCACTGCGCTTCCCCACCCTGGAGCTGCGCATCGCCGATGCCTGCCCGCGTCTGGACGATGCCCTGTGCATCGCCGGGCTGTTTCGCGCCATGCTCGGCCATGCCCTGGATGCGCCTCACCATGACTGGTTCGATGATCCGCTGACCCGCATCCTCACTCTGGAAAACCGCTGGCGCGCCAAGCGCCGCGGTCTGCGCGGGCTGTTCATCGAGCCGCACAGCCAGAGCACCTTGCCATTCGCCGCCTGGCTGGACGAAGTGCTGGCCTGCATCGGCGAGCAGATTGCGCCTGACGAACGCTGGATCATGACCCACGCACGCAAGCTGGCGCGGGTCGGCGGCAGTGCCGAAAACCAGCTCATGACCTACCGCCGCGCCCGCAGCGGCGGCGCCGATCATCGCGCAGCCCTGTTCGATGTGGTCGACAGGCTGATGCAGCAGACCGCCCTGCAGGACATTCGGCAAATAGCCTGAACCTTTGCCGTGCACCTGACTTTCTAAACCTCACGTGAGCCGCAATTGGCTGCGTCATCCAACGCTAAGGAGAAACGCCATGTCACTGACCCATAACGTTCATCGTCTGGAACGTGCCGTATCACTCGCCACCGGCGCCACCGCCATCGTCGCCGGGGTCTGCCAGGGCGGTACCTCAGGTGTGCTCAAGGCCCTTGGTGGCGCCGCGCTGCTGCAGCGCGGGATCAGCGGACACTGCGTGGTCAAGGGAATGATCAGCGACCCCAAGAGCGAACTCGAAAGCTTGCGTGAGCGGGTGGCCGAGCTGCGCGCGGCATTACCGAAACTGCAAAAGGAGATGGAGCGGGTGAAAGGGCGCCAGGAAAACCGGCTGGATCATGCGGTGGAGGAAACCTTCCCTGCCAGCGACCCGATTTCGCCTTGAACCGAGCGTACGGACGATGGCGCATCTGCGCCGTCGCCATGCGCGGCCCATATCGTTCGAAGGAGGCATCTCATGAAAGACACAATTCCAGGTCCCACCCCGGAGCGAATCGATGAACAGGCGCTGGACTTCAGCGATGAGGAGGATAGCCTCGGCACCGGCGATCCCACCTTGCAGCCGACCGCGCGACCATCGTCCACCCCAGAGGAGGAAATTGGCCTGACCGGTGCCGCGACGCTAGGCGAGAGCGAGCATGAGGACAACGTCAGCCTCGACGATCTCAGCCCGGACACCCTGATCGATGACAGCGGTGCACGCTCGCCACTCGAACGTGGTGGCGATGGTGCCAACGATGAGGAGCTGAGCGTGGTCGACGAAACGCAGGTCGGTGGTGGCTTCGGCCTCGACGAAGCGGAGCTGGCGCGCTCGGCCCCCCTCGACGGCAAGCCCTGGACCGATGAAGTGGTACCCACCGACGAGGAGCGCAAGCCATGAATGCACGAACCTGCGCCTGCCCGCATTGCGATTGTCCGGTCGAGTCTCGTGAGTGGGTGCACGAAGTCGCCGGCGAAGATCTGCTGTATTGCTGCGAGGCCTGCATGCAGCGTCATCCCAAGGGCCTGGTCCAGTGCCAGAGCGCCGGTTGCGATTGCGGTGAGCGCGTGGAGCGTGAGCGCGAACTGGCGTCTTGATAAACGTCACTCCCGCGTAGGCGGGAGCCCAGCTCGCAGGGTATTTATGGGTTCCCGCCTGCGCGGGAATGACGAGATCTTCAGGCCGATCGAGTCATTGACCGAGGAGGCAACCTGCCTCAGGCACTGGCCTTGCGCAGCGCCTGCAGCAGTTCTTCCTTGCGCATGCGAGAGCGCCCGGCGATATCCCGCTTGCGCGCCAGCTCCATCAGCTCGGTCTTGTTCATCGCCTCCAGGCGCTGACCGGAACGGGGTGTGCCTTCACGGGACGCTGCCGCCCGCCGTGCCGAGGACTTGCGTGCTGCCTCCTTGCTGGCTGCGCTGGTCTTCTGCCCGGAGCCGCCAGCCTTTTCGCCACCGCCGGACTGCTTGTTGACCGTGGCCCAGGCACGCGCTTCGGCCTCGTCCTCGGGTACACCGCGGGCCTTGTAGCTGTCCTCGATGTGCTCGGCCTTGCGCTTCTGCTTGGCGGTGTATTTGTCTTTGCTGCCACGGGGCATGAGCGTTCTCCCGGTTGGTTTGGGTCTTCAAGAGAAGTGAATGCCCGTTAGGGCATAGGTTCCCTGTTCCGGATAACCGGCGGTGACGATGACCCGAACCTCTGCGTGCCGGATTCGCTCAGATGCAAATCATCCGTGGAGATTGAACGACGATGGACGTACTCGACCGAATTCTCACCACCCTGATGCAGGAGTTTTCCGACCTTGGCCAGGTGGAGCACATCACCCGCGCCACGTTGCGCCTGATTCTGGCCATGGTCCTCGGCGGCCTGCTCGGCTACGAGCGCGAGGTCATGGGCAAGGCCGCCGGCATGCGCACGCATATGCTGGTGTGCCTCGGCGCGGCGATCTTCGTCATGGCGCTGGAGCAGGACGGCGCCGAAGCCGACGCCATGAGCCGGGTGATCCAGGGCATCGCCGCGGGTGTCGGTTTTCTCGGCGCCGGCACCATCCTCAAAGGCCAGAACATATCCGACGTCAAAGGCCTGACCACAGCCGCTGGCCTGTGGGCCTCGGCCGCCATTGGCGTGGCGGTCGGGCTCGGGCGCGAGGCCACCGCCGTGCTGTCCACGGTGATCGTGCTGGTGGTGCTGCACCTCATGCCGCTGCTGGTCGATCCGGGCGCCAGGACCAAGCCGGACGACCAGGCCGATGAAAAGCCGAGCGACAGGCAATAGCCCGTTAGCCTGGTGAACGGGCAAAAACTGCCTGAACTTTTACCTCTGCCCCCACCTCGGTATTTCTGACAGGTGCAGCGCTTCGCGCGCTGTCGCAAACCTGCCCGCCAATCCCTTCGAACACGTCTGCCAGGCGTAGAGGAGCCAGGAACGATGCCGTCCCCGCAATATGCCGATCAGACCGTCATCCATGCCATCGCCCAGCCTCGGCTGGCCATCGAAGCAGTACAACCGATCATTGAAGGTGGCCGCTTCGCCAGCAAATGCCTGTGTGGTCGGGAGTTTCCGGTCACGGCGGTGATCTTCAGCGATGGCCACGAGCAACTGGCCGCCGATCTGCTGTGGCGCGCCAATGGCGAGGCCACGTGGCAGCGCACGCCGATGCAGGCCCTGGGCAATGATCGCTGGAGCGCCACACTGCGTATCGATCAGCAGGGCCGAGGCGAATTCGCCATCGAAGCCTGGCTGGACGTTTACGCCAGCTTCCGCCAGGAACTGGTGAAGAAACTCGGTGCCGGTGTGCCGGTGGAACTCGAACTGCAGGAGGGCGCGCAGCTGGTTCGGCGCATCGCCGCGCAGGCGCCGGAGCAATTGCGCGGCGAGCTGGCGGCGCTGATCGAACGCATGGAGGCCTCGCAATCGCAGACCGAGCGCGAAGCGGTGCTGATCGATCCCTCCGTCAACGAGCTGATGCGCCGCGCCGAATACCGTCCGCATCTGCTGCGCACGCCGAATTACCCGCTGGACGTCGAGCGCAGCCTGGCCGAATTCGCCAGTTGGTATGAGCTGTTTCCCCGCTCGCTGGGCGACGAGCAGCGCCACGGCAGCTTCGCCGACGTGCATGTGCGCATCCCCGAGATCGCCCGAATGGGCTTCGATGTTCTGTATTTTCCGCCGATTCATCCCATCGGCCGGGCGCACCGCAAGGGGCCGAATAACAGCCTCAAGGCCGGCCCGGGCGACCCCGGCAGTCCCTATGCCATCGGCAGCGAGGAGGGCGGTCATGAGGCCGTGCACCCGCAGCTCGGCAGCCTCGAGGATTTTCGTCAGTTGGTGCGTGTGGCGCGTGAGCATGGTCTGGAAGTGGCGCTGGATTTTGCCGTGCAGTGCTCACCCGATCACCCCTGGCTCAAGCAGCACCCCGGTTGGTTCAGTTGGCGTCCGGACGGCAGCATTCGCCATGCAGAGAACCCGCCGAAGAAGTACGAGGACATCGTCAACGTCGAGTTCTACGCCGAAGCGGCCATGCCCGACCTGTGGCTGGCGTTGCGCGATGTGGTGCTGGGCTGGGTGGAGCAGGGCGTGACGCTGTTTCGCGTCGACAACCCGCACACCAAGCCGATGCCGTTCTGGGAATGGCTGATCGCCGATGTGCGTGAGCGCCATCCGCAGGTGATCTTCCTCTCCGAGGCCTTCACCCGCCCGGCGATGATGGCGCGCCTGGGCAAGCTCGGCTTCAGCCAGAGCTACACCTACTTCACCTGGCGCAACACCAAGGCCGAGCTGCAGAGCTACCTGACCGAACTGAACCAGGCGCCCTGGCGCGACTGCTATCGGCCGAACTTCTTCGTCAACACGCCCGACATCAACCCCTATTTCCTGCAGCGCAGCGGCAGGCCCGGCTTTCTCATTCGCGCCGCGCTGGCGACCATGGGCTCCGGCTTGTGGGGCATGTATTCAGGCTTCGAGCTGTGCGAGGCCGAGCCGGTACCAGGCAAGGAGGAGTACTTCGATTCGGAGAAGTACCAGCTGCGCCCGCGCGACTACCAGGCGCCGGGCAACATCAACGCCGAGATCACCCGGCTCAACCAGATCCGCCGCGAGAACCCGGCGCTGCAGACCCATCTGGGCTTTCAGGCCTACACCGCGTGGAACGACAACATTCTCTACTTCGGCAAGCGCACGGCCGATCTGAGCAACTTCATCCTGGTCGCCGTCAGCCTCGATCCGCATCACGCCCAGGAAGCGCACTTCGAGCTGCCGCTGTGGGAGCTCGGCCTGCCTGACGATGCCGACCTGCAGGGTGAAGACCTGATGAACGGCCACCGCTGGACCTGGCATGGCAAGGTGCAGTGGATGCGCATCGAACCCTGGCACCTGCCTTTCGGCATCTGGCGAATCCAGACCGCCCGCTGATCAACGGAGTAGCATCATGGCCAAGCGCAGCGTCGGCAAGACATTTCTCAACGACCCGCAGTGGTACAAGGACGCGGTGATCTATCAGGTCCACGTGAAGTCGTTCTTCGATGCCAACAACGACGGTATCGGCGACTTCCAGGGCCTGATCGACAAGCTCGACTACATCGCCGAACTGGGCGTGAACACCCTCTGGCTGCTGCCGTTCTACCCCTCGCCACGGCGCGACGACGGCTATGACATCGCCAAGTACAACGACGTGCACCCGGACTACGGCTCGCTGAGCGATGCCCGGCGCTTCATTGCCGAGGCGCACCGGCGCGGCCTGCGCGTGATCACCGAGCTGGTGATCAACCACACCTCCGATCAGCACCCCTGGTTCCAGCGCGCGCGCCGGGCGAAGAAGGGCTCCAAGGCGCGCGACTATTACGTCTGGTCCGACAGCGACGAGAAATACGCCGGCACACGGATCATCTTCATCGACAGCGAGAAGTCCAACTGGACCTGGGACGCCGTGGCCGGCCAGTACTTCTGGCACCGCTTCTACTCGCACCAGCCGGACCTCAACTTTGACAACCCCAAGGTGCTCGAAGCCGTGCTCGGGGTGATGCGCTTCTGGCTCGACATGGGCGTCGATGGCCTGCGCCTGGACGCCATCCCGTATCTGATCGAGCGTGACGGCACCAGCAGCGAGAACCTGCCGGAGACCCACGCCGTGCTCAAGCGCATCCGCGCCGAACTGGATGCGCGCTATCCGGATCGCCTGCTACTGGCCGAGGCCAACCAGTGGCCGGAAGATACCCGGCCCTATTTTGGCGAGGACGACGAATGCCACATGGCCTTCCACTTCCCGCTGATGCCGCGCATGTACATGGCCATCGCCCAGGAAGACCGCTTCCCGATCACCGATATCCTGCGCCAGACGCCGGAGATTCCGCCCAATTGCCAGTGGGCGATCTTCCTGCGCAACCATGATGAGCTGACCCTGGAAATGGTCACTGACGACGAGCGCGACTACCTGTGGAACTACTACGCCGCCGACAGTCGTGCACGCATCAACCTCGGCATTCGCCGGCGTCTGGCGCCCTTGGTGGGGCGCGACCGGCGACGCATCGAGCTGCTCAACAGCCTGCTGCTGTCGATGCCCGGCACGCCGACGCTGTACTACGGCGACGAGATCGGCATGGGCGACAATATCTACCTCGGCGACCGCGACGGTGTGCGCACGCCGATGCAGTGGTCGGTGGACCGCAACGGTGGCTTTTCCCGTGCCGATCCGGCCAGTCTGGTGCTGCCGCCGATCATGGACCCGCTGTACGGCTACCAGACCATCAACGTCGAGGCGCAGGCGCGCGACCCGCATTCGCTGCTCAACTGGACGCGGCGCATGCTCGCCATCCGCAACCAGCACAAGGCCTTCGGCCGTGGCTCGCTGACGATGCTGGCGCCGAGCAACCGGCGCATCCTGGCCTACCTGCGCATGCATCGAGGCGAGGATGGCAGCGAGCAGCAGATCCTCTGCGTGGCCAACCTGTCCAGCGCGGCCCAGGCCGTCGAGCTGGAACTGGCTGAGTACCGCGACCGGGTACCGGTGGAGATGATCGGCGGCGCCTCGTTCCCGCCCATCGGCCAGCTCACCTACCTGCTGACCTTGCCGCCGTACGGTTTCTACTGGTTCTACCTGGCTGACGCCTCGCAGATGCCCAGCTGGCACCTGAAACCTGTAGAGCGCATGCCGGAGCTGCAGACCCTGGTGCTGGGCCGCGCCCTGAGCGAAGTGATGGACGGACGCGCGCGGCAGACGCTGGAGCGCGAGTCGCTGCCGCTGTATCTGCCCAAGCGCCGCTGGTTCGCGGGTGAACAGCGCCCGGCTGCTAACGTGCTGTACGTGATGCCGCTTGGCGACGATGCCAATGCGCCGCTGCTGGCCGAGGTTCAGGTGACGGGGGCAGCCGGCGTCGAGCATTACCGCCTGCCGCTGGCCGCAGTGCCGGAACGTGC
>JBLUOL010000057.1:0-27549 GCA_048065775.1 Pseudomonas sp. GW6
TGCCCTTCTTTGGCACACCTTTCTTGGGCAAGCAAGAAAGGTGTGGCGCCCGTAAGGGGCGCAACCCAAACGCTCAGTTGACTCGGTAATGGATAGTGCCAAGTCAGTAAGCGATACGCACACAAACATGCCAGTCCGGTGTCAACCCGCACTTTCCCCAAACTGTGTGAAAAACCAAAAAAACGCCCCCGCAAAGACTGCGGGGGCGGCGCGTTGGATAAGGTCGTCCTTGAAGCGGGTTACGCGCGGTCAACCTTGTGGGGCGTTGCTCCCCGTATTGCTCCAGCCACCACCCAGGGCCTTGTACAGCTCCACTTCACTGCTGAGCTGGGCTAGGCGGTCGGCGATCAGTTGCTGGCGCACGCTGAACAGCTGACGCTGGGCATCGAGCAGGGTCAGGTAGCTGTCCACGCCGGTGCGGTAGCGCCGTTCGGCCAGGTCGTAATAGGTCTCGGTGGTTTCCAGCAGGGCGCGCTGGGCGTCCAGTTGCTGGCGGTAGGTGGTGCGCGCAGCCAGGCGGTCGGCGACCTCCTGGAAGGCCACCTGGATGGCTTTCTCGTACTCGGCGACGCGGATATCGCTTTGCAGCTCGGCATAGTCGAGGTTGGCGCGCAGGCGACCGGCGTTGAAGATCGGCAGGCTGATCTGCGGCTGGAACAGCCAGGTACCCGAGCCGCCGTCGAACAGGCCGGACAACTGGCTGCTGGCGGTACCGGCATTGGTGGTCAGGCTGATGCTGGGGAAGAACGCCGCACGCGCCGCACCGATGTTGGCGTTGGCGGCCTTGAGCTGGTACTCGGCCTGCAGCAGGTCGGGGCGGCGCTGCAACAGGTCGGCGGGCAGGCCGGCGGGAACCTGTTCCAGCAGATCGGCATTGAGCTTCAGCCCCTGCGGCAGGTCGGCCGGCAAGCCAGTGCCGAGCAGTTGGATCAGGGCGTTGCGATCCTGGGCGACCAGACGCTGGTACTGCGCCAGGCTGACGCGCGCGCTGTCTACCGAGCTGCGTGCCTGACTCAGGGCCAGGGCATCGGCGACGCCGACGTCGAAGCTGCGCTGGGTCAGCTGGTAGCTTTCCTCGAAGGTTTTCAGGGTGTCCTGGGTCAGCTGCAGCAGGGCCAGATCGGCCTGCCATTGCAGGTAGGCGCTGGCGACGCTGGCGACCAGGCTGATCTGCGTGCTGCGCTGGGCCTGTTCGGTAGCCAGGTACTCCTGCAACGCCTGTTCGCTGAGGCTGCGAATGCGGCCGAAGAAGTCCAGCTCCCAGGCGTTGACGCCCAGTGTGGCGCTGTACTGGCCGCTGGTACGGGCTTCGCCGGTCTGGCTCAGATCACCGGGCAGGCGCTGGCGGCTGCCGCTGCCGTCGGCGGCCACCGAGGGCAGCAGATCGGCGCGCTGGATGCGGTACAGCGCGCGGTAGGCTTCGACGTTCAGCGCGGCGACGCGCAGGTCGCGGTTGTTCTCCAGCGCCACTTGCACCAGTTGCTGCAGCGCCGGGTCGCGGAAGAACTCGCGCCATTGCAGGTCAGCCGCAGCACGGCTGCCTTCCGTGGCGGCGCTGCCATAGGCCTCGCCCTGCGGCCAGTCAGCCGCCACGGGTGCATCCGGGCGCTGATAGTCAGGGATCAGGCTGCAGCCGCTGAGCAGAGCGGCGGCCACGGCCAGGGACAACAGGGACTGCCTCATTGCAGTGCCTCCTTCTCGTTTTCACGGGCCGGCTCGGGGCGCTTTTTCTCGAACAGCGAGCAGACCACGACGTAGAACAGCGGGATCCAGAAGATCGCCAGGATCATCGCGCTGAGCATGCCGCCGATCACCCCGGTGCCGATAGCGTGCTTGCTGCCGGCGCCGGCACCACTGGCGATGGCCAGCGGCAGACAGCCGAGGATGAATGCCAGCGAAGTCATGATGATCGGGCGCAAGCGCATGCGGCAGGCTTCGATGGCGGCCTCGGCGAGGCTCATACCCTGTTCGTACTGCGCCTTGGCGAACTCGACGATCAGAATCGCGTTACGCGCTGACAACCCGATGGTGGTGAGCAGGCCGACCTTGAAGAACACGTCGTTGGACAGCCCGCGCAGTTCGGTGAAGGCCAGCGCGCCGATGATCCCCAGCGGCACCACCAGCATCACCGAGAACGGGATCGACCAGCTCTCGTACAGCGCTGCCAGGCACAGGAACACCACGATGGCCGAGATCACGAACAATGCCGTGGTCTGCGAGCCGGCCAGGCGCTCCTCGTAGGACAGGCCAGTCCACGAATAGCCGACGCCCTGTGGTAGCTGCTTGGCGATTTCCTCGACGGCAGCCATGGCATCACCGGTGCTGTAGCCGGGCGCCGGCGCACCGAGGATTTCCACCGCCGACACGCCGTTATAGCGCGCCAGCTTGGGCGGGCCGTAAGTCCACTCGCCACTGGCGAAGGCGCTGAACGGCACCATGCGGCCCTGGTCGTTGCGCACATACCACTTGTTCAGGTCTTCCGGGGCCATGCGTGCGTCGGCCACGCCCTGCAGGTAGACCTTCTTCACTCGACCGCGGTCGATGAAGTCGTTGACGTAACTGGCACCCCAGGCGATCGACAGGGTGCTGTTGATGTCCGCCAGCGACAGGCCGAGGGCGCGGGCGCGCTCGTCGTCGATCAGCAGCTGGTACTGCGCTTCGTCACGCAGGCCGTTGGCGCGCACGCTGTCGAGTACCGGGTGCTGGTTGGCCAGTTGCAGGAACTTGTCACGTGCCTCGTTCATCACCTGGTGGCCAACACCCGCCTGATCCTGCAGGAAGAAGTTGAAGCCGGTAGCGTTACCCATCTCCATCACCGCCGGCGGGGCAAAGGCGAATACCAGGGCATCGCGGAAGCTGAAGAAGTGCATCTGCGCCCGTTGCGCCAGTGCGGCTACGCCATTCTCGGCGCCGGGACGTTCACCCCAGGGCTTGAGCATGATGAAGGCCAAACCGGAGCTCTGACCGCGGCCGGCGAAGTTGAAGCCGGTGACGGTGAACACCGATTGAACCGTGCTGGCTTCCTCTTCCAGCAGGTACTGGCGCATCTCGTCGACCACCACCTGGGTGCGCTCGGCACTGGAGCCGGACGGCGTCTGCACCTGGGCGAACAGCACGCCCTGGTCTTCCTCGGGGAGGAACGCGGTGGGAATGCGGGTGAACATCCAGGCCATGATCGCGACGATCACCAGGTACAGAATCAGGTACGGTGTCTTGCGCTTGAGCATGCCCGCCACGCCGCGCTGATAGGCATTGCTGCCGCGGTCGAAGGTACGGTTGAACCAGCCGAAGAAGCCGCGCTTGGCCTCGTGGTGGTCGCTGTCGATGGGTTTGAGCAGGGTAGCGCACAGCGCCGGCGTGAAGATCAGCGCCACCAGCACCGACAGGGCCATGGCCGAGACGATGGTGATGGAGAATTGCCGGTAGATGACCCCGGTGGAGCCGCCGAAGAAGGCCATCGGCAGGAACACCGCCGACAGCACCAGGCCGATACCCACCAGCGCGCCCTGAATCTGCCCCATGGATTTCTTGGTCGCTTCCTTGGGTGACAGGCCTTCCTCGCGCATCACCCGCTCGACGTTCTCCACCACCACGATGGCGTCGTCCACCAGCAGGCCGATGGCCAGGACCATGGCGAACATGGTCAGGGTATTGATGGAGAAACCGAACGCGGCAAGTATGCCGAAGGTCCCGAGTAGTACCACCGGCACCGCCATGGTCGGGATGATGGTGGCGCGCAGGTTCTGCAGGAACAGGAACATCACCAGGAACACCAGCACGATGGCCTCGAACAGGGTCTGTACCACCCCTTCGATGGAAGCCGAGATCACCGGTGTGGTGTCGTAGGGGAAGACCACTTCCATGCCGGCCGGGAAGAACGGCTCGAGATTGGCGATGGTTTCACGCACTGCCTTGGCCGTGTCCAGGGCGTTGGCACCGGTGGCCAGGCGAATCGCCAGACCGGAGGCCGGCAGGCCATTGAACTGCGCGTTGATGGCGTAGTTTTCACCGCCCAGCTCGACCTTGGCGACATCACCCAGGCGCACCTGGGAGCCATCGGCCTGCACCTTGAGCAGAATCTTGCGGAACTCTTCCGGGGTCTGCAGGCGGGTCTTGCCGATGATGGTGGCGTTGAGCTGATTGCCCGGCGACGCCGGCAGCCCGCCGAACTGGCCGGAGGAAATCTGCACGTTCTGCGCCTGGATGGCGCTGCGCACGTCAACCGGGGTCAGCTGGAAGCTGTTGAGCTTGGTCGGGTCGAGCCAGATGCGCATGGCGTACTGCGCGCCGAACACCTGGAAATCACCGACGCCCTTGGTCCGCGAAATCGGGTCCTGCAGGTTGGAGACGATGTAGTCCGACAGGTCTTCACGGGTCATGCTGCCGTCTTTCGACACCACGCCGATGATCATGAGGAAGTTGCTCACCGACTTGGTCACACGGATGCCCTGTTGCTGGACTTCCTGCGGTAGCAACGGTGTCGCCAGTTGCAGCTTGTTCTGCACCTGAACCTGGGCGATATCCGGGTTCACCCCCTGTTCGAAGGTAACGATGATCTCCATGCTGCCGTCGGAGTTGCTGGCCGAGCTGACATAGCGCAGGCCGTCGATACCGTTGAGCTGCTGCTCGATCACCTGCACCACGGTGTCCTGCACCGTCTGCGCCGAGGCGCCCGGATACGACACCTGGATGGATACGGCGGGCGGCGCGATGCTCGGGTACTGGTTGATCGGCAATTTGAGGATGGACAGGCCGCCGGCCAGCATGATCACCAAGGCGATCACCCAGGCGAAGATCGGCCGGTCGATAAAGAATCTGGACATTCAGTGTTTCTCCGTTAGTCCTGGCCGTTGGCTGGTTCGGTGCCCTGGTCAGGCTGTTCGGTCTTGACGTTGCTGGCCGGCACGGCCCTGACCTCGGCACCCGGCCGCACGAACTGCAGGCCTTCGGTGATCAGGCGGTCGCCGTCCTTCAGGCCATCCTCGACCAGCCAGGCATTGCCGGCGGTGCGGTCGGCCTTGAGTACACGCTGCTCCACCTTGTTTTCGGCATTGACCACCATCGCCGTCGGCTCACCACGCTGGTTGCGGGTCACACCCTGCTGCGGGGCGAGGATGGCGTTTTCCTTGACCCCCGACAGCAGCTCGGCGTGCACGAACATGCCCGGCAGCAGCAGGTGATCTGGGTTGGGGAATACCGCGCGCAGGGTCACCGAACCGGTACTTTCGTCCACTGCGACTTCGGAGAACTCCAGCGTGCCTTCATGCGCGTAGCGGCTGCCGTCCTCCAGCTTCAGCGCGACCTTGGCGGCGCTGTCGCTGGCCTTCTGCAAACGTCCTTCGGCCAGGTCGCGGCGCAGGCGCAGCAGTTCCTTGCTCGACTGGGTGACGTCGACGTAGATCGGGTCGAGCTGCTGAATGGTGGCCATGGCGCTCGCCTGGCCGTTGCTCACCAGCGCACCTTCGGTCACGGCGGAACGGCCGATACGGCCGCTGATCGGCGCCATCACTCTGGTGTAGCGCAGATCGATACGCGCCTGCTCCAGGGCGGCATCGGCCTGCAGGCTGGCCGCGCGGGCCTCGTCGTAGGCCTGCTGGCTGACGGCCTTGTCATTGACCAGCAGCTTGTAGCGATCAGCCAGTGACTTGGCGGACAACAGCGTGGCCTGGGCGCTCTTGTAGGCAGCCTCGTAGGTGGCCGGGTCGATCTGATACAACTGCTGCCCCGCCTTGACCTCGCTGCCCTCGGTAAACAGGCGCTTCTGGATGATGCCATTGACCTGTGGGCGCACCTCGGCAATGCGATAGGCGCTGGTACGGCCTGGCACTTCGCTGGTCAGGGCATAGGGTTGCGCCTGCAGCGTGACCACACCAACCTCGGGGGTTGGCTGGGCCTGCGGGGTACTGTCTTCCTGGCAGCCGGTGAGCGTGAGCATTGCCACGGCGATGGCGGAAACCAAGGCGGCAAAGGCTGGTTTCTTGTGCATCTGAGAGAACCTCGTTTATCGGATACGCGGCCCGGGCGGGCGAAGGGATGGGAGTTGAGAACCAATGACGCAGAATATACTTACAAGCGTGAATGTTTGTAAATGCCTGGGACTGTCTGCATACTTCTGACCGCTTCTACTGAAGAAGCGTTTCAGGCAATGCGACAGTGGGTTAGGTAATGGCTAGACGAACCAAGGCAGAGGCGCAAGCAACGCGGGCGCTGATACTCGATGCCGCCGAGCAGGTGTTCCATGCTCAGGGGGTCTCGCATGCGTCTCTGGCCGAAGTGGCGAAAGCCGCTGGCGTCAGCCGTGGCGCCATCTACTGGCATTTCGAGAACAAGATCGACCTGTTCCAGGCCATGCTCGAACGTCTGCGCCTGCCGCTCGAGGAACTGGCGCGTGCCAGCGAGAGCGAGGACGAGCCTGACCCGCTGGGCTGCATGCGTGAATTGTTGATCAAAGCACTGACGCGCCTGGCCTGCGAGACGCAGACCCACCGCACCCACGACATCCTGCGTTACAAGTGCGAATACACCGGTGAGCTGCTCGGCCTGCGCGAGCGCATGCAGGCGCTGAGCATTGAGTGTGATCAGCGCATCGCCAAAGCGCTGAGCAACGCGGTCAACAAGGGCCAGTTGCCGAGCGACCTGGACTGCGCGCGGGCGGCCGTCTGTCTGCATGCCTATATGGAAGGTATCGAGTCCAACTGGTTGCTGGTGCCCAACTTCGACCTCGCGCAGCAGGCGCCTGCGCTGGTCGATACCGTGCTGGATATGCTGCGCAGTCCGGCGTTGCGCCTGATGCCGGTCAGCCAGGCGTCAGGCGAGAAGTAGGGTGCACTGTGCGTTCCAGAGGCTAGCCCGTTTTTTCGCTGCGCCAGCGCACCCTACGACATCGCAATCAAGGCTGAGATTCAGCCCGCCTGACGCTGCACGGGCCAGTCGGGCAGCTTGTGTGGCGCGCGCAAGCGGGCTTCCAGCCTGGCGGCGAACTGGCGGGCCTCCTCTTCGCTGCGAAAACTCACGCAATGTTGATCCAGTCGTACCTGCCACAGGCATTCGCCGCCCTGATCACGCGGCTGAACGAGAACTTTCATGCGAACCACCTCCTTAAGCTGCGACGAGTCGCCGGTGCTTGTTGGGGACAATCAGGATAGTTCGCTTGCATGACCTTTTTCTGATCTAAATCAAATGGCCGACCAGCGTGATGGCCGCTTCGCGATAAGCGGTACCGCGAAGGAAACGTGACTGGGTCGGCCCACTACACCATCGCGCCTCAGAACCCTTCGAGCACGATCTTGCCCTTGGCCTTGCCACTCTCCAGCAACGCATGGGCGCGACGCAGGTTGGCGGCATTGATGGTGCCGAAATGCTCACCGAGAGTGGTCTTGAGCACGCCGGCGTCGACCAGATCGGAGACCCGCTCCAGCAGACGATGCTGCTCGATCATGTCTGCGGTCTGGTACAGCGAACGGGTGAACATCAACTCCCAGTGCAGCGACAGGCTCTTGCGCTTGAGCTGCATCACATCCAGCGGTTGCAGCGGGTCGTCGATCAGCGCCAGACGCCCCTGCGGCGCCAGGCACTCGACCAGTTGCGCGTAGTGCTGGTCGGTCTGGGTCAGGCTGGCGACATGGGTGACCTGGCCGATGCTAATGCGCGCCAGTTCCTCGCTCAGCGGCTTGCTGTGATCGATTACATGATGTGCGCCCAGATCACGGACCCAGGCTTGGGTTTCCGGGCGCGAGGCAGTACCGATCACGGTCAGGCCGGTCAGGTTGCGCGCCAGTTGGGTGAGAATCGAACCGACACCACCGGCGGCGCCGACGATCAGCAGGCTCTGGCCTTGATCGGCCGAGCCCTCGGCAACCTGCAGACGTTCGAACAGCAGTTCCCAGGCGGTGATGGCGGTCAGCGGCAGGGCTGCAGCTTCGGCGAACGACAGGCTGCCCGGCATATGGCCAACGATGCGTTCATCGACCAGGTGCAGTTCGCTATTGGCGCCGGCACGGTCGATGGCGCCGGCGTAGAACACCCGGTCGCCGGGCTGGAACAGAGTGACTTCGCTGCCCACGGCCTTGACGACGCCGCTTGCATCCCAGCCCAGCACCTTGGCGGCACCATTCTCCGGCGCAACGCCGAGGCGGATCTTGGTATCGACCGGGTTGACCGAGATGGCCCGAACCTCGACCAGAAGATCGTGTGCACCCGGAGTGGGTTCGGCCAGCTGCACGTCCTGCAGTGCTTCGGGATGGTCGGCAGGCAGGGATTGGTAGTAAGCGACGGCTTTCATGGAAATGGTCCTCTGTGAGAAATCAGGTAAGGGGTTGCAGCGGGAGCAGATCGATACCCGCAAGCCGCTCGCCGAATGCGTTGGTGAAGTGTAGGAAGTGCGGCGCTGCATGATGCTGGTCCAATGCCTCGGCGTCGCGCCATTGTTCGATCATCACGAACTGGTGCGGGTCCAGCTTGTTGCGGTGCAGCGCGTACTGCAGGCATCCGGGCTCCGCGCAGGTGGCCGTGACCAGACGTTGCAGGCCTGCGGCCACCGCCTCGGCATGACCAGGCAGGGCCTTGATGGTGGCGATCAGTGTGAGAGCAGTGGTCATGGCGGGCTCCGATAGGGAATTGAAGCCATGCTCTTTTATTTGTGTGGAAAGAAAAAGAAGCGGGTAATAGAGTCTCTTTCATCATTATTTTGAAAGTGAGCGGCCATGCTGCGTTTCGACGACCTGCAACTCTTCGTGCGAACTGCCGAAACCGGCAGCCTGTCCGCTGCGGCGCGGCTGCTGGATGTTTCGCCAGCCGTGGCCAGCGCGGCCCTCAAGCGTCTTGAGCAGCAGCTGCAGGTGCGCCTGCTGGCGCGTTCGACGCGCAGCCTGCGCCTGACGCCCGAGGGCGAGCTGTATCTGGTGCATGCCCGGCTGGCGTTGCAGAGCCTCGAGGAGGGGCGCCAGCAACTGGTCGGCAGCCAGGAGGGGATTTGCGGTGTATTGCAGCTATCGGCGCCGTCGGATCTGGGGCGCAATACGTTGTTGCCCTGGCTCGACGCGTTCCAGGACGAGCATCCGCAACTGCAGCTGCGTCTGCTGCTGGCCGACCGGGTGACCGACCTGTTCCGTGAGCCGGTGGACATCGCCCTGCGCTACGGCGCACCGGAGGATTCCAGCCTGGTGGCACTGCCGGTGGCAGCGGACAATCGTCGGGTGCTCTGCGCTTCACCTTCCTATCTCGCCCGGCACGGTTCGCCGCGCAGCGTGGAGGAGCTGCATCAGCACAACTGCCTGCTCTATATGTTGCATGGCCGAGCGTATGATCGCTGGCGCTTTCAGGATGGCAAGCGCGAGGTACTGATGAACGTCGCGGGTGACCGGGTCTGCGACGATGCCGATGTCACTCGGCGCTGGGCCGTGGCCGGGCGGGGTGTGGTGTACAAGTCCTGGCTGGATGTCGCCGAAGACGTGCGCGAAGGGCGCCTGCAGGTGCTGCTGCCGAACTGGCTGGGCGAGCCGACGCCCCTGTATCTGGTGTGTGCGCACCGTGCTCAGCTGAGCAAGGCGGTGCATCTGCTGCGCGAATTCGTGCAACTGCGCTGCCAGCGTTTGCTGGACGCTGCGCCATGGCGTTAGCACTTGATGCGATAAAGCCAGCAAGCCCTGCTAGACTCTCGTACGCAGTGCCTGCGGCAACGCACCGCAGTGTCGCGCTGCCATCCTCTGTTTAGAGTCGCGCCCCATGAAACTGGCCCGCAATGACCGCTCACTGACCGCTTGGGTGCTGTACTTCAGCATCCTGTTCAGTGCGTTCGTCTGCGCGATCAGCCACGGCCAGATGGCCGGCATGCAGCTCAGCGGTCTGGATGGCCAGTACTGCTCGTTCGATGGCAACTTCGGCGCCGGCGCCGACCTCGACGGCTCCGGCATCGTTGCGCCCAACCCGGCTACCGGTACGGGCTGCGCCTTGGCCAGTTTGTTCAGTGCGCTCATCCTGGCGGCATTCTTCGGGCTGCTCGGCCTGCTCGTGGCCGAACGTGTGCGTCCGCTGGCGGCCCTGCATATTCCCCGTCTTACCCGCTATCGCTGGCCTCCCGCCAATCCCCGCGCTTCTCCCTTCCTGCTTCCTGCGCTCTGAAGTCGCCCGTTAAACCTGGCTTTGAGGCTAGGTCGCGTGCGGGCTTATCGAACAAAAGCCTGGAAGCCTTACATGTTTCGTATGACCACCCTGGCGCTGCTCGCCTGCAGCACCTCCCTTGCCTGGGCGCAAGATGACGCCTTGACGCTGCCTGCCAGCACCGTATCTGCCGTTGCTGCAGAGCCTGACGAGGCTACTGGCATCAACCTGGACAAAACCATCGAGAGTGGCTCGCGCCTCAACCTCAGCGCTCGTGAAAATCCGGCCTCGGTCAGCGTGGCGGATCGGGCGACCATGGAGCGTCTGGGCGTACGCAACTTTCAGGATGCTGCCAATGCCTTGCCCGGCGTGAACGCCTCGGCACCACCCGGCTGGGGCGGCTACGTGGCCTATCGAGGTTTCAATGGCGCACAGATCGGCCAACTGTTCAATGGCATCAACCTGCAATACGGCGGTTCGGCGCGTCCTGTTGGCGCCTGGATCTATGATCGCGTCGAACTGCTGGGCGGGCCGTCGTCCTTCCTCAATGGCAGTGGCGCGGTTGGCGGCAGCCTGAACTACATCACCAAGCTCGCCAGCCGCGATAAGGACAGCTTGGAAGGGCGCGTCAGCTACTCGCGCTACGACACCTGGGAAACCGCCATCGGCGTCAATCAGGCGCTCAATGAGGGCGACGGTCCGCGGCATTACGCGCGCCTGGATTACAGCCGCACTCACACCAACGGTTATATCGACCGCCAGGAAAACCAGGCCGGCAACCTGGCCTTCTCCCTGCTCAGCGACATCAACGACCAGCTCTCCCACACCCTGGCCATCGAGTACCTGGAGGAGCAGGAAGACAGCCCGTACTGGGGCTCGCCGGTGTTGCAGCCACTGAGTGGCAAGCTGCGTATCGACAAGCACAACCGCTTCAACAACTACAACGTCGAGGACGGCCGCTACGAGCAACGCACCCGCTGGCTGCGCTCGATTACCGACTACCGCCTCGATGACGCCACCCAGCTGCGCAACACCTTCTACCACTACAAGGGCCAGCGCGATTACCGCAACCTCGAGCGTTATCGCTACAACGCCGCCAATACCGAGGTGACCCGTTCTGCTGCTTACCGTCAGCGCCATGATCAGGAGGTCAATGGCGACCGCTTCGAGCTGACCCATGCCGGCGATCTGTTCGGTCTGGCCAGCGACTGGGCCTTCGGTCTGGAGTACAGCCGCAACCAGCAGACCAACTACCCGCTGTCGATCTCGGCGAACTTCGACACGGTAGACCCCAACGGTTTCGATCCAGGCGAGTTTCTCGACATCCCCGGCATGGACGCCCCGCGTACAAAGGGTCGCAGCACCTGGACCGATACCGCCTCGGCCTTCGTCGAGAACCGTACCCGGCTGACCGATCGCCTGGCGCTGATCAGCGCGCTGCGCTACGACCATATCGACTTCGAGGTGGTCGAACATGTAACCCGCGTCGAGCTGGATCGCCGCTGGGATGCCTTCACCGGACGCGTCGGTCTGGTCTATGACCTCACCGATGCCGTCAGCCTCTACACCCAATACAGCACCTCGGCCGAACCGCCAGGCGGCACCCTGACCAGCGCCTCGGTCGCCCAGGTCGCCGATTTCGACCTGAGCACCGGCCGCCAGATCGAGGTGGGCAGCAAGTTCGACTTCCTCGATGGTCGCGGCTCGGCGACGGCGGCGGCGTACCGCATCGTGCGCAAGAACATCTCGGTGCCGTCTTCCAGTGTGCCGAACACCACCGAGCAGGCCGGGCAGCAGACCTCCACCGGTGTCGAATTGGCCGCCTCGTTCAAGATCACCCCGCAGTTGCTCGCCGCCGGTAACTTCGCCTGGGTACGTGCCGAATACGACGAGTTCAACGAAAACGTCGGCGGTGTGGCGGTATCGCGCAAGGGCAAGAACCCGGTGAACATCCCCGAGCGCGTGGCCAACCTCTGGTTGACCTACGACGTTGCACCGGACTGGCAGGTGGGGGCCGATGCGCGTTATGTCTCCTCGGTCTATGCCAACACCGCCAACACCATGTGGGTGCCGTCGTACACCGTCTACGGGTTGTTCCTCAAGCACGACCTGGATACTCACACCGAGCTCAGCGCGCGGTTGCGCAACCTCACCGACGAGACCTACGCCCGCTTCATCCACCAGAGCAACACCCAGTACTACCTGGGCGAGCCGCGCAGCCTGGAAGTGGCTGTGCAATGGCGTTACTGATGGCGCTGAAACGCCAGCTGTACCTCTGGCATCGCTGGCTGGGTATCGGCCTGTGCCTGCTGATGGCGCTGTGGTTCGTCTCCGGGGTGGTGATGCTGTATGTCGGCTACCCCAAGCTGACCGGCAGTGAGCGCCTCGGGCATCTACCGGCACTGCCCGCGAGCTGCTGCGCCGAGGTGCCGGCGCAATGGGCACAGCTGCCGTTGCGGCGCCTGCGTCTGAGCAGTCTGGGCGGCCAGCCGTTCTATCTGCTGGAGTTGGCCGACGGGCGCCGCGTGACCCTGAATGCGCGTAGCGGTGAGCCGCTGCAACGTGCCGACGAAGCCTGGGCGCTGGCTGGCGCTCGGCAATATGCCGGCGATGTGCCGCTGCGCTATCGCGGCCAGTTCGAGGAGGACGTCTGGACGCATTCGCGTGCGCTGGATGCCGAGCGCCCGTTGCATCTGGTCGAGCTGGGCGATGCCGAGCGTACCTGGCTCTACCTGTCGGGCAGAACTGGCGAAGTGGTGCGTGACGCCAGCCTGCAGGAGCGGCGCTGGAACTGGCTGGGTGCCTGGTTCCACTGGCTCTATCCGCTACGCGGTGGCTTCGGTTTCGACAATGGCTGGCGCGTACTGGTGATCGGTTTGTCCCTGCTGGGCACGGCCATGGCCGTGCTGGGCATGGTGGTTGGCCTGATGCGTTGGCGCTTTCGCAAACCCTATCGCAACGGCTCCCGCAGCCCTTACTCCGGCGGCTGGTGGCGTTGGCACCATATCGGCGGCCTGCTGTTCGGCGTTGTGCTGATGGCGTGGATCTTCAGTGGCCTGATGTCCATGCGGCCCTGGGGCACCACCGACAGCCGTTCACGCCTCGACGCTGCGTTGATGCAGGGCGGCGCGCTACGGGCAGCGGACGTTTCGCTCTCGGTTAGCCGCGCACTGCGACGGCTGCGCTCGGAGCTGGATGTAGTCGAGGTGGAATGGCGTCGCCTCGATGGCCGCACCTATCTGGTGGCACGAGCTGCGACCGGCGAGAGCCGCATGCTGCACGGCGAGACCTTGCTGCGTCAGCTGCCCCGCGAACAACTGCTCGATACGGCCCACCTCATGGCGCCGGATGTGGCACTGCAAAGCGAGTGGCTGGAGCGCTTCGATACCTACTACTTCGCCCGCGATGCGCAAAGCATGTACGGCTCGCAGAACCGACCGCTGCCGGTGCTGCGGGTGCGCTTCGATGACCCGGAGCAGACCTGGGTCTACCTCGACCCGGCCAGCGGCGAGATGATCGCGCGGCATGACCAGCGCCAGCGCGTCGGCCGCTGGCTGTTCAACCTGCTGCATAGCTGGGACTGGCCGCCGCTGCTGGAACGCCCGCTGCTGCGCGAAGCTCTGATCATCGCCTTCAGCCTTGGCGGTCTGGTGATCTGCCTCAGCGGCACAGTGTTGGGATGGCGACGTTTGCGTCGCTCAGGAGTACCGAGCCGCAGAAGCACGCTCCTGCGAAACGAAGGAAGGTCGTAGTGAACCCCTTTCATGAAACCCCTTATGGAGGCACCTGTCATGCGTGAGTCCACCTCGTTCTACAACCTGGCCTGGCGCTGGCACTTCTATGCCGGGCTGTTCGTCATCCCGTTCATGATCCTGCTGTCGATCACCGGGATCATCTACCTGTTCAAACCGCAGCTCGACGCCTGGATGTACGCCGACCTGATGCAGGTGCCGGTCGCCGAGCAGCGCCTCAGTGCCGATCAGCAACTGGCTATCGTCCGCGAAGCCTATCCGCAGGCGACGGTCAGCAAATACCTGCCGCCCGCTGTACAGGATCGCAGTGCGCAGTTCGTGATCAATCAGGGCGGCCAGGAGCTGAACCTGTTCGTCGATCCCTACAACGGCAGCCTTCTCGGCGCCCAGGACGCCCTGTGGAATCTGCAGGCGGTGGTGCGCAAGCTGCACGGTGATCTGCTGATCGGCACCGTTGGTGACCGGCTGATCGAACTGGCCGCTGGCTGGGGCATCGTGCTGGTGGTATCCGGCCTGTACCTTTGGTGGCCGCGCGGCAGCAGCGGGGCGGGTGTGTTGTGGCCACGTCTGAGCGCAGGGGGGCGCCTGTGGTGGCGCGACCTGCATGCGGTCACCGGCTTCTGGGGCAGCGCACTGCTGCTGTTCATGCTGCTCACCGGTATGACCTGGACGGGCTACTGGGGCGCGCAGTTCGCCGGTGCCTGGAATCATTTTCCCGCCGCGATGTGGGATGACGTGCCCAAGTCCGGGCAACTGACCGGCAGCCTCAACAGCAGCAGCCAGCAAACCGTGGCCTGGGCGGTGGAAGTCACGCCGCTGCCCGCGTCCGACCCGCATGCCGCGCATCACGGCCATGCCGGGCATCGGGCCGCAGCGGCCTCCACCAGCCTGCTGCAGCATGTGGTCGATAGCGCCGCCGAGCGCGGTGTCCAGCCTGGTTACAGCATCAGCCTGCCCCAGGGCGAGCAGGGCGTTTACACCGTCGCCCTGTTCGCCGACGATCCACGCAACGATGCCACGTTGCACTTCGATCAATACAGCGGTGCGGTACTCGCAGACGTGCGCTGGCAGGACTACGGCCCGGTGGCGAAAACCGTGGAAACCGGGGTGATGCTGCACGAAGGCAAGCTGTTCGGCCTGGCCAACCAACTGCTGATGGCGGCGATCTGCCTGCTGATCATCTTCAGCTCCGTCAGCGGCCTGGTGCTGTGGTGGAAACGCCGCCCGGCCGGACGCTTCGGTGTACCGCCGCTGCGCCACGACCTGCCGCGCTGGAAGACCGCCATCGGCGTGATGATCGTGCTCGGTGTGATCTTCCCGCTGGTCGGCGCTTCGCTGCTGCTGGTCTTCGTTCTTGACTGGCTACTCTCGCGCTTTCGCCAACTGCGGCCATCGACCCGGCCGCTGGCATGAGTGAACAGTTTGATCGTCGCAAGACGTTATAGGCTCGACCCATGATTCGATTCCAAACCAGGAGGCAACACCCCATGACCCTGAAGAAAACCCTGCTCGGCCTCACCCTGCTGCTGCCGGCGCTGTTGGTGCAGGCCCACGAGTACGAAGCCGGTCAACTGCATATCGACCACCCCTGGTCGCGCGAGATGCCGCCGGTGGCGCCGACTGCTGCCGCTTATTTCGTCATCCACAACAAGGGCAGCGAAGCCGATCGTCTGCTCAGTGTCAGCACCCCGGTGGCCGGCAAGGCCGAGTTGCACGAGCATGTGCATGCCGATGGCGTGATGAAGATGCAGCAGGTGCAGGACGTGGCCATCCCCGCTGATGGCGAGGTGAAGTTCGAGCCCATGGGCTATCACGTCATGCTGTTCAACCTGAAGCAGCAGGCCAAGGACGGTGAGCGCTTCCCGTTGACCCTCAACTTCGAGAAAGCCGGTGCTGTCGAGGTTGAGGTCGCCGTGCAGAAAGATGCGCCGGCAGGCCATGATCATGCTGCCGGTCATGATGCAGGCAAGCACCAGCACTGATGCTGTTCACGGCACGCAGGCGCACGCTCGCCGCCCAGCTTGGGCTGCTGGCGTTCGTCCTTATCGTGCTGGCGCCACTGGCGTCGCAACTGCGTGCCGAGCCGGCTGACTGGCGCTGGCTGAACGAGCTTGGCTGTCATGACGGGGCGGGCAGCGTGCCGGCCCCAACGAGCAGCTCCAGCCCAGTGTTGCAGGTGGATGCCTGCGGCTACTGCTCGCTGCTCTCGCATTGTCCGGTGCTGGCCGACAATGGCTCGGTGCTCGCGAGCCGCTTGGAGTTATCTCGCGATACCACCCTGAGGTTGCCTGAGCGACCGCTGCCGGGCGCCAACTTTCCTCATGCGCTGTCACGTGCACCGCCATGCGCACCTGAAGTCACCACTCCCATGAGGCCGTTACCAGGCCTCTTCGCCAATCGACTTTTCAGGTATCCGCATGTCCGTTTCCTTCGTTTCGGGCGCCGTTTCCGTGCGCGCTCGTTTTCCCCTGTCCGTTCTGGCCGTAGCCTGCGGCCTGTGTTCCATGACTGCCCTGCAGGCTGCCGAGGAGCCTGTGCACGAACTGCCGCCCACGGTGATCACGGCAATCCAGCAAAGCTCGCCGCTGACCGTGGTGGCCGACCCCAAGGATCCACGCCAGCCGGTACCGGCCAGCGATGCGGCCGACTACCTCAAGACCATTCCCGGTTTCTCCGCGATTCGCAGCGGTGGCAGCAACAGTGACCCGGTGTTGCGCGGCCTGTTTGGCTCGCGCCTGCTGCTGCTCACCGATGGCGGGCAGATGATCGGCGCCTGTCCGGGGCGGATGGACGCACCCAGTTCCTACATCTCGCCAGAAACCTTTGATCGGCTGACCGTTACCAAGGGCCCGCAAACCGTGATCTGGGGGCCGGGCGCGTCCGCTGGGGTGGTGCGTTTCGATCGCGAGCCGGAGCGTTTCGGTGAGCTGGGCGCGCGCCTGCATGCCAGCGTGCTGGCCGGCTCCAATGGCCGTTTCGACCGAACCCTGGATGGCGCCGTGGGCAGCGAGCAGGGCTACCTGCGGGTGATGGGTAACCGCTCGCAGTCGGACGATTACGACAACGGTGACGGCGACACCATCGCCTCGCGCTGGGACAAGTGGAACGGCGACGTGGCCCTGGGCTGGACGCCGGATGCCGATACCCTGATCGAACTCACGGCTGGCCGTGGCGATGGCGAAGCGCGTTACGGTGGTCGTGGCATGGACGGCACTCAGTTCAAGCGCGAAAGCCTCGGCCTGCGCATCGAGCGCAGCAACCTCGGTGGCGTGCTGGATAAGGTCGAGGCCAAGGTCTACTACAACTACGCCGACCACATCATGGACAACTTCCGCCTGCGCGTGCCGGACCCGAGCAGCATGATGGCCGGGCCGATGGCGGCGCAGGTCGACCGTCGAACCCTCGGTGCACGCCTGGCCGCGACCTGGAAGTGGGACGACGTCGAGCTGATCACCGGCGTCGATGCGCAGCGCAGCGAACACCGCCAGCGCAGCTCCAGCGGCGGCATGATGGGCATGCCCTATGTCGACGCTGATCGCTTCCCCTGGGACAAGGACGCGCTGATGCACAACTACGGCGTGTTCGCCGAAGCCACCTGGAGCCTGGCCGAGGGTGATCGGCTGATCTCTGGCGCACGCCTGGATCGCGCCTCGGCCAAGGACTACCGGCAGAACTTCAGCGACATGATGGGCATGACCACGACCAACCCGACGGCGGGCGAGACCCGCGCCGATACCTTGCCCAGTGGTTTCGTGCGCTACGAGCACGACCTGTCCGACTCGCCGACCACCGTCTATGCCGGCATCGGCCACGTGCAGCGCTTCCCCGATTACTGGGAGCTGTTCTCCGCCGGCCTCAATGGCCCGGCCGACGCGGACAACGCCTTCGATGGCATCAAACCGGAGAAGACCACCCAGCTCGATATCGGCATCCAGTACCAGGACGACAAGCTGCAGGCCTGGGCCTCGGCCTATGTCGGGCAGATCCGCGACTACATCCTGTTCGACTACCGTGGCATGAGCACGCAGGCCGACAACGTCGACGCGCGCATCATGGGCGGCGAGTTGGGCGTGGCCTACGCCTTCGACTCCAACTGGAAGGCCGACGCGACCCTGGCCTACGCCTGGGGCAAGAACAGCAGCGACGGTGAAGCGCTGCCGCAGATGCCGCCGCTGGAAGCGCGCCTGGGCCTGACCTACCAGCGTGACGACTGGAGCGTCGGTGCCCTGTGGCGTGTGGTCGATGGCCAGGGGCGCATCGCCGAAGGGCGCGGCAACGTGGTGGGGCAGGACTTCGGCGACAGCGCCGGCTTCGGCGTGCTCTCGCTCAATGGCGCTTACCGCGTTAGCCAACAGGTCAAACTCAGCGCCGGCGTGGATAACCTGCTCGACAAGAACTACGCCGAACACCTCAACCTGGCTGGCGACGCTGGCTTCGGCTTCCCGGCCGAAACGCGTATCGACGAGCCGGGCCGTACCTTGTGGGCCAAGGTCGATTTCGACTTCTAAGCCATAGCTAGCCCGGAGCTACGAAGCGTAGCGATCCTCTCGTAGGCGTCCGCTTGCGGGCGATTGGCGCTTGCACAATGCGGATCGCCCGCAAGCGGGCTCCTACGTTTGGCCGGGCACGGTAGCCACCTTTCCCGGATTACATCCGGGCTACGATTTTGCGTGCGCTAATAGAGTCTTAAGGTTCAGGCGCCAGAGTAGTCCCCGCAGACACACTTTCCCCTGCACCGAGAGGACTACACCATGCGCAAACTGCTTCTGCTGTCTCTGGCTCTGGCCAGCCCGCTGACCTTCGCCGCCACCGAATGCACCACTGCCGACAAGTCGCAGTGGCAGGATCAGGACAAGTTCCAGGCCGACCTCAAGGCCCAGGGCTACGAGATCAACAAGTTCAAGGTTACCGGTGGCAACTGCTACGAAATATACGGCTTCGACAAGGACGGCAAGAAGGTCGAGATTTACTTCGATCCGGTCAGCGGCAAGCCGGTCAAAAGCAACGTAGAAGGCTGATGAGCGCCGCGACCGTGCGCGTGTGGGACCCAGTGGTGCGCTTGTTCCACTGGTCCCTGGCCGGCGCTTTCCTGGCCAACTACTTCTTTACCGAAGAGGGCGAAGACTGGCATCGCTGGTTCGGCTACTACGCCGTGGCCTGGCTGGCGATCCGCCTGGTATGGGGTTTCGTCGGCACGCCGGCGGCGCGCTGGGCGGATTTCTGGCCGACCCCGGCACGCCTTGGTGCGCATTTGCGTGCGTTGATTGCCGGTCAGCCCTATCACCGTCTGGGGCATTCGCCGTTGGGCGCGCTGGTGATGCTCCTGATGATGACGCTGATGCTCGGTCTGGGCGTGACCGGCTTTCTGATGGAGGAAGTCGATTATTTCTGGGGCGCGGATCTGCCGCTGGAAATCCACGAATTCTGTGCCAACGGCCTCATGGCGGTGGTCGGCTTGCATATCGCTGCAGCGCTATTTGAGAGCTATCGGCTGCGCGAGAACCTGCCGTTGTCGATGGTGACTGGCAAGCGGCGCAAGCTGCAGGAACACTGAGCGTACAGTCGCGGCTAAAGCCCCTCCCACGGAGCGTGGGTACTGTGGGAGGCGCTTCAGCGGCGATGCTCTTGCTCAGGCCAGGCGCGCATCCAGGCTGTTCTGCGCCAGGCGCTTGGCCTGGGCTTCGGTCATGCCCAGGTGTTCGTGCAGGGCGGCGAAGTTCTCGCCGACGTAGCCGCCGAAGTAGGCCGGGTCGTCCGAGTTCACCGTCACCTTCACGCCGCGTTCGAGCATCTCGAGGATGTTGTGCTGGCCCATGTGCTCGAACACGCAGAGTTTGATGTTCGACAGCGGGCAGACGGTCAGCGGGATCTGCTCGTCGATGATGCGCTGCATCAGCCGTTCGTCTTCGATGGCGCGCACGCCGTGGTCGATACGCTTGATCTTGAGCAGGTCCAGCGCCTCCCAGATGTATTCGGGTGGGCCTTCCTCGCCGGCATGCGCCACCGCGTGCAGGCCTTCGCTGCGTGCCTTGGCGAACACCCGCTCGAATAGCCGCGGCGGGAAGCCCTTCTCCGAACTGTCGAGGCCAACGCCGATAAAGGCATCGCGAAACGGCATGGCTTGTTCCAGGGTCTTGAAGGCCTCGTCCTCGGGCAGGTGACGCAGGAAGCTGAGGATCAGCCCGTGGCTGATGCCCAGCTGCTTCTCGCCGTCGAGCAGCGCTTGCTGGATACCGCGCAGCACCACCTCGAAGGGAACGCCGCGGTCGGTGTGGGTCTGCGGGTCGAAGAAGGGTTCGACATGAATGACGTTCTGCGCCTTGCAGCGTTGCAGGTAGGCCCAGGTCAGGTCGTAGAAATCCTGCTCGGTGCGCAGCACGTTGGCGCCGGCGTAATACAGATCGAGAAATTCCTGCAGGTTGTTGAAGGCATAGGCCGCGCGCAGGGTCTCGACATCGGCCCAGGGCAGGGCGATCTGGTTGCGTTCGGCCAGGGCGAACAGCAGCTCGGGCTCCAGCGAGCCTTCCAGGTGCAGGTGCAGTTCGGCCTTGGGCAGGGCATTCAGCCATTCGGGCATGGTCGGTTCTCGTTGTCAGGCTTGGGTAGCAGCAAAGTTTAACTGTTGGGACAGGATCGTGCTGCAGCTGGCGAGCCAGCTGCGCAGGGTGGACTGATCGTTCCCACGCTCCGCGTGGGAATGCCCTTGCAGACGCTCTGCGTCTGAAGGACGCAGAGCGTCCCTGGCTGGTCTCCCACGCCAGAGCGTGGGAGCCATCATCAGCCCTACGCTTCCTCGCGCCGATAGGCATAGGTATCGGCGAACCTCGACAGCAGGTACGCGGCGCTGGTCACCGGTGTGTACTTGGCCGGGTTGTCCGCGCTGGAGCAGTTCGGCAGGCAGTCGATCAGCGTGTCGGGATGCGGTTCGGCGAAGAACGGCATGGAGTAGCGATCCACCCCCAGCGGGCTGATCACCCGGTGCGGCGTCGAGGTGTACCGATCGTTGCTCCAGCGCGCCATCATGTCGCCGATGTTGACCACGAAGCTGCCGGCAATCGGCGGCGCGTCGATCCACTCGCCATCGCGTGCACGTACCTGCAGGCCGCCGGCATCGTCCTGGTAGAGCAGGGTGATGCAGCCGTAATCGGTGTGTGCGCCGGCGCCTTGTTGGTCGGCGCTGGTGGCGGTGTGGCGCGGCGGGTAGTGGATCATGCGCAGCACGCTGATCGGCTCATGAAAGCGCGCGTCGAAGAAATCGTGCTCGATGTCCAGCGCCATGGCCATGGCGCGCAGCAGGGTCTTGGCCAAGTCCTGCATATCGGCGTAATGCTGTTCCATCAGCTCGGCCCAGCCGGGTAGATCCGGGTGGCGATTCGGCCCTCGCAGTGGTTTGCCTGCCAGCACCTCGGGGTGATCGGCCGGCATGTGGAAACCCATGTCGAAGGTTTCCTTCAAATCGCTCGGTTTGCTTGGGTCGAGCTGTTCGGTGGCGATGGCACCGTAACCGCGGTGGTGGGCGGTCTGGGTGATATCGATCTTGAGTTTGTCGTCGGCAGGCAGGGCGAAGAAGTGCTTCGCCGCACTGAGCAGGGCGTCGATGCGCTCGCTGCCGATGGGGTGGCCGACGATATAGAAGAAGCCCCAGTCGCGGCAGGCGCGGTCGATCTGCTCGGCCACGGCAGGCCAGGCCAAAGCGTCGTCAGCGTAGAGAGGGGCGATGTCGATGATGGGTAATGCGTTCATGTTGAGCCTCGGGTGGGCGTTGCTGCGAGTCTTCTCGTACCCAGGGCAGCGGAAAGAGATCTCGGATGAGATCCCCTTGATGCGGTTCTGCAGTGCAGGGACGGCATCGGTAGTTGCCAGGTGGCGGGTTACTTCGGTATCTCGGCCTTCACGTTCTCCACGTAGTAGTTCATCGAGGCCAGCTCGGCATTGGTCGCGCTTGCGCCTTCGGCAATGCGCACCGCGCCGCTCTGATCCTTGATCGGGCCGGTGAAGGGGTGGAACTTGCCGCTGCGAATGTCGGCGATGATCTGCTCGGCCTCGCTCTTCACGTCAGCCGGCACCAGGTCGCTGATCGGCAGCTCGATGGTGTCCTCGGCCAGGCCGCCCCAGAAATCCTGCGGCTGCCAGGTACCGTCGATCACAGCCTGGGTGGATTTGACGTAGTGCGGGCCCCAGTCGTTGACGATGGAGGTGAGCACGGCCTTCGGCCCGAAGTGAGCCATGTCCGAGGCGTAGCCTACGGAGTAGATGCCACGGCGCTCGGCGGTCTGGATCGGCGCCGGGCTGTCGGTGTGTTGGAACATCACGTCCACGCCCTGGTCGATCAGCGCGTTGGCGGCATCGGATTCCTTGCCCGGATCGAACCAGGTGTTGACCCACACCACCTTGATCTCGGTGCCCGGGTTGTACTTGTCCAGCGCCAGCTGGATGGCGTTGATATCGCGGATCACCTCGGGGATCGGGAAGGAGGCAACGTAGCCGACCTTCTTGGTCTTGGTCATCTTCGCCGCGAGGAAGCCGCCAACGTAGCGACCCTCATAGGAGCGCGACAGGTAGGTGCCGACGTTCTTGTCCTGCTTGTAGCCGGTGGCGTGTTCGAAGGTCACCTTGGGAAATTGCTTGGCCACCTTGATGGTCGGGTTCATGTAGCCGAAGGAGGTGGTGAAGATCAGGTCGAAACCACCCTTGGCCATGTTGCGGATCACCCGCTCGGCGTCGGCGCCTTCCGGCACGTTCTCGACGAAGCTGGTGGTGACCTTGTCGCCCATTTCCTTGCTCAGCATCTGCCGGCCCTGTTCGTGCTGGTAGGTCCAGCCATGGTCGCCGATGGGGCCGATGTAGACGAAGCCGACCTTCAGCGGATCGGCGGCGGAGGCGCTGAGCATGGCGCCAAAGCCCAGGGCGGCGACGAGGGTGCGCAGCAGCGGTTTCTTGCTCTTCTTGTGCATGGTGGGTGCAGCTCCAGTCTTGGTGTTGGGGTGGCCGTTGGTTGGCTGATCCCCTGACTGCAAAAAGCTGACCAACAAGACAGATAGCCTTACTGAAAGCCTTTGCGGGCAAGAGCGGAGAATGGTGTGGAGCGCTATTGGTGCGATGGCCGTGCAGATGCTGCGTTGTGGTGCGATTGCCCTGCTGCAAACCGTAGGGTGCGCCGTGCGCACCGGCAGTTTTTCGGTGCGCACGGCGCACCCTACGGTTCAGGATCAGGCGTTGACCAACTGCTTCGCTGCCTGGCGGTGATCAGCGATCAGCTGCGCCACGTCCAGCCCCTCGATCTGCCCGTCGATGACGCGCCAGGTGCCGCCGATCATCATCCGGTCGGCGCGGTCGGCGCCGCACAGCAGCAGCGCGGAGAGTGGATCGTGGCTGCCGGAGAAGCGCAGCTCGTCGAGCTTGAACAGCGCCAGGTCGGCTTGCTTGCCCACCGCCAATTCGCCGATATCGCTGCGCCCCAGCAGCTTCGCCGAACCCTTGCTGGCCCAACCGAGCACGCGTTGCGGAGTGATCTGCTCGGCGCCATAGCGCAGGCGCTGGATGTACAGCGCCTGGCGCGCTTCGAGGATCATGTTCGAGGCATCGTTGGAGGCCGAGCCGTCGACACCCAGGCCCAGCGGCGCACCGGCAGCTTCCAACTCGACACTGGGGCAGATGCCCGAAGCCAGGCGCATGTTGGAGCTGGGGCAATGGCAGATGCCGGTGCCGGCGGCGCCGAGGCGGATGATTTCCTCGGGGTTGAAGTGGATGCCATGGGCCAGCCAGGTGCGCGGGCCGAGCCAGCCGACGCTGTCCAGGTAATCCACTGTGCGTAGGCCGAAGCGCTGCAGGCAGAAGTCTTCCTCGTCGAGGGTTTCGGCCAGGTGGGTGTGCAGGCGTACGTCCAGCTCCTCGGCCAGTTCGGCGCTCTGGCGCATGATTTCCTGAGTCACCGAGAAGGGCGAGCAGGGCGCCAGGGCGATCTGGATCTGCGCGCCGTCGCCGCGCTGGTGGTACTGGCCGATCAGGCGCTGGCTGTCGGCCAGGATCACCTCGCCCTGTTGCACCGTCTGCTGCGGCGGCAGGCCACCATCGGCTTCGCCCAGGCTCATGGAGCCACGGGTGAGCATGGCGCGCATGCCCAGTTCGCGCACCGCCTCGACCTGCACGTCGATGGCATTTTCCAGGCCGCCGGGGAACAGGTAATGGTGATCGGCGGCTGTGCTGCAGCCGGACAGCAGCAGTTCGGCCAAGGCCACCTTGCTGGCCAGCGCCAGTTTCTCCGGCGTAAGGCGCGCCCACACCGGGTAGAGCGTCTTCAGCCAGGGGAACAGCGGCTGATTGACCACTGGCGCCCAGGCGCGGGTGAGGGTCTGGTAGAAGTGATGGTGGGTGTTGATCAGGCCCGGCAGCACCACGTGCTCACGGGCATCGAAGGTTTGCTCGCAGGGTGTTGAAGGCTGCTGGCCTTTGCTGAGCACTTCGGCGATGCGGCCATCCGCGATCACCAGGCCGCCGGAAGCGTCCAGGTCGTTGGCGGTGAAGATGGCAAGAGGGTTCTTGATCCAGATACGGGTAGCTGCCATGAGCAGGCTCCTCTGAGGTTGATGTCAGGTAAGCCAGCTCAGTGTTGACCCTGTCTGCTGATCCAGGTGCGTCGGAAATGACGTGCGGGGAAGATAGCTGACTCTGGAGTCAGGGGCAACAAGCCTGTTGCGGCTGAAGCCCCTCCTACAGGATGTGCGTCGCCTGTTGTAGGAGCGGCTTCAGCCGCGATTCATGGGCGAATCAATGCCCCGGCTGCCATGGCTGGCCCAGCGATACCGGCGCATACAGCCGGGTCTTGATCGCATCACGCGAGAGCAGCACCAGCACCACAATGGTGGCCACATACGGCAGCATGGCCAGCAGGTTCGAGGGGATCGACAGGCCGATACCCTGCGCCACCAGATGGAGGATGCTGGCCAGGCCGAACAGGTAGGCGCCGAGCAGCACGCGCAAGACGCGCCAACTGGCGAACACCACCAGCGCCAGGGCGATCCAGCCGCGCCCGGCGGTCATGTTCTCCGCCCACATCGGTGTATAGGCCAGTGACAGGTAGCCGCCCGCGAGACCTGCCATGGCGCCGCCGAACAATACTGCCAGGGTGCGCACGCGCAGCACCGGCAGGCCCATGGCGCTGGCGGCATCCGGGTTCTCGCCAACAGCCTGGATGATCAGGCCGATACGGCTTTTCAGCAGCACCCAGGCGACCAGGGCGAAGAGGGCGAAGGACAGGTAGATCAGCACATCCTGGGCGAACAGCATGCGCCCGATCAGCGGGATGTCCGCCAGCAGCGGAATGACGATGGGCTCGAAACCGGACAGCGGCTTGCCGACCCAGGCGGCGCCGACGAAGGTGGAAAGACCCACGCCGAAGATGGTCAGGGCCAGGCCGGTGGCCACCTGGTTGGCGTTGAAGCCCAGCGCCACGGCGGCGAACAGCAGCGACAGCAGCATGCCGGCGGCGATGGCCAGCAGCACACCGAGCCACAGGCTGCCGGTGCTGAAGGCGACGATGAAACCGATCACCGCGCCGAACAGCATCATGCCTTCCTGGCCGAGGTTGAGCACGCCGCTCTTCTCGCACACCAGCTCGCCCAGTGCCACCAGCAGCAACGGCGTACCGGTGCGCACCATGGCGTAGAAGATATTGGTCAACAGATCGAGATCCATGGGGATTCCTTTGCATTCATGCTCTTTGTGGGAGGCGCTTCAGCGGCGAAAGCGGAATGCCGCCCAGCCACTCCCACAGTCAGGTGGTCGCCTCGGCGAGCGTCTCGCGCTTGCCCCATTTCCACTTCAGCCGTGGCCGGTAGAGGATCAGCACGTCGCAGGCCAGCAGGTAGAACAGCATCATTCCCTGAAACAGCTGGGTGATCGCCTGCGGCAGGTTGAGATTCATCTGCGCGTTCTCACCGCCCAGGTAGAGCAGCGCCATCAGCAGGCTGGCGGCGACGATGCCGAGCGGATTGAGGCGGCCCAGAAAGGCCACGGTGATCGCCGCATAGCCGTAGCCGGGCGAGACCTGTGGCACCAGTTGGCCAATCGGCCCGGCCACTTCGCCGACGCCGGCTATGCCGGCCAGGGCGCCGCTGACCAGCAGGGCGAACCACACCAGGCGTTTCTCGCGAAAGCCGACGAAGCCGGCGGCGCGCTTGTCCAGGCCGAGCACCTTGATCTGGAAGCCGAGAAAGCTCTTGTGCAGCAGCACCCACACCGCCACCAGGGCCAGCAGTGCCAGGTACAGGCCGCCATGCAGGCGACCGTCCTCGCTGACCAGTGGCAGGCGGCTGGCATCGCCGAACATCGCCGACTCGGGGAAGTTGAAACCGGCCGGGTCCTTCAGCGGGCCATGCACGAAGAACAGCAGCAGGTTCAACGCGATGTAGTTGAGCATGATGCTGGTGAGGATTTCGTTGGCGTTGAACTGCGTGCGCAGCCAGGCGGTAAGCCCGGCCCAGGCCGCGCCTGCGCAGGTGCCGGCCAACACGACCCAGGTCAGTGCCCAGCGGCTGTCCCAGTCGATCAGTTGCAGGGCCATGGCGCTGCCGGCGAGGGCGCCGATCAGCAGTTGGCCTTCGGCGCCGATGTTCCAGATGCGCGCCTGGTAGGCTACCGCCAGGCCCAGGGCGCAAAGCAGGATCGGCAGCGCCTTGACCAGCAGTTCGGAAACGCCATACCAATCGCTGACCGGTGCGATCAACAGGGTGTGCAGGGTCTCCAGCGGGTCATGGCCGAGCAGGGTGAACAGCAGCATGCCGCTGAGCAGGGTCAGTACGGCGGCCAGCAGCGGCGACAGCCAGAGCATGGGGCGCGATTGCTGGCCGCGCGGTTCCAGGGATAACAGCATGACGGGCTCCGTCAGCAAGCCGCAGCGGCGGCGGGTTGATCGAATTCACCGGCCATCCAGCGGCCGACTTCCACGGTGGATACCTCCACCGTCTCGGCCAGTGGCGACAGGCGCCCGCTGCACAGCGCGCCGATGCGGTCGCTGATCTGGAACAGCTCGTCGAGGTCTTCGGAGATCACCAGGATCGCCGCGCCAGCATCGCGCAGGGCGATCAGCGCACGGTGGATGGCCGCAGCGGCGCCAACGTCCACGCCCCAGGTCGGGTGCGCGGCCACCAGCAGTTTCGGGTTTTGCAGGATTTCCCGCCCCAGGATGAATTTCTGCAGATTGCCGCCGGACAGGCTGCGCGCCGCCGTGTCGGCATCCGGCGTTTTCACCGCGAAGCGGCGAATGATCTCTTCAGCCAGCGCGCGTACCTTGCCGCGCTGCACCAGGCCGCCCTTGACCAGTCCCTGACTGAAGGCGGTGAGTAGGGCGTTGTCCACCAGGCTCATCTCCGGCACCGCACCGTGGCCGAGGCGTTCGGCCGGCACGAAAGCCAGGCCCAGCTGGCGCCGCGCATCAGGGTGCAGATTGGCCACTGGCGCGGCATCCAGGCTGACCCGCTCGCGTTCGCCACGCGGTAGGCGGGTTTCGCCGCTGAGCAGCGCGAGCAGCTCGTCCTGGCCATTGCCGGCCACGCCGGCGATGCCGACGATCTCGCCACTGCGTACTTCCAGACGAAGGTGTTCGAGCGAGCAGCCGAAGGGATCGGGGTTGTGCCAGCTGAGGTCGTCGACACGCAGGCGTGGCAGGCCGCCGCTGACTTTCGGGTAGCTGCTTTCCAGC
>JBLUOL010000058.1:0-27378 GCA_048065775.1 Pseudomonas sp. GW6
CTCGGCCTACCACCTGCGGCCAAGGCGGCGAAGCTGATCGAGGATCGCCTCGACCTGCGCCTGCCGCGCGCCGCCAGCGTCGAGCTGGCCGTGGCCATGCACCTGAGCGAACCCGACGCGCCAGTACATTACGTGGAGAACACGCTGATCTGTGGGCTGTTCGGCCTGCTCTGCTGGGAGGCGATCTTCGCCCCGCTGCCCGGCGCCTTCTTCCACCCCTTCCACACCGGCCCGGTGGATCTGCACCGCGCCGACTTCCACACCCGCCGCAGTGAGCTGTTCGCCGCCTGCCTGGCGCGCCTGGAGGACGGCAGTTACATCGAGGCCATGCGCCGCACCCATGCCGAGAAGTTCGGCATTCAGTCGCCCTTCGTGTTCTGGGAGCTGCTCGATACCGAACGCCTGGAACAGGCCCTGACCTGCCTGCCACCCGCGCACCTGGCCGCCTGGTTCCGCCGCCTGCTGACCGATATCCGCGAGAACCGCGCCGGCATGCCTGACCTGATCCAGTTCTGGCCCAGTGAGGCGCGCTACCGGATGATCGAGGTGAAAGGCCCCGGCGACCGCCTGCAGGACAACCAGAAACGCTGGCTGGCCTTCTGCGCCGAACACGGCATGCCGGTCAGCGTCTGCTACGTGGAGTGGGCCGAGTGAGCCTGCGCATCGCCGTGCGCGAGCTGTGCGAGTTCACCGCCAAGGAAGGTGACCTCGATCTGCGCTTCACCCCCTCGCCCACCGCACAGGAAGGCATGGCCGGGCACGCCACGGTGGTGGCCCGGCGCGGCCCGGATTACGTGGCCGAGTTGCCGCTGATCGGCGAGTTCGAGGGGCTGACGGTCAGCGGACGCGCCGATGGTTTCGATCCCGAGTTTCGCCTGCTGGAAGAGATCAAGACCCACCGTGGCGACATCTCGCGCATCCCGGCCAACCACCGTTTGCTGCACTGGGCGCAGGTGAAGATCTACGGCTGGCTGCTGTGCCAGGAACTGGGCTTCGAGGAACTGGATCTGGCGGTTGTCTACTTCAACGTCATGACCCAGCAGGAAACGGCGTTCCGCGAGCGCCACAGCGCCGCGTCGCTGGGCGAGTTCTTCGCCCTGCACTGCCGCCGCTACATCCACTGGGCGCGGCAGGAACAGGCGCACCAGCAGGCACGCAACCAGGCGCTGGAAAGTCTGAGCTTCCCCTACGGCGAATTTCGCCACGGCCAGCGGCAACTGGCCGAAGCCGTGTATCGCGCCGCGCGCGACGGCCACTACCTGCTGGCGCAGGCCACCACTGGCATCGGCAAGACCCTCGGCACCCTGTTCCCGCAACTCAAGGCCATGCCCGGCCAGCAGCTCGACCGCCTGTTCTTCCTCAGTGCCAAGACGCCAGGGCGGCGCCTGGCGCTGGATGCCCTGCAACGCCTACGCGAACCGGACACCCCGCTGCGCGTGCTGGAACACGTCGCCCGCGACAAGGCCTGCGAGCACCCGAGCAAGGCCTGCCATGGCGACTCCTGCCCGCTGGCCAAGGGCTTCTACGACCGCCTGCCGGCGGCGCGCAGTGCGGCGCTGAAGGAGCGCTGGCTGGATCAGCAAGCCGTGCGCAATATCGCCATCGCCCATGGCGTATGCCCCTACTACCTGAGCCAGGAGCTGTGCCGCTGGAGCGACGTGGTGGTGTGCGACTACAACTACTACTTCGATCTCGGCGCGCTGCTGCACAGCCTCACCCTGATCAACCAGTGGCGCGTCTGCCTGCTGGTGGACGAAGCGCACAACCTGGTGGAGCGCGGGCGCGGCATGTACAGCGCCGAACTGGATCAGGCGCGCTTCAAGGCCATGTGCCGCGACGCGCCGAAGCGCCTGAAGAGCGTGCTGGAACGGGTCGACCGCCACTGGGATCAACTGCACCGCGAGCAAGAGGTGCCCTATCAGGTCTACCCGCTGGCACCGGACTTGCTACTCGCCGCCCTGGGCAAGGCAGTCAGCGCCATCACCGACCTGCTCACCGACCAGCCCGAAGGCAATGGCGGCGAGCTGCTCAGTTTCTATATGGACGCCATGCTGTTCTGCCGCCTGGCAGAAAGCTTCGGCCCGCACTCGCTGTTCGACATCAATCGCGACGAGGCGGGTAATGGTCGCAGCTACTCGACCCTGTGCATCCGCAATATCCTGCCGGCGCCCTTCCTCGGCCCGCGCTTCGAGGACGCCCACAGCGCCACGCTGTTCTCCGCCACCCTCAGCCCCAGCCACTACTACCTCGACCTGCTCGGCCTGCCGGAAGAGACCCAGTGCCTGGACGTCGCCTCGCCGTTCAGCGCCGAGCAACTGCACGTGCAGGTGGTGCGTAACCTGTCCACCCGCTACCAGCATCGCGACGCCTCGCTCACGCCGATCTGCCAATTGATGGCGCGCCAGTACGCCGAACGCCCCGGCAACTACCTGGCCTTTTTCAGCAGCTATCAGTATCTGGAACAGGTACTACAGGAGCTGCGCCGTGACCACCCGCAGATCCCGGTATGGACGCAGTCCCGGCAGATGGACGAAGCGGCGCGTCAGGGCTTTATCGAGCGCTTCCAGATCGGCGGACGCGGCATCGGCTTCGCCGTGCTCGGCGGTGTATTCGGCGAAGGCGTGGACCTGCCCGGCGAACGCCTGATCGGCGCCTTCGTCGCCACCCTCGGCCTGGCCCAGCTCAACCCGATCAACGAAGAAATCCGCCAACGCATGGACGCCCTGTTCGGCAATGGCTACGACTACACCTACCTCTACCCCGGCCTGCAAAAGGTCGTACAAGCCGCCGGCCGGGTGATCCGCACGCCCGAAGATCAAGGCGTGCTCTACCTGATCGACGACCGCTTCGCCCGCCCCGAAGTACGCAGACTGCTGCCGAGCTGGTGGCAGGTGGAACTGCTGCGCTTGCCGCACAGAACATCCACACCTGAACCACAACCTCTCCTGTAGGAGCTTACGATCAGTGCGCCCCTTGGATACTTAAACTGCGCAGAGCAACGAATTCAGCAGGAATGGAATCTAAATAGATCACCCCATTGAGGAAAGTCACCTAATCTGAATATCTATTTTATTCATCTAAAATCTCGTAAAACTCATGGAGAAGACTATCAAGCTGACTCTGCATTTCACGCTGCCTATCAAGCAGCTCTGAAAGGCTTCTCTTCTCCGCTGAAAGTGGCGAAATATATCTAGCCAAGCTTAGGTTATAGTTATTCTCTGCAATCACATCCCAACCTACCAATCTAGAAACTCCCTCAACCTCCCTTCTTTTTTCAAAAATATCTAGAACAGCCTTCCCAAACACCTGATCTCCGCTAGGCTTTTTTTGCAAGCGCTCATATACCGCCGCCCCATCCACAAAAAAAATACCCTCAGCCTCAATAGCCGAGCCCTTGAGCATCAAAACTGAGACAGGAATAGCTGTATTTATAAAAATATTTGACGGCAGCGTAACAACAGCATCAATCAGGCCGGATAAAATAATTGACTTCCTAATCTCACCTTCATCGCCACCTCTAAAAAGCACCCCCTGAGGCACAACAACTGCCGCACGGCCACTCTCCTTCATAGATTTAATAACAATCTGCAAGAAAGCATAATCAGCGTTAGATTTTGGGGGCAAACCAAATTCAAAGAAGCTGTAGTCAATTCCCTCTAAGTCGGAGAAAGGCATAGAAAATGGGGGATTTGCTAAAACTATGTCGTACTTTCCACATTCAACAAACCGAAGAGAACTCTCTACCTTTATGGAGGCATTATAAAAACCATGGAGATAACAGTTAATTTTAGCAATTCGGGCTGAAGAAATATTAATCTCCCTACCGCTTAGCAAAACCTCACCAAAAGCATTTAAATCATGCTTACCTGCAGCAACTAAAAAGCCACCAGACCCGCAGACAGGATCATACACACTTTCACCCTTACGGGGATTAACGGCGCTGACCATTAGATCAACCAACGTACGAGGAGTATAATCATCACCCGACTTTTTACTCCCACCATCAGAGAAATACTTAACTAGAAATTCAAAATACTCCCCAGCAGAACCAAAGACCTCATCTTCAGAGAGAAGCGAAAAAACATCAAAACAAAAATTTCTTATAAGGTTATCTGCATAACCGTCAAATGACCCCTTAAAAAAACTCAACATAACATCCGAGAAAAAATAGTCGCCATCAAGCTTCTCATCTAAAGCAGACGAATACTCCAGAAGCCCTGATTTCAGAGAGGCATTATTAGACTCAAAAATCGCTAAAAGACCATCAGAGCTCGCATCTCTCCGTCGAGACTCATGAGAAAGATAGCAAAAAAAATAAATCAATAACGAAAAGTCTCTGCACTCATAAAAATCAACAGCCAGACCTGATCTAAATTTACTTAAAACAGCAGCAAGCCTATCAAAAAACCGCCCATCAACCATACTCATACCAACAACCTCAAACATGCCTGCTCAGACAGTTCAGCTCCAACAACAAGCATTTCTTCAAGTAAAGCCTTTCTAGCTCGCCAATTCTCATAAAGGCTCAACACCTTCAACTGAATACTCTTATCCGGAACAGGAACAATAAGGCCAGCCAAATCTTTCAAACCAATACTCGAAACAACACTCCCGACCTTAAGTCCAGCGATATTTTTCCCACCTTCTTCCGAATTAATATACCAAGCTAGATAGCCAGGTAAAACAAAGTCAGGATTCGCCTTTATAACGGCAACTTGATTTGTCGTAATCACACTATCCTCCCCCCCACCATGAAACATTGCGGCTTCAACCCTAGCACCTTTAAGCGGAAACAAAACATCCCCTTCAACCAAAAAGTTAGATGGCGTACTTCCATTTAACGCCGCAAACCCTAGGGCACCTACATCAACACCCCTCTCCTTTATATCTTTAATCTGTACAAGCCTAACCCCGTCAGTGCGATCAGGATCATCTGCTTTACCTCGAAAGGTGTGCCCTGCCTTAATCTCAGCGATTTCACTTAGGCGCTTCTTCATTTATTACTCCTTCGTAAAAAAGATCTTTCGAGAGGAACTCACCTCAAATGTATCTTTTGACTGCGTCATAAAACCTGAGCTAGAGGCCTCATAGTAGAAGCTGAGCTCTGGCACCATCCATACCCATGGCAACACAACCCAATAAACTTTCCGCATTCTCAGAACCCTCCCTCTGTCATCACCAAAAACAGTACGCACACGTACTACCACGCTGAGAAACATCTTAGCCCTCCGAGATCAGTCCAGTCAACAGTACGCATACGTACGACAAAAAATTGAGCGCAAGTCGTACCGGGAATGCAGGCCTCGAAGCTCAACGTCCACCAGCAAGCAGCCCGGACAACCACTCCAAAGGCGGATGAAAAGGAATTCGCACTGCTCTGTCTATCCTAAGCAGCTCGATGTGCTTCGCGGCTGAAGCCGCTCCTACATGAAAGCTGGGGGGAGACGCTTCAGCGGCGACATTGGTACTTTGCCCGTCGCGGCTGCGACTGCATGGATGCAGGAGGTAGAGCGAAGCAGGATGCCAGAGCCGAAAGCCCCTCCCACAGGGCGGCCGGTGAGAGACGCAGCCTAGATGGGTAGCGTCAGGCTCACTTCCACCTCGCCTTCGACATTACCGATCTGCAACTCGCCACCATGCAGCTCGGCCACTTCCTGCACGAAGTTCAGGCCCAGGCCGGTGCTCTTGCGGCCGCCGTTGGGGCGCGGTAGGGAGTAGAAGCGTTCGGTCAGGCGCGCCAGGGCGTAGTCAGGGATAACTTCGCCCTGGTTGAACAGGCGCAGGACGACGCGCTCGCCATCGCGCTCGGCGGCGATGCGGATACGCCCACCGGGCGGAGTGAAGTCGAAGGCGTTGTCCAGCAGATTGGCCAGTGCCTGGCGCAGCAGAAAGCGCTCGCCGCGCAGGCTGAGGCCTGCTGGCACAACCTGTTCGATCTGCAGGTTGGCGGCGGTGATACGCGCCTGTTGCGCTTGCAGCAGTTCGTCCACCAGTGGCGCCAGCGGCACCGCCACGCGTTCTTCCAGCCCCTGGCGTTGCTCCACCTGGGCCAGGTGCAGCAGGCGTTCGATCAGGTTCTGCAGGCGCGCGCTTTCCTGCTGGATATTGGCCACGAAACGCTGGCGCTGCTCAGCCGGCATGTCACCGTCGAGCAGTTCGGCGGCGCCACGGATGGCCGCCAGCGGGCTCTTCAGCTCGTGGGTCAGGGTGTGCACGTAGCGCTCGACGTAGGCCTTGCCTTCCAGCTCGGTGCGCATGCGCTCCACCGCCTTGGCCAGTTGCCCCAGTTCACCGCCGCGCACGTTCGGTGCCTCGGCACGTTGTCCCTCACTGACCGCCTGGGCGTAGCGAGTGAGCTTGCCCAGTGCGGCGCTGAGCCACCAGGACAGCCCCGCGCCAATCAACAGGCCAAGGCCGATCAACCCGGCACCGAGCCAGCCAAGACGCGTTTGCGAGCGCTCGATATAGGGCTGCAGGGTGCGGTTGGGTTTGGCCACCGAGACCACGCCGATGATTCGCTCGCCGTCCTTGATCGGCGCGGCGACATACATCACCGAGGAGTCGGGATCGTCCGGGTCCTCACGGGTCGAGCGGGCGCCGTACTGGCCGCGCAGGGTCAGCAGCACATCGTTCCAGCGCGAATAATCCTGGCCGACCGCCAGGCCTGTGGAGTCGAGCAGGACGATGCCCTTGTCGTCGGTGACGTAGATACGGTGGTTGACCTCGGCCTTGGTCAGCCCCCAGATGCTGGCCTGCGGCTGGCGCCGGCCATAGGCTTCCAGCGCTTCGTGCAGACGACCTTGGCCGAGGGTGCCGGCCTTGACCTCGTCGCGCAGGATCTCGGCCAGCAGGTTGGCGGTATCGACCAGGGTTTCCTCGGTGCTCTGGCGCACGCCGGGGCGAATCTCGTCCATCACCGTGCTCAGCACGAACCAGCCGGCCAGGCCGACGAAGAGGAAGTAGACGAGGAAGATGCGCACGCCCAGTGGCATGACTCAGGCCTCCGGTTCGAAACTGTAGCCCAGGCCGCGATGGGTCTGGATCGGCTCTTCGCTCGGAGCGATGGCGCGCAGTTTGGCGCGCACGCTCTTGATATGGCTGTCGATGTTGCGCTCGTAGCCAGCCTCGCTGGCCACGCCTAGGGCATCGAGCAATTGCTCGCGCGAATAGACCCGGCGCGGCTGTCCGAGCAGCGTGCGCAGCAGGCGAAATTCGTGGCGGGTCAGGCTCAGGGCCTGGCCATGGTAGTGAATGCGAAAGGCGGCATCGTCGATCTGAAAGGTGCTTGGCGCGCTGGCTGCTGGTGCTTCACGCGGCGCCACGCGCTTGAGGATGGCCTTGACCCTGGCAGCGACCTCACGCGGGCTGAAGGGTTTGACCACGTAGTCGTCGGCGCCGATTTCCAGGCCCACCACACGGTCGATCTCCTCGCTGCGTGCGGTGAGGAAGATCACCGGTAGTTCGGAGAAACGGCGCAGGCGCTTGCACACTTCGAAGCCGCTGATATCAGGCAGGCCGACATCGAGAATGGCCAGGTCGAACGTGCCGTTTTCCAGCAGTGTCAGCGCCTCGCCACCCAGGCTCGACCAGTGCGTGACGAAGCCTTCGGCCTGCAGGGCATAGACCAGAGTATCGGCAATCGCGGCTTCGTCTTCGACTATGAGTATCTGCGGCATCGGGCGTCCTGCACCTGTTAGGCAACGGCGGCAGACTGCCGGGGGCCGGATCATGCGTCAAGCGGGCGATAGCGTAGGACTGGGGCAAGCCCGTCAGGGGTGGTTGGCGGGTTGCACCCGCCCTACGCGACAAGCGCCTCCCACAAGGTTTTCGCTCACCTGTAGCCCGGATGCAATCCGGGAAGTCGTGCCATTCGTTCCCCGGATTGCATCCGGGCTACGCGCTCAGGGAATCTCACCGCGGATGTACTGCTCCAGCTGGCGGATCAGGTCGGCCTGTTCGGCAATGGTTTCCTTGACCAGGTCACCGATGGACAGCAGGCCGATCAGCTCGCCTTCGGCCAGCACCGGCAGGTGACGCAGGCGGCGCTCGGTCATCAGCTCCATGCAGTACTGCACGCTGTCACGCGGGCCGACGCTGATGACGTCGCTGGTCATGATTTCACTGATCTTGGTGTTGAGCAGCGAACGCTCGGCCAGCGCTACCTTGCGCACGTAGTCACGCTCGCTGACGATGCCTACCAGGCGCCCGCCGGAGAGCACCACCAGTGCCCCGACACCCTTTTCGGCCAGCACACGCAAACCGTCGAGCAGGGAATCCTCACGGTCGACGCTGTAAACGTAGGCATGGGCTTTATTGCGAAGAACTTCTGCGGCGGTTTTCATGCTGACGACTCCTTTTGTTGTTATCCGTTTTTAGCAGAGTTGGCCGCCGCGGTCAGCCTCACTCGAGGCTGAATCGTCCAGTATTCTGCGCCAAACCTTCGCTGCCTCGGCGCAATTGCTCGGCGGCGCTGCTCACGGCCTGGGCGCCATCGAGCAGTTGTCCGGCGGCCTGATCGACCTGCTGGATATTGCCACTGACCTCATCGGCGGTGGCCGCCTGCTGCTCGGCAGCCGTGGCGATCTGCGCCAGGCGGTCGCTGACGCGCTGCACCGAGTCGACGATGTTCTGCAGTTCATCACCCATGGCCAACACGCTGCCGATATCACCGTCGGCCTGGCTGCAGGCTTCTTCCATCAGGGTGACCGATTGCCCGACCACGCGCTGCAGGTTGTCCACGGTCTGGGCGATTTCCTGGGTCGAGTCCTGGGTGCGCTTGGACAGCGAGCGCACTTCGTCGGCGACCACGGCGAAGCCTCGACCGGCCTCGCCCGCGCGCGCCGCCTCGATCGCGGCATTGAGTGCCAGCAGGTTGGTCTGCTCGGCAATGCCCTTGATTACCTCGACCACGCGGTTGATCTGCTGGGTCTGATTACGCAGTTGCTGCAACGCAGCGGCGCTGTCGCCGAGACGGCTGCTGAGGTGGCGCATGCTGGCGCTGGTGCGCTCACTGCGCTGGTTGCTGCTCAACGCCACCTCGCGGGTCTGCTGCGCTTCCACCGCTGCCTGCTCGCAGCTTTGCGCCACGCTCTGCGCGGTGGCGGCCATCTGCGTTGCGGCGGTGGCGATCTGGCTCATCTGCGCCTGCTGCTGCTCGACGGCGTCCAGCGCATCACGCGCCTGGCCACCGAGCAATTGCACCGTGCTATCCAGTTGCTGGCTTTCGCGATTGACTCCCTGCAGTGAATCGCGCATCTGCTCGACTGCGGTATTCAGCGCCTGGGCAATAGCGGCCAGGTCATCACGGCCGTTGACCTCCATGCGCACGCGCAGGTCGCCGTCACGCAGACCACGCGCGGCTTCGATGATGTTGCTGGTGCTGATGCGGATCGAGGCGTTCAGGCATATCAGTACGTACATCGCCACCAGGGTCAGCGCGATGAATGCGCCAATCACTTGGATCATCGAGTGCAGCGCCTGCTGCCGGTAATAACCGAGGCTGGCGGAGAACTGCTGATAGAGCGACTGCTGCAGGCCCTGCAGTTGGGTTTCCAGCGCTTCGACACGTTGCACGAACTGCTCGGGCGTGAGCGCCATGGGGCTGGCCTCGAACATGTCGCGGTCGATCTGGACGAGGAAGTCGTCGAACGCCTTGAGCGAGGCATCGAAGGGCGCGCTCAGTTGGCGCATGGCCTGCGGCGCCTCGCGTGACAGGGTGATCTGCGCCTTGACCAGCTGCGCCCGTTGCTCGTCGAGGCTGCGGCGCAAGTCGCGGATCAGCACCCGGCTCTGCAGGGTGAAATGCTGCGAGACCACGGCGCCATGGCCCTGAGCGGCGAAGGTGCCAAGTTGCTCGAGCAGCCGCGGCATGACGTAGGTGATCTGCTCCATCATCAGGTAGGTGTCGAGGCGCGGATCGAGAATCAGGGTGCTGTCGGTCGCCACCTGCTCGCGTAGGGCGATCAGGTACAACAGCGCCTTCTGGTAGCGCTCCAGCGCATCGGGCAAGGGGACCTTGGTCAGCCCAGCAGCTCGCAGACCGTCGCGCTCGCCCTGCAGGGCTTGGAAATGCTGGCGCGCCTGATCACTGATCAGCTCGCTCTGCAGCGGCTCAGCCGCCTGCTGCAAGGCCTCGTCGAGCTTGGACTCGCGTTGCTGCAGCAAGCCTTGCGCGGCATTCTCGGTGCCTTTCCAACGCGCCAGCAGGGTGCGCTGGGCGATCAGCTCATGTTGCACCTGAGCCATACGTTCCAACGCCTGCGCGCCTTCCACTTCGTAGTCCACGGATTGCAGGCGCGACAGGTAGTCACTGCTGATGACCCACAGCGCATAACCGAGCGGCAACGCGAACAACAGGAACACCAACTGAAACTTGTGGGCAAAACTGAAACGCTGCAGTAGCCGTACACCCGGCTTGAGTACTCCCGTCATAGCGACACCTCAACGACCTAAAGGGCCTACAGGCCTGGCAAAGAATTGCATGAAGCAAAAAGCAGGCCCGGCGCTAACGCCGATCAGATGAGGTTCCCAAAGTAGCCGTTGGTAGGAGCCCAGCCCCGGGGCGAAGCTTCTCGAGTCCGCTCCGCCTGGGTTCGCGGCGAGGCGCCGCGCCTACATGCGCGGTGCATTGAGGCTCAACTGAGTGGCGCTAGGTCCAACACCCCTGGGGGCAAGGAAGTCGATACAGGGCACTCTCGACGAGTGTAATGGCCAATGAGTATCAGCCTTTTCCGAAATGCGACAATTAACTCAGCATTGGGGACGATCGCGGGTGTAGCGCTCGGCCGGGTCCACGGCTGCACCAAGATCGCGCATGGCGCTGGCACCGATCAGTAGCGGATAGCTGAAAGTGCTGCGATCCGTCAGGTTGACTTCGATGGTGCGTTCCTCTTCGCCCAGGCAGATCGGCATCTCGATCACCGGACGCTGCGAGTAGGCGACTTCCTTGACCTCGGCGTCACTCTCTTCAGCGCGCTTCTTGATTTCGGCGATGCGCACCAGCGGGTGTTCGTAAACCGTATCCTCGGCGCCATCGACGGCCAGGCGGAAACGTACCCAGTCTTCGCCGTCGCGCTTGAAGGGTTCGATGTCCTTGGCCGATAGCGAGGCGGTCATCGCGCCGGTGTCCATCTTGGCCTTGAGGGTCTGGCCCAGAGCAGGGAGCTTGATCAGTTCGTAGCGGCCGTAAAGGTCCGGTTGTTCATCGGCCATGGTCGGCAGACTGATGGCGGCGGCCAGCAGGAGCAGAGCGTATTTCAAGGTCAGGTCCTCTCGTTTGCGGTGACCGAACCTACGACTGCCGGGCGCCTGCCGCGTTCCACCAGAAGCGTTACAACATGCTGCGTGCAAGCGCTATTTTTTAACCTGAGGTTTCCGCACGCCGTCAGGGAAACACTGAAAAAATCGTCATGCCCGCGCAAGCGGGCATCCAGAACCTGCAAAGCATCTGGGCTCACGCCATAGCGGGAGTGACGACAGATGGCTTTTGCAGCACAGTCTCAGCGGCCGCGCCCCTCCAGATCCATCCCACTCCACAACTCGTCGAGCCGCTCGAAGCCCCACTCCTCGGCCGACTCACGCCCGACGATGCGGTCCTGATCGGTGATCTTGCTCAGATCGACGACGCTCTGCGGCAACGGCAAACGTGACTTGGCCGAGAAGAACACCTTGACCCTGGGCGCCAGCAGCGCCTTGGGATTCTGCTCCATGACTACCGCCAGGCGTCCACTCTGCAAACGCACCAGCGCGCCGACCGGGTAGATGCCGACGGTCTTGACGAAGGCCTGGAACACCAGCTCGTCGAAATGCCCCTTCCACTCGGCCATCTTGCGGATCGACTCGGCCGGGTCCCAGCCCTGTTTGTAGGGACGGTTGGAGGTGATGGCATCGTACACGTCGCAGACCGCGCCCATTTTCGCCATCAGGCTGATCTGCTCGCCCTGCAGGCGGTGTGGATAACCGCTGCCATCGACCTTCTCGTGGTGATGCAGGCACACGTCGAGGACCAACGCACTGACCTGTGTGCTGGCGATCAGAATGCCACCGCCCTCCTCCGGATGCTTGCGCACCTTGGCGAACTCGTTGTCGGTGAGCTTGCCGGGCTTGTCCAGCAACTCCTGCGGTACGGCCATCTTGCCAATATCGTGCAGCAAACCGGCCAGCCCGGCCTCGCGCACAACCGCTTCAGGCAGACCGAGCTGACGCGCCAGGGCGATCATCAGCGCACACACCGCGACCGAGTGCATGTAGGTGTATTCATTGCTGTGCTTGAGCCGTGCCAGGCTGATCAAGGCATTGGGGTGGCGCATCACCGACTCGGAAATTTCCTCGACCAGCGATTCGGCCTGCTCGAACTGCAGCGCCTGGCCCATGCGCGCATCGCAGAACATGTCCATCACCGCCTGCTTGGAGCGCGCGCAGAGCTTAACGGCGTGCTCCAGCTCCTGCTCCATCGACAGCGCCTTGACCTTGGGCGGCTCGATAGCGGCCAGTAACCGCGCCTCGGCTTCGCACTCGACCTCGGCTTCTGTGGCGGCCTTCACGCCAACGGCGACATCGCTGCCCTTGCTGACGTCGATCCACAATTCGGTGATCGCACTATCGCGAATACGAGCGAGGTCTTTTTCGGAGTTGAGGACAAACCTGGACTTCCAGAAGGGATGATCCATCCAGGAGCCGCAGAACTCCTGAATGAACATTCCGACGCGTAGATCAGCGACGGCGATCCGTTTGAGCATGGTGTATACCGGCAGGTTGAAGCGCCTTCCGTGGGCGGGATGTCCCGTGGTGACGATCATTGGCTTATAGACGCTGATCTGGCAATAGGCCAGTGGGGGAGCTTTGAGCAAAATGCCGTGCTTGCATAAGATGGCCGCTCACTGCCCGCCATGGAGTCGACATGCGCCCTCTGCTGACCGGCCTCGCCAACATCGTCCTGCTGCTCGCCAACACCCTGATCCTGATCGGCCCGTTACTGCTGATCGCCCTCGCCAAGCTCGTCTTGCCCGGACAAAGCGCCCGCGACACCTGTTCGCGCGGGGTGATGTGGGTGGCCGAATTCTGGGCGGAGAACTGCAAACGCATCTTCGCCCTGCTGACGCCGACACACTGGGACATCCGCGGCAACGCCGAGCTGCGCAGAGACCGCTCCTACCTGGTGATCAGCAATCACCAGTCCTGGGTCGACATTCCCGCCCTGGTGCAGGCCTTCAACCGCAGGACGCCCTACTTCAAGTTCTTCCTCAAGCAGCAACTGATCTGGGTGCCCTTTCTCGGCCTGGCCTTCTGGGCGCTCGATTACCCCTTCATGAAGCGTTACTCCAAGGCCTTCCTGGACAAGAACCCGCACATGAAGGGCAAGGATCTGGAGATCACCAAGGCCGCCTGCGAGAAGTTCAAGCGCCTGCCGGTGACCGTGGTCAACTATCTGGAAGGCACCCGCTTCACTGCGGCCAAGCGGGCCCAGCAGCAGTCGCCCTACCGCTACCTGCTCAAGCCCAAGGCCGGCGGCGTGGCGTTCGTACTCGCGACGCTGGGTGAACAGATCGACGCCGTGCTGGACGTGACGCTGGTGTATCCCGGCAAGCAGGTACCGGGGTTCTGGGCCCTGCTCAGCGGCCAGGTGCCGAAGGTGATCATGGATATTCAGACGCTCGAACTGGACCCGGCGCTGTACCAGGGCGATTACGAGAACGATCCGGCTTTCCGCCTGCAGGTGCAGGACTGGGTTTCGGACCTGTGGCTGGCCAAGGACAAACGCATCGAGCAGTTGTGCAGCGAGGACCACGACTGACTGTCGGCACCGCACCGGGCGTCGTTCGGATTTCCGAATACGCCCGCACGCAATGGTCGGAAGAGCGAACGAGCGACGACTCAACACAACCCGAATTAATAAAATTAATCAATATAAATCAAATAGTTAATAAATTATCGAAGCCCTCGAAAACGCTGGCACACAACCTGCTCAAGTCACTACAGGAATGCAATAGACCTTCCATGAGCAAAGTGGCGTACCGCGCCATCACAACAACAACATCGAGGATTCGATTCATGCGTACCTTCCACCGTGTACTGAGCGTGGCCATTGCCGCCGCCGTCCTTTCCACCCCGGTGACCGCTGCGGAACTGACCGGCACCCTGAAGAAGATCAAGGACAGCGGCACCATCACCCTGGGCCATCGCGACTCGTCCATTCCCTTCTCCTACTTCGGCGACAACTCGCGCCAGCCGATCGGCTACTCCCATGACCTGCAGCTGAAGGTGGTCGAGGCGATCAAGCAGGAACTGGGCATGCCGGACCTGAAGGTGCGCTACAACCTGGTCACGTCGCAGACCCGCATCCCCCTGGTGCAGAACGGCACCGTCGACCTGGAATGCGGCTCCACCACCAACAACGTCGAGCGTCAGCAGCAGGTCGACTTCTCCGTCGGCATCTTCGAAGTGGGCACCCGCCTGCTGGCCAAGAAGACCAGCGGCATCAACGATTTCGAAGACCTCAAGGGCAAGAACGTGGTGACCACCGCCGGTACCACCTCCGAGCGCCTGATCAAGTCGATGAATGCCGAGAAGAAGATGGGCATGAACGTGATTTCCGCCAAGGATCACGGCGAGTCCTTCCTGATGCTCGAATCCAACCGCGCCGTCGCCTTCATGATGGACGACGCCCTGCTCGCCGGCGAAATGGCCAAGGCCAAGAAGCCGGATGACTGGGCCGTGGTCGGTACCCCGCAGTCCTTCGAAATCTACGGCTGCATGGTGCGCAAGGGTGATGTCGGCTTCAAGCAGGTGGTCGACAAGGCCATCAGCGACACCTTCGCCTCCGGTGAGATCAACGACATCTACGCCAAATGGTTCCTCCAGCCGGTGCCGCCGAAGGGCCTGAACCTGAATTTCCCCATGAGCGACGAGCTGAAGAAGCTGATCGCCAACCCGACCGACAAATCTGCAGAACAGATCTGACGGTAAACCTGCGCCAGCTTCACAAGAGCTAGCACAGCACCGTAGGGCGGGTGCAACCCGCCAACCCGATCGTCCACGACAACTCTGGCGGGTTGCACCCGCCCTACGGTTCTTTCTCCTGATGGATAAGGGGCACAGCCGCCACCCGCGGCTGGGGCACGCTGCTGCGCGCTCGGCCCCTCCAACCCAAGCTTTAGCCACACGGGGGTCACCCGCATGAATTACAACTGGGACTGGGGCATCTACTTCAAGTCCACCGGCATCGGCAGCGAAACCTACCTGGACTGGTTCATCACCGGCCTGGGCTGGACCATCGCCATCGCCCTGGCTGGCTGGATAATCGCCCTGGCGCTGGGCTCGCTGCTCGGCGTGATGCGTACCCTGCCGAACCGCTGGCTGTCCGGCCTGGCCACCGCCTACGTGGAAATCTTCCGCAACGTGCCGCTGCTGGTGCAGCTGTTCCTCTGGTACTTCCTGGTGCCGGACCTGCTGCCCGAGCCACTGGAGCTGTGGTTCAAGCAGGACCTCAACCCGGCCACCTCGGCCTATCTCTCGGTGGTGGTGTGCCTCGGCCTGTTCACCGCCGCGCGGGTCTGCGAACAGGTACGCACCGGTATCGAGGCGCTGCCCAAAGGGCAGACTGCCGCCGCTTACGCCATGGGTTTTCGCCTGCCGCAGATCTACCGCAACGTGCTGCTGCCGCAGGCGTTTCGCATCATCATTCCGCCGCTCACCAGCGAGTTTCTGAACATCTTCAAGAACTCTTCGGTGGCCTCGTTGATCGGCCTGATGGAGCTGCTGGCGCAGACCAAGCAGACCGCCGAATTCAGCGCCAACCTGTTCGAGGCCTTCACCCTGGCCACGCTGATCTACTTCACCCTGAACATGAGCCTGATGATGATCATGCGCATGATCGAGAAGAAGGTTGCCGTGCCCGGTCTGATCTCCGTAGGGGGTAAATGATGGATTTCAGCGAAATCATCCCCGCCCTGCCGGGCCTGTGGGACGGCATGGCGATGACCCTGCAGCTGATGGCCCTGGGCATCCTCGGCGGGGTGGCACTGGGCACTCTGCTGGCCCTGATGCGCCTGTCGCACAGCAAGCTGCTGGCCAACATCGCCGCCACCTACGTCAACTACTTCCGCTCGATCCCTTTGCTGCTGGTGATCACCTGGTTCTACTTCGCGGTGCCGTTCATCCTGCGCTGGATCACCGGCGAGGACACCCCGGTGGGCGCGTTCAGCTCGTGCCTGGTGGCCTTCGTGATGTTCGAGGCGGCCTACTTCTGCGAGATCGTGCGCGCCGGTATCCAGGCCATTCCCAAGGGTCAGATGGGTGCCTCCCAGGCGCTCGGCATGAGCTACGGCCAGAGCATGCGCCTGATCATCCTGCCGCAGGCCTTCCGCAAGATGACGCCGCTGCTGCTGCAGCAGAGCATCATCCTCTTTCAGGACACCTCGCTGGTTTACACCGTGGGCCTGATGGACTTCCTCAACGCCGCACGCTCGCGTGGCGACATCATCGGCCAGCCCCATGAGTTCCTGATCTTCGCCGGCCTGGTCTACTTCACCATCAGCTTCGCCGCCTCGCGCCTGGTCAAGCTTCTGCAAAAAAGGTTAGCCGTATGATTTCCATCCAGAACGTCAACAAGTGGTACGGGGACTTCCAGGTGCTGACCGATTGCAGCACCGAGGTGAAGAAGGGCGAAGTGGTCGTGGTGTGCGGGCCGTCCGGCTCGGGCAAATCGACCCTGATCAAGTGCGTCAACGCGCTGGAGCCGTTCCAGAAGGGTGACATCAACGTCGACGGCACCTCCATCGCCGACAAGAAGACCAACCTGCCCAAGCTGCGCTCGCGCGTCGGCATGGTGTTCCAGCACTTCGAGTTGTTCCCGCACCTGACCATCACCGAGAACCTGACCATCGCCCAGATCAAGGTGCTCGGCCGCAGCAAGGAAGAAGCCACCAAGAAGGGTCTGGCCCTGCTCGATCGCGTCGGTCTGGCTGCCCATGCGCACAAGCATCCTGGTCAGCTCTCCGGTGGTCAGCAACAGCGCGTGGCCATTGCCCGTGCCCTGGCCATGGACCCGGTGGTGATGCTGTTCGACGAACCGACCTCGGCGCTCGACCCGGAGATGGTCAACGAAGTGCTCGACGTGATGGTGCAGCTGGCCCAGGAAGGCATGACCATGATGTGCGTGACCCACGAGATGGGCTTCGCCCGCAAGGTCGCCGATCGGGTGATCTTCATGGACGCCGGGCAGATCGTCGAGGATTGCCCCAAGGAAGAGTTCTTCGGCGACATCAACGCCCGCTCCGAGCGCGCCCAGCAGTTCCTGGCGAAGATCCTGCAGCACTGACCTGTCGCGCCTGACGTAGCCCGGATGCAATCCGGGGATGACCGTTCACGGCTTCCCGGATTGCATCCGGGCTACACATCCACATATCTGGCCAGTCTGGGGAGGACTATGATGCAATGCCTGCCCGCCCTTCCTCGCGCCGATCTGACCGTGAAACCGCGCCTGCTCCATCACCTGTCGCTGATTCTGCTGTTCCTGCTGCTGGTGCTCGGCTGCGGCTACGCCGCCTATCACATCAGCGACCGTGCCGGCATCCGCGCGCTGGCCGAGAACGGTGAGCGTCAGCTGGAGCTCAACGCCCGCGCGGTGGAAAGCGAAATCACCAAGTACACCTACCTGCCCAGCCTGCTGGAGCTGGAAGGCAACGTCTCGCGCCTGCTGCTGGCGCCTACGGCCTATCGCCGTCATCACGTCAACATGTACCTGCAGGGTCTCAACGAGCGCAGCGGCAGCCTGGCCATCTACGTACTCGACCCGGACGGCCGGGTGATCGCCACCAGCAACTGGGACGAGGCCGACAGCTACCTCGGCGAGGACCTGTCGTTTCGCGCCTACTACCAGGACGCCATCGAGGGCCGCCCCGGGCGCTTCTACGGCATCGGCAGCACCACGGGCGAAGCCGGCTATTACCTGGCCCACGGCCTGCGCGAGGGCAAGCGCATCATCGGTGTGGCCGTGGTCAAGGTGCGCCTCGACGCTCTCGAAGAGCGCTGGCAGCGCGCGCTGCTGGAAGCCTATGTCAGCGATGAGAACGGCATCATCATCCTCGCCAGCGATCCGATGGTGCGCCTGAAGTCCGTGCGTCCGCTCGACGATGCCACCAAGGAGCACCTGGCGCGCAGCCTGCAATATCACTGGGCGGCGCTGGAAGAACTGCAGCTGTTCAACCGCTCGCCAGTGGACGACGGCATCGAACAGGTCAGCTTCGCCACCGCCGGCGCGCCCGCCAACTACCTGCTGCAGACGCGCCGCCTGGAAGACACACCCTGGCACCTGACCCTGCTCAGTCCGCTGCAGGAACAACGCAGCGCGGCCATGAGCCACGGCATGCTGGCGGCCGTGGCGGCGGCCCTGCTGGCCTTTCTGCTGATCGCCTGGAACGAGCGGCGCAAGGTCATCGCCACGCGCCTGGCCGCCCGCGAGGCGCTGCAGGCGGCCAACGACGAACTGGAGCGCAAGATCACCGAGCGCACCGCCGATCTGCAGGCCAGCAATGAGCGCCTGCAAGCCGAGGTGCGCGAGCGCCAGCAGGCCGAGACCACCCTGCGACAGGCCCAGGACGAGCTGGTGCAGGCTGGCAAGCTGGCGGTGATCGGGCAGATGTCCACCAGCATCGCCCACGAACTGAACCAGCCGCTGGCAGCGCTGCGTACGCTATCCGGCAACACCGTGCGCTTCCTCCAGCGCGGCGCCCTGGATGTTGCCAGCAGCAACCTGCAGAACATCGGCGAACTGGTCGATCGCATGGGCAAGATCACCGGCAGTCTGCGCGCCTTCGCCCGCCGTGCCGGCGATAGCGGCGAGGCCTCGCTGAGCCAGGCGGTCGACGCCGCCGTAATGCTCCTGCACCCGCGCCTGCAACGCACCAGCATGAAGATTCATCGCGACTATCTACACCCAGAGCAGGCCGACGTACGCCTGGCCATCGAACAGATTCGCCTGGAGCAGATTCTGGTCAACCTGATCAGCAACGCCCTCGACGCCATGCGCAACCAGGTCGACCGCCAGCTGTGGCTGAGCGGCACGGCGGATGCCGACGGCTACCAACTGGAAGTGCGCGACAACGGCCCCGGTATCGCCCCGGAAACCCGCGCGCATCTGTTCGAGCCCTTCTTCACCACCAAGCCGGGTGAACAAGGTCTGGGCCTCGGCCTGACCCTTTCTGCCAGCCTCGCCGCCGCTGCCGGCGGCAGCCTCACCGTGCGCCACCCCGAAGAGGGCGGCACCGCCTTCGTCCTCAGCCTGCCCTACCCGCGAGAGCCACAAGCATGAGCGACCGCCTCACCGTCCTGATCGTCGAAGACGATCCCCATGTGCTGCTCGGCTGCCAGCAGGCCCTGGCGCTGGAAGACATTCCCAGCATCGGAGTCAGCAGCGCCGAAGAAGCGCTGGCGCAGGTCGACGCGGACTTCGCCGGCATCGTCGTCAGCGACATCCGCCTGCCCGGCATCGATGGCCTGGCGCTGCTCACCCGCCTCAAGCAGCGTGATCCGAGCCTGCCTGTGGTACTGATCACCGGCCACGGCGATATCGGCATGGCTGTGGGCGCGATGCGCGATGGCGCCTACGACTTCATGGAAAAGCCCTTCTCCCCGGAACGCCTGGTCGACGTTGCCCGCCGCGCTCTGGAGCAACGCAGTCTGGCCCGCGAGGTCAGCGCCTTGCGCCGCCAACTGGCCGGGCGCCAGGCGCTGGAGCAGCGCATCATCGGTCGCTCGCCGGCCATGCAACAGCTGCGCGAACTGATCGCCAACGTCGCCGATACAGGCGCCAACGTGTTGATCGAAGGCGAAACCGGCACCGGCAAGGAGCTGATCGCCCGCTGCCTGCACGACTTCAGCCGACGCCAGCACAAGCAGTTCGTCGCGCTCAATTGCGGCGGCCTGCCGGAAAGCCTGTTCGAGAGCGAGATTTTCGGCCACGAGGCGCATGCCTTCACCGGCGCTAGCAAGCGCCGCATCGGCAAGATCGAGCACGCCGACGGTGGCAGCCTGTTTCTCGACGAGATCGAGAGCATGCCGATCAACCTGCAGATCAAGCTGCTGCGCGTGTTGCAGGAGCACAGCCTGGAGCGCCTCGGCTCGAACCAGTCGATCACGGTCGACTGTCGGGTGATCGCCGCGACCAAGGCGGATCTCGGCGAGCTGGGCAAGCGTGGCGAGTTTCGCAGCGATCTGTATTACCGCCTCAACGTGGTGACCCTGGAGCTGCCACCGCTGCGTGAACGCCGCGAGGATATCGCCCTGCTGTTCGAACACTTCCTGCAACTGGCGGCGCTGCGCTTCGACCGCGGCACACCGGAGCTGGACCCGCACACCCTGGCTGCGCTTATGGCCCACGACTGGCCCGGCAACGTGCGCGAACTGCGCAACGTTGCCGAACGCTTCGCCCTCGGCCTGCCGGTATTCAAGAAAAGCGGCCAGGCCGATAGCAACGCGCCGGGCTTCAACGAAGCTGTGGAAGCCTTCGAGCGCAACCTACTGGCCGGCGCGCTGGAGCGCCACGACGGCAATCTCAGCCAGGCGGCGCAGGCACTGGGCCTGGCCAAGACCACGCTGTTCGACAAGGTGAAGAAGTACGGGCTGCAATAATTAAAAAGGAGCCCGCAGGCTAATACCGATCAGATAAGGTTGCAAAAGCGGCCTTTCGTAGGAGCCCCGCCCCGGGGCGAAGCTTTTCAATTGCGCATCGCCCTGGTTCGCGGCGGGGCGCCGCTCCTACACATTCGCAGCGTCGACGCTTAACTGACTGGCATTAGCCCGCAGGCACCCGAAAGACGACGCCAACAACTGCGCCTTTGCCGTGAAAGGTAGCGACCTGGGACTAAGCCCAGGTCACGACGTCACGCCGCACTGAAGGTCTTGTGCGGGTCGATGACGAATTTCTTCGGCACGCCAGCATCGAACTCGCCGTAGCCACGCGGCGCATCGTCCAGGCTGATGACCTGCACACCGACCACTTCGGCGATGTTGATGCGATCCCACATGATGGCCTGCATCAGCGCGCGGTTGTACTTCATCACCGGGGTCTGGCCGGTGTGGAAGCTGTGCGACTTGGCCCAGCCGAGGCCGAAGCGAATGCTCAGGGCGCCGATCTTCGCCGCCGCATCCACCGCGCCCGGATCTTCGGTCACGTACAGGCCAGGAATACCGATCTTGCCGGCTACGCGCACGACGCCCATCAGCGAGTTGAGCACCGTTGCCGGCGCCTCCTGCTGGGCACCGGCATGGCCGTGGCCACGCGCCTCGAAGCCCACGGCATCGACCGCGCAATCCACTTCCGGCTCGCCCAGCAGATCGGCGATCTGTTCATGCAACGGCGTGTCCTTGGACAGGTCGGCAATTTCGAAACCTTGTGCCTTGGCATGGGCCAGACGCGTTGGGTTGACGTCACCGACGATCACCACCGCAGCACCGAGCAGGCGCGCCGAGGCGGCAGCCGCCAGACCGACCGGACCCGCGCCAGCGATATACACCGTGCTGCCCGGTCCGACACCGGCAGTGACCGCACCGTGGTAACCGGTGGGCAGGATGTCGGACAGGCAGGTCAGGTCGCGGATCTTCTCCATGGCCTTGTCGCGATCCGGCAACTTGAGCAGGTTGAAGTCGGCGTAGGGCACCAGCACGTACTCGGCCTGGCCACCGGTCCAGTCGCCCATGTCGACGTAGCCGTAGGCGCCGCCGGCACGCGCCGGGTTGACGGTCAGGCAGACGCCGGTGTGTTGTTCCTTGCAGGAGCGGCAGCGACCGCAGGCGACGTTGAAGGGAACGGAAACCAGATCACCGAGCTGCAGGCGCTCGACATCGCGGCCCTTCTCGATCACCTCGCCGGTGATCTCGTGGCCCAGCACCAGGCCGACCTGCGCGGTGGTACGGCCACGCACCATGTGCTGGTCGGAGCCGCAGATGTTGGTGGAAACAACTTTGAGGATGACCCCGTGCTCGATCTTCTTGCCGCGTGGGTCCTGCATTTTCGGGTAGTCGATCTTCTGCACTTCGACCTTGCCCGTACCGAGATAAACCACACCACGATTACCAGACATGCGTAACTCTCCTTTCTTGTTGTGGACACAAGACGCGACCGACGGGCCGCGCGGCCTTGCACTGGAGCTTGTTGCGTCTGTTGCCGGAAACCGCCGGTGAAGCCTGGCAGGGCGGGTTCCGTAGGGTGGGCCGAACGGCGATCCGCTTTAGCCCACCAATAACGTTCTTCGTTGTGCCTGGTGGGCTAAAGCCCACCCTACAAGTGGCATCGTTACCGTAGGGTGGGCTTTAGCCCACCAATATTCGGGTTGGCGATGCGTTCAGGCGTTGAGCACCACCGTGCGATTGGCGTTGAGGAACACGCGGCGATCGATGTGGTAGCCGACGGCGCGGGCCAGGGTCAGGCATTCGATGTCGCGCCCCTTGGCGATCAGGTCTTCGGGATAGTGGGCGTGATCCACCGCCTCCACGCCTTGGGCGATGATCGGCCCCTCGTCGAGGTCGTTGTTGATGTAGTGCGCCGTGGCGCCGACCAGCTTGACGCCCTTCTGGTAGGCCTGGTGATAGGGCTTGGCGCCCTTGAAGCCGGGCAGCAGCGAGTGGTGAATATTGATCGCCCAGCCGTCCAGCTTGCGGCACAGCTCGGGCGACAGCACCTGCATGTAGCGGGCGAGCACCACCAGCTCCGCGCCGGTGTCCTCGATCACCTGCAGCACCTTGCGCTCTTGCGCCGGCTTGTCGGCCGGATCGAGCGGGAAATGGTGGTAGGGAATGCCGTGCCAGCGCGCCAGCGGTTCCAGATCCGGGTGGTTGGACACCACCGCCACCACGTCCATGGCCAACTGGCCGATGCGCTGGCGATACAGCAAGTCATGCAGGCAGTGGTCGGCCTTGGACACCATCAGCACCACCTTGGCGCGGTAGCCCGGCGGGGTCAGCTCGACCTGCATGTCGAAGGGTGCCAGACGCTCGGCCACACCGGCGCGAAAGGCGGCCTCGTCGAAGTCCTGCGGCTGACGGAACTCGACACGGATGAAGAAGCGCGAGGACAACCGATCATCGAAGCTGTGGTGCTCAGTGACGTAGCAGCGCTGCTCGAAGAGAAAGCGCGTCACCGCGTCCACGGTGCCGAGCACGCTCGGGCAATGGGCGGTAAGAATCCAGGTGTCGGGGGTGCGGCTCATAATAGACTCCATTGCTGTTCACCCCTCTCCCTTGGGAGAGGGGCCGGGGGTGAGGGCTATCCGACACAACGCGGTCTGCCTTTCCCCTCACCCCAACCCTCTCCCGGAGGGAGAGGGGGCTGTCCGCGTATACCTCAGGTTCAGCTTCAGGCCTCGACCGCCAACCCATACTCGGCGCTGGCATCCTGCAGCCACAGCCAGAAGTAGTCGGCGAAGCTGCGGCGGATCACCAGCTCCCAGGTCTCCTCGCCGGTGTGGCGAATCACCAGCTGCGACTTGGCGAACACGGTGCCCACCGCCTTGCCGACCGGGAAGTTGCTCGGGTGCACGTCGTAGCTGGTCGATTTCATCAGCAGCTCGCGCACCTGCGGCCCGGACAGCTCCAGCAGGGTCTGCCCGCCACTGACGTTGACCACCGAGAAGTGCTGACCGTCCAGCGCCGCACGCAGTTTGCGCTCGACCTCGAACTCGCTGCCGCCGGGCACGATCAGCAGCCACTCGTCCGGGCCCAGCCACTGCAGCGAGGTATCACCGTCGGCGACCAGGGTCAGCGCCACCGGCAGCTCCAGGCCCAGGGCCTTGTGCACGCCGCCGGAGAAGGCGGTGTCGCGGGCGTCGCCACGGATCACCAGGTGCCCGCGCAGCTTCTTCTCGCGCAGGGTGATGCCGGCGTTCTTACGGCCCTTGCCGACCAGTTCGTGCAGGCCGGCATGGTGCAGCGGTGACTGCCCGGCGATGTCGGCGGGACGTTGTTGGTAGACGTTGACGTTAGACATTCTGGCGATCCCCTTTCGGGTCATAGAACACGGAGCTGCAGATTTCGGCTTCGATCAGACTGCCATCGGCCAGCGGCGCGAACACGCGCTCGCCCATGCGCTTGAGGCCGCCCTTGACCACCGCCATGGCGAAGCTGTAACCCATCGCCGCGCTCATGTAGCTGGAGGTGACGTGACCGACCATCTGCATCGGGATGGACTGTTTCGGGTCGAACACCAGTTGCGCGCCTTCCGGCAGCACCTGGTTCGGGTCGACCGGTTTCAGCCCGACCAGCTGCTTGCGGTCTTCGCGCAGGCAGTCGTCACGGTTCATGCCGCGCTTGCCGATCCAGGAGAAAGGTTTGGTGCGGCCGACGCACCAGCCCATGTTGAGATCGTCCGGGGTCACCGAGGCGTCGGTGTCCTGACCGACGATGATGAAGCCCTTCTCGGCGCGCAGCACGTGCATGGTCTCGGTGCCGTAGGGGGTCAGGTCGAATTCCTTGCCGGCTTCGATGATCTGCTCCCACACGCCCAGGGCGTAGTCGGCCTGCACGTTCACTTCATAGCTCAGCTCACCGGTGAAGGAGATGCGGAACACACGCGCCGGCACGCCGCCAACCAGGCCTTCCTTCCAGCTCATGAACGGGAAGGCATCCTTGTCCAGGTCGATGTCGGTGACCTTGGCCAGCAGCTTGCGGCTGTTGGGGCCGGACAGGGTCATGGTCGCCCAGTGGTCGGTAACCGAGGTGAAGTACACCTTCAGCTCCGGCCATTCGGTCTGGTGGTAGATCTCCAGCCACTCCATCACGCGGGCAGCGCCGCCGGTGGTGGTGGTCATGACGAAATGGTTGTCGGCCAGACAGGCGGTCACGCCGTCGTCGAAGACCATGCCGTCTTCCTTGCACATCAGGCCGTAGCGCGCCTTGCCCACGTCCAGCTTGGTCCAGGCGTTGGTGTAGACGCGGTTGAGGAACTCACGGGCATCCGGGCCCTGGATGTCGATCTTGCCCAGGGTCGAGGCATCGAGGATGCCCACGCTGTTGCGTACGGCCAGGCATTCACGGGCCACGGCGGCGTGCAGATCCTCGCCATTTTTCGGGAAGTACCAGGGGCGCTTCCACTGGCCGACGTCCTCGAACTCGGCACCGTTCTTCACGTGCCAGGCCTGCATCGCGGTGTAGCGCTTGGCATCGAACAGCTCGCCACAGTGGCGACCGGCCACAGCGCCGAAGGTGACCGGCGTGTAGTTCGGGCGGAACATGGTGGTGCCCATCTGCACGATGCTGATGCCCATCGAACGCGCGGCGATGGCCAGACCGTTGATATTGCCCAGCTTGCCCTGGTCGGTGCCGAAGCCCAGTGCGGTGTAACGCTTGACGTGCTCGACCGACTCGAAGCCTTCACGCGTCGCCAGCTCGATGCCGGCCGCGGTGACGTCGTTCTGCAGGTCGACGAACTGCTTCGGCGCCCGCGCGGTGGACTTGTCGTGCGGCACCTGGAACAGCGCCAGCATCGGATCTTCCTGACGCACCTCGGCCTGTGGCAGGCTGCCACTGACGGCCTTGTAGCCAGTCTCGGCAGCCGCCTTGGCGCCCGCCTCGAAGCCATTGGCAAGCACGTCGCCGAGGGCGAACACGCCATTCACTGCACCAGCGTCGATGCGTTGCTGGACGCCGTTACCCGGCCCCGGCACGAAACCGAGGATGTCCTCGCGCCATTCGGGGCGACCACCCAGGTGCGACGCCAAGTGCACCACCGGGCTGTAGCCACCGGAGCTGACGATCAGGTCGCAGTCGAGCACTTCACCAGGGCTGGTGACCTTGTGTGCCTTGGCATCGATGGCGCAGATGCGCGCACCGGTGACGCGCTTGCTGCCACGTGCCTCGACCACTGCGCTGCCGGTGAGGATGCGCACACCACGCGCACGCGCTTCCTCGACCCAGCTGCCGCGCGGGTTGCTGCGCGCATCGGCCACCGCCACCACCTTGCGCCCGGCATCGAGCCAGTCGAGCACCACGCGGTAGGCGTAATCGTTGTTGGTCGACAGCACCAGTTCCTGGCCTGGCGCCACGCCATAACGACGCACGTAGGTCGACACGGCGCCAGCCAGCATGTTGCCGGGCACATCGTTGTTGGCGTACACCAGCGGTCGCTCATGGGCGCCGCTGGCCAATACCACGCGCTTGGCGCGGACGCGGTGCATACGCTGGCGAGCCTGGCCCATCGGGGCGACTTCACCGAGGTGATCGGTCAGGCGCTGGTGGATGGTGAGGAAGTTGTGGTCGTGGTAGCCGTTGACCGTGGCGCGTGGCAGCAGGGTCACTTCCGGCATTTTCTGCAGCTCGGCGATGGCCTGCGCCACCCAGTCGGCGGCGGGCTTGCCGTCGAGGGTTTCGCGAGTGTCGAGCAGGCTACCGCCGAACTCTTCCTGCTCATCGGCAAGAATCACCCGCGCGCCGCTACGGCCAGCCGCCAGCGCGGCGGCGAGACCGGCAGGGCCGGCACCGACGATCAGCACGTCGCAATGCTGGTTGAGCTGGTCGTAGATGTCCGGGTCGACTTCGGTGGGCGAGCGACCTAAGCCTGCGGCCTTGCGGATGTACTTCTCATAGGTCATCCACAGGTTCTGCGGATACATGAAGGTCTTGTAGTAGAAACCGGGCGGCATCATGCCGCCGCCGACCTTGCCGAGGATGCCCATCAGGTCGGTGTTGACGCTCGGCCAGCCGTTGGTGCTGTTGGCCACCAGACCGCTGTACAGCGCCTGCTGGGTGGCGCGCACGTTGGGGATCTGCGCGGCCTCGGTGGAGCCGATCTGCAGCACGGCATTGGGCTCTTCCGCGCCAGCAGCGACGATGCCGCGTGGCCGCGAGTACTTGAAGCTGCGGCCAACGATGTCGACGCCGTTGGCCAGCAGCGCGGCGGCCAGGCTGTCGCCAGCGTAACCGTGGTAGGTCTGGCCATTGAAGGTGAAGCTCAGCGCCTGGCTGCGGTCGATGCGACCACCCTTGGCAAGACGATTGACCTGACTCATGCCGTTACTCCTTCTGCCACGGCTTGCTTGTCGGTGGCCGCGGCTGCGGTGACCGAAGGCTTCTCGCCGACCTTGTAGGTCTCGAGGATCTCGTAGGTCACGGTGTGGCGGGTGGCGTTGAAATACTTGCGGCAACCGGCTGCGTGCACCCACAGCTCATGGTGGATACCACGCGGGTTGTCGCGGAAGAACATGTACTCGCCCCACTCTGCATCCGTGCAGGCATCGGGATCGAGCGGGCGGGCGATGTGCGCCTGGCCCTTGGCGTGGAATTCCTCTTCGGAGCGCAGTTCGCCACAGTAGGGGCAGAAGATGTGCAGCATGGTGGAGCCTCCGCTTGCTTTACTCCCCTCTCCCGCTTGCGGGAGAGGGGCTGGGGGAG
>JBLUOL010000059.1:0-27289 GCA_048065775.1 Pseudomonas sp. GW6
CCGCTGCGGCCCGGGCAGCGGGTGCGGGTGACGGCGCGCCAGGGCGTGCAACTGCAGGTCAGCGCGGTGGATGAACCGCCGCCCCAAGGAGGTCACTGATGGGTTTCGAACTGAGTTTTCTCTCGCTGACGATCATCGTCCTGGCCCTGCTCGCCTCGGCCTTTCGCATCCTGCGCGAGTACGAGCGCGGCGTGGTGTTCCAGCTCGGCCGCTTCTGGCGGGTCAAGGGCCCGGGGCTGATCCTGGTGGTGCCCGGCTTGCAGCAGATGGTGCGGGTGGACCTGCGCACCATAGTGCTGGACGTGCCGACCCAGGACGTGATCTCCCGCGACAACGTCTCGGTCAAGGTCAACGCGGTGGTCTACTTCCGCGTGCTCGACGCGCAGAAGGCGATTATCCAGGTCGAGGATTACCACGTCGCCACCAGCCAGCTGGCGCAGACCACCCTGCGCGCGGTGCTCGGCAAGCACGAGCTGGACGAGATGCTCGCCGAGCGCGAGCGGCTCAACCTCGACATCCAGCAGGTGCTCGACGCGCAGACCGACGCCTGGGGCATCAAGGTGGCCAACGTCGAGATCAAGCACGTCGACCTCGACGAGTCGATGATCCGCGCCATCGCCAAGCAGGCCGAGGCCGAGCGCGAGCGGCGGGCCAAGGTGATCCACGCCGAGGGCGAGCTGCAGGCCTCGGAAAAGCTCATGCAGGCCGCCGAGATGCTCGGCCGCCAGTCCGGCGCCATGCAGCTGCGCTATATGCAGACGCTGAGCAATATCGCCAGTGACAAGAGCTCGACCATCGTCTTTCCGCTGCCGGTGGAGTTGTTGCGCGGCATCGTCGATCTGAAGGAGCCCAAGGCTTGAATTTAGAACTGATCGGTTCTAAATTTAGCGCATGACGACACGTGGACGCCCCAAGAGCTTCTGCCCGGACCGGGCCCTGGAAAACGCCATGCAGCTGTTCTGGCAACGCGGTTATGAAGCCGCGTCGCTGCAGGACCTGCAGGCGGCCACCGGGCTGTCCAAGAGCAGCCTGTATCAAACCTACCCGAGCAAGCAGGCCTGGTTCGTCGCTGCCTTCAGCCGCTACGTAGCGCAGCGCCGAGCCTTGTTGCTGGAGCAGCTTGACGCCAGCGCCTCGCCGCTCGCTTTCATCCGCGAGCGCCTGCTCAGTGTGCTCGAAGATGATGGCCCTGACGGCGTGCCGCGTGGCTGCATGCTGGTCAACGTGGCCAATGAGTTCTCCTTGTCGGAGCCGGCGCTGGTGCCGGTTCTGCGACAGGCCACCGCGGGTATCTGCCAGGTCTTCGAACAGGCGCTCGAACGCGCCGTGGCCTGCGGGGAGTTGAGCAACGGCAGGGACCTCGCGGCTCGCGCCAGTTATCTGCAATGTGTGATGAGCGGGCTGCGCACCCAGGTGAAATCCGCAGTGCCTGCGGATTCGATCCGCGCCACCGTTACAGTGGTGATGACCAGCCTGGACTGTATCTGAGCAATCCGGCGCTGGTCTTTGTTCGCTTGATTCTGGACTGATCGGTTTTTAATGGGGGGGTGATATGCGGGAATTGTTCGAGTTATGCGGTGCCGATCCTGAGCTGGTGTTCTCGCCCTACTGCTGGCGTGTACGCCTGGCGCTGGCGCACAAAGGGCTGGACTGGCAGAGCCGGCCGACACGATTCACCGACAAGGAGCTGATCGCCTTTTCCGGGCAGAAGCTGGTGCCGGTGCTGATCGATGACGGTGAAACCGTGCATGACAGCCTGGCTATCTTCGCCTACCTCGACCAGCGTTATCCGCAGCAGCCTCTGCTCGGTGATGCCTTGGCTGCCGAGCGCGCGCGTCTGGTCGAGCGCCTGAGTTTCCACATGGTGCGCGCGCCGCTGTTGAAGATGCTGATCCCGCGGGTCTGGCAGGTGATCGACCTCGCTGATCGCGATTACTTCCGCAGCAGCCGGGAGAAGGCGCTGGGCATGAGCCTGGAGGCGTTCGCCGATCCGCAGGGTGGTGAGCGGCTGTTCCGTGAGGGCGTGGCGCCGCTGGAAATGTGGCTGCGTGATCAGCCTTTCCTCGAAGGCCAGGCGCCCGGCGGCTGCGACTACCTGCTGGCCGGCATGTTGTTCTGGGCATGGTGTCTGGGCGCGCAACCCTGGGCCGACGATTCGGCGCTGGGTGCCTGGTTCGCGCGCATCCTGCAGACGTATGAAGCGACTCACGGCCCGGTCAAGCGGGCCACGATCCACGTGGAGGAAAAGCAATGATCGACCTGTACTACTGGACCACACCCAACGGCCACAAGGTCAGCATCTTTCTCGAGGAGGCCGGGCTCGACTACCGCATCGTTCCGGTGCATATCGGCAAGGGCGAGCAGTTCGCGCCGGAGTTTCTCAAGATCGCGCCGAACAACCGCATTCCGGCCATCGTCGATCATGCGCCGGCCGATGGCGGTGAGCCCATCGCCCTGTTCGAGTCCGGGGCGATTCTCGAGTACCTGGCCGACAAGAGCGGGCAGTTCCTGCCGCAAGAGACACGCGCGCGTTTCACCGTGTTGCAGTGGCTGTACTGGCAGATGGGCGGCGTTGGCCCGATGGCGGGGCAGAACCATCACTTCGTGCGCTACGCGCCGGAGCCGATTCCGTATGCCATCGACCGCTACGTGAAGGAAACCGCGCGCCTCTACGGCGTGCTGGACCGCCAGCTGGTCGGGCGCGACTACGTGGCGGGCTATTATTCCATCGCCGACATGGCCATCTACCCCTGGGCCAAACTGTGGAAGATGCAGCAGCAGAAACTGGAGGATTTCCCCAACATGGCTGCCTGGCTCGAACGCATCGATGCACGCCCTGCGGTGCAGCGTGCCTACGCGCTGGTAGAACAGGTGAACGCCGATCCTCAGGCCTTGCTCACCGCAGAGGCGCGGCGCCTGCTGTTCGGGCAGTGACGGACGGACGAAATTTCTCGTGGAATTTCCTGTGAGCTGGCTCACGCTTTCCTAGACTTCAGACTGTTGGCCCGCAATGGTTGGAGATGGTTATGCGAATCGGCGTACCCAAGGAAATCAAGAACCACGAGTACCGAGTCGGCCTCACGCCACAGTCGGTGGCCGAGCTGACGGCGCTCGGCCATGAGGTCTGGATCGAGACCCATGCCGGTGCCGCTGTCGGTTTCGCCGACGAGGATTACCTCGAGGCGGGCGCACAGATCGCCAGCAGTTCGTCCGAGGTATTCCAGCAGGGGCAGTTGATCGTCAAGGTCAAGGAGCCTTTGGCGGTGGAGCGCGCCAGGTTGCGAGCCCACCACACGCTGTTCACCTACCTGCACCTGGCGCCGGATCGGGCGCAGACCGAAGAGCTGATGGCCGGCGGTGCCACCTGCATCGCCTACGAGACGGTGACCGATGCGCAGGGCCGCCTGCCTTTGTTGGCGCCGATGTCGGAAGTGGCCGGGCGCATGTCGATCCAGGCCGGCGCCGGCTGCCTGGAAAAGGCCCGCGGCGGGCGTGGCGTATTGCTGGGTGGCGTACCAGGCGTGGCGCCGGGCAAGGTGGTGATTCTCGGCGGCGGCGTGGTCGGCAGTCATGCCCTGGCCATGGCGGTCGGCCTCGGTGCCGATGTCACGGTGTTGGACAAGAGCGTTGACGCGCTACGCCGTCTCGATGCCCAGTACGGCAATCGCATCACCACGCTCTACTCCACTCGCGTGGCGGTGCGCGAGCAGGTGTTAGCGGCCGATCTGGTGATTGGCGGGGTGCTGATTCCCGGGGCTGCCGCGCCCAAGCTGATCACTGCGGACATGGTGCGGCAGATGAAGGCCGGCGCGGTGTTGGTGGATGTCGCCATCGACCAGGGCGGATGCGCCGAGACTTCCCGCGCCACTACCCATGCCGAGCCCACCTATGTGGTCGATGATGTGGTGCACTATTGCGTGGCCAACATGCCCGGTGCGGTGGCACGCACCTCGACCCTGGCGCTGAACAACGCGACCCTGCCGTTCGTCGTGGCGCTCGCCCAGAAGGGCACACGCCGTGCCTTGCAGGATGACCTGCACCTGCTGAACGGGCTCAACGTGGCCAGGGGGGTGATCACCTGCGGCAGCGTGGCCGAGGCTCACGGCCTGCCCTTTCAATCGGCCGCCGGGGTGCTGGAACATCTGTCATAGCGTGTCGCGGGGCCGCCTGGGTCGCGCGCTACGGAGGAAAAAGACCATGTCCAGCCGTCGTCATCTCCTCTTCGCCGCTGGCGGCGCGTTGCTGGTCAGCCCGGCACTGGCGCTGGCCGAGCGGTTGCTGACGCCGCGCCAGACGCTAGGCCCCTTCTACCCCGACCAACTGCCGCTGGACCGCGACAACGACCTGGTGCGAGTCGACGGTCAGGCCGCAGAGGCGCGCGGAATTCGCGTGCAACTGCACGGCTCGATCCTCGATGCGGGCGGCCGGCCACTGGCGGGGGCCCTGGTGGAAATCTGGCAAGTGGATGCCAACGGTATCTATCTGCACAGTCGCGGCGGTGACCGCCAGAGGCTCGACCCCGGGTTCCAGGGGTATGGCCGTTTCACCACGGCGGCCGATGGGCGCTACCGTTTTCGCACCATCCGCCCGGTGCCCTATCCCGGCCGCACCCCGCATATCCATCTGGCGGTGACCCTGCCCGGCATGCCGCGTTTCGCCACGCAGTGTTATGTCCACGGCGAGCCGCTCAATCAGCGCGATGGCCTGCTCAACGCGATCCGCGACCCACGCTTGCGCGAACTGCTGGTCGTGCCCTTCGTGCCGGTGAGCGGGCAGAGCGACGAGCAGGTCGCTCGCTTCGATGTGGTGCTCGGCATCACCCCGAGCTCCTGAATGACGGATTACAACGGCCAGATCCACAGCAGCATGGGCACACTGATCAGCACCACGAGGATTTCCAGTGGCAGGCCCAGGCGCCAATAGTCGCCAAAGCGGAAACCACCAGGGCTGAGGATCAGGGTGTTGTTCTGGTGGCCAATGGGCGTGAGGAACGAGCAGGAGGCGCCGATGGCCACGGCCATCAGCAGCGAGTCCGGGCTGACGCCGAGCTGGCTGGCGGCGCTCAGCGCGATGGGGCACATCACTGCTGCAGTCGCCGCGTTGTTCATGAAATCCGACAGGGTCATGGTCACCACCAGCAACAGGGTCAGGGTGATGATGGCGTTGCCCTGTGCCAGGTTCTCCATCAGCAGGCGTGCCAGCAGATCGGCTGCGCCCGTCGCGGACATCGCACCGGCCACCGGAATCAAAGCCCCGAGCAACACGATCACCGGCCAGTCGATGGACTCGTAGACGGCGCGCAGCGGCACCAGACGCAGCAGCATGTAGGCCAGTACGCCACAGGCGAAGGCGATCGCGGCCGAGAGCAGGCCGAAGGCGGCGGCAGCGATGGCCAGGAGCATGATGCCGAGCGCGAGATTGGCCTGCCGCGGATCGGGAATGTTGATGGCGCGTGCGGCCAACGGTACGCAGTCATAGTCGCTGGCGAACTCGCCGATATCCTCGGCGCTGCCCTGCATCAGCAACACGTCACCGCTCTGGATCAGGGTCGAGCGCAGGCGCTTGATCGAGCGATGGCTCTGCCTGGAGATAGCCAGCAGGTTGATGGAATAGCGGCTGCGCAAACGGGTGCTGCTGGCAGAGCGACCGATCAGTGACGAGTCGGGTTTGACCAGCAGTTCCTGCATGGCGCGGTCTTCGTCATTGCTGGCTTTCTTCTCGGTTTCACCCTCCTTGTCCTCTTTCTGTTCGGCCTCCTTGGCTTCGCGCTCGGCCTCCAGCAACAGGTCCAGCTGGCCGAGCACTTCGCCCAGTTCCTCCGGGTCGGCCTCGATCACCAGTACGTCATCGGCCTGCAGTACGCGCCGCGGGTTGGGCGCAGTCAGGCGCAGCTTGTTACGCACCATGGCCACCACCTGGGCGTCGGCCTCTTCGAGCAACTGCTCGATTTCGCGCAGGGTCTTGCCCTGGGCCTTGCCGCCTTCCTTGACCCGCGCCTCGGTCAGGTAATGGCCAGTGTCGAAGCTGGCGGCGTTACCCACTTCGCGCTTGGGAACCAGACGCCAGCCGAGCAGGGTGATGAACAGCACGCCGGCCAGTGCCACGGCGACACCGACTGGGCTGAAGTCGAACATGGCGAAGGGACCGCTGCCATGCTGGGCGCGAAAACTGGAGACGATCAGGTTCGGCGGTGTACCGATCAGCGTGGTCATGCCGCCGAGGATGGTGCCGAAGGCCAGCGGCATCAGCACGCGTCCCGGCGGCAGCTCCAGGCGTGCAGCAATCTGCAGGGCGATGGGCATCAGCAGGGCGAGGGCGCCGACGTTGTTCATGAATGCCGAGAGCAGTGCGCCCAGGCCGGTCAATGCTGCGATGGAAAGCAGCACGCCAGCGCCGCTGGGCAGCAGTCGTTGGGCCAGCCGACTGACCGCCCCCGTGCGCTGCAAACCATGGCTGAGCACCAGTACGCAGGCGACGGTGATCACCGCCGGATGACCGAAACCTGCAAAGGCTTCGCGCTCGGGCACCAGGCCAACGATCACGCACGCCAACAGCGCGCCCAGCGCTACCACGTCATGGCGCCAGCGGCCCCAGATGAACAAGCCCATGCTGGCAACGAGAATGACGAAAATCAGGCCTTGTTCGAGAGTCATGAAGCGGCGTCGTCCCTGTGATTGCAGCGTTGTATCTGCTGTTCATAGCAGAGTCTGCGCGGCGTCGGCAGTTCCCGCTGCACAGTCAAATGGGGCGCGATATCTCAGCCTCAGACGTATTGCGCGGCGGCGTAGCCCGACGCCCAGGCCCACTGGAAGTTGAAGCCACCCAGGTGGCCGGTGACGTCGAGCACTTCGCCGATGAAATACAACCCCGGTACCTTGAGCGACTCCAGGGTCTTGGATGACACCTCATCGGTATTCACCCCGCCCAGGGTTACTTCCGCCGTGCGGTAGCCTTCGGTGCCAGCCGGCACCAATTGCCAGTCGGACAGGCGCTCGGCAATCGTCTTGAGCTCGCCGGGCGTGTACTGCTTGAGCGGCTTGTTGCTGAACCAGCTGTCGACCAGCAGGGTCGCCATCTTCTTGGTGAACAGTTCGGCCAGCAGGGTTTTCAGCTCGCTGTTGCCACGTTCGCGCTGCTGGGTAGCCAGCCATTCGGGCAGATCGATATGTGGCAGCAGGTCGATATGCACGGTATCGCCCGACTGCCAGTAGGAGGATATCTGCAGGATCGCCGGGCCGGACAGGCCGCGGTGGGTGAAGAGGATGTTCTCGACGAAACTCTGGCCATTGCAGCTCACCCGGCAGTCCTCCACCGAGGTGCCGGAAAGCTCCGTGCACAGCGTCTTGAGCTGCGGGTCGGTGATGGTGAAAGGCACCAGCCCGGCGCGGGTCGGCAGCAATTCGTGACCGAATTGCCTGGCCACCTGATAGCCGAAGCCGGTGGCGCCGAGGGTCGGGATCGACAGCCCGCCGGTGGCGATCACCAGTGACTGGCAGGCCACTTCGCCGAGGTCGCTTTGCAGCAGGAAGCCGCCTGCGGTTTTTTCGATGCTGTGTACTGCCGTGTCCAGGCGAATCTGTGCCCCGGCCTCGGCACATTCGGCCAGCAGCAGTTCAAGGATGTCGCTGGACTTGTTGTCGCAGAACAGCTGGCCAAGCTTCTTCTCGTGGTAGGGCACGCCGTGCTTGGCCACCAGGCCGATGAAGTCCCACTGGGTGAAGCGCGCCAGGGCGGACTTGCAGAAATGCGGGTTGCCGGAAAGGAAGTTGTTCGGCTCGCAGTACAGGTTGGTGAAGTTGCAGCGCCCACCTCCGGACATGAGGATCTTCTTGCCGGCCTTGTTGGCATGGTCGAGCACCAGCACGCGGCGCCCACGGGCTGCGGCGGTGGCTGCGCACATCAGGCCGGCGGCGCCTGCGCCGATGATCAGTACGTCGGTTTGCAACACGAAATGTCCTCAGGTGAATCGCTGACGCAGCCAGCGCTGCGCGAAAACCGCTGAAGTTTACCCGAAGCCGCTCTGGGCCGACGCTTCTGTCGCGGTGTGGCTGGCAAGCGTGTAACGCCCGTCTGACTGTCTCAGATATGAAACAGTGACGAGTGGCGTTGTGCCTGCTATCACTAGAACTGATCATTACGAATGGATCGCCACCAATGCCCGCAGTGCGTGCCTGGCTATTGCTCTTGATGCTGTCGCCGGCACTGGCCTCGGCCGAGCTGTTGCGCCTGGTGGCCGACCCCTGGCCGCCGTTCAATGATCAACGGTTGCCCGGCAAAGGTCTGGCCAGTGATCTGGTGGAGCAGGCGCTCGCCCGTGCCGGCTACACCACCAGCTACGTGGAGGTGCCCTGGGAACGCGCGGTGCTGGGGCTCAAGCGTGGCGATTACGATGTACTGATCAACGCCTGGTACAGCGCCGATCGCACCGAGTACGGCTATTTCTCCCAGCCCTATCTGGTCAACCGTATCCGCTTCATGCGGCGCAAAGGGAGCGACATTCAGTTCGAGACCCTGGCCGATCTCTACCCGCACAACATCGCGGTGGTCAGGGGCTATGCCTATTCCAGGGAATTCGACAGCGATCCGCAGCTGCTCAAGGTTGGTGTCGGCAGTTTCGAAATCGCCGCGCGGATGCTGCATGCCGGGCGCGTGCAGCTGGCGCTGGAGGATGAGCTGGTCGCGCGCCACCTGCTCGGTCGCACGCTGAGTGCCATCCGCGATGAACTGGAGTTCCTGCCGCAGCCCTTGAGCGAGAACGGCCTGCATATCCTGGTGCGGCGCAGTCTGGCCCAGCATCGCGACATTGCCAGGCGTTTCGATGCGGCGATTCAGGCCATGAGCGGCGACGGCAGTTATGCCGCGACGCTGCAGCGCCACAGCCCCTGATCAGGCCAGTACGGTGCGGGCACGGCCCTGTTGCTTGGCCCGGTACAGGCGAATGTCGGCTTCATGCAGCAGGCTTTCCAGGTCCTCGGGTTCACCCTGATAGAGGCCTGCGCTGAACGATAGCGCGGGCGCACCGACGGCATAATGCAGGCCGGCGCACTGCCGGCGCAGTTTATCCAGTGCCTGAGCCACATGATCCGCGCCATGCAGGGTCAGCAGGGCAAACTCCTCACCGCCCAGGCGACCCAGCAGTATGTCGGGGAAGGCATTGCTCATCGCTCGGGCGAACACCACCAGGGCGCTGTCGCCGCTGGCATGACCGAAGCCGTCGTTGATCTGTTTGAAGTGGTCGAGATCGAGCATCGCCACGCTGACCTCGCGACTTTCCCGTTGCGCCTTCTGCAGTATTTGCATGCCTTGTTCGTAGAAGGCGCGGCGGTTGTTCAGGCCGGTCAGGGCATCGAACTGCGCGGCCTTCTTCAGTGCGCGCAACAGGTCGCGTCGCTCCAGGGTCGACATTACCCGGCAGTTCAGTTCTTCAGGGCAGAAGGGCTTGCGCAGGAAATCGTCAGCACCGTGCTTGATGAACTGCGCACTGAGCGAGCCCTTGGGGTCGGCGGACACGCCGATGATGATCAGGTCATTGAGGCGCAGTTTCTGGCGCAGCAGCTTGACCAGCTCGAAACCGCTGACGCCGGGCATGGCATGGTCGAGCACCAGCAGGTCGATATCTGGATGCTCATTGAGCTGGCGTAGGGTCTCCTTGCCGTCGCTGGCCTCGATGATCTGGTAGTGGTGTGGCTCGAGGATGTGGCGAATGTAGTGACGCTGCGCCGCAGAGTCGTCGGCGATGAGAATCTTGATATGGCTGTTGTGATCGAGCCGGTGCAGCAGGCGGAAGGCGTACTCGTAGGAATGCTGGCTTTCCTTGAGTACGTAGTCGACCACGCCTTTCATCAGCAGATCGTCACGGCGCTGTTCGTTGTAGCTGCCACTGAGCACGATGCACGGCAGGTGGTAGCGCATCACCAGATCGACGCTTTCGCCGTCCGGTGCGTCCGGCAGGTGCAGGTCGACGATGGCGGCGAAGAACAGCGCCGCAGAGGTCTCCAGCATGACTTCCGCTTCTGCCAGTGAGGCACAGAAGATCGGTTCCAGATCGGTTTCCTGACGGAACAGATGCTCGAGGATCTTCAGTACCAGTGGGCTGTCTTCAATGACCAGAATATTGCGCATGGGTAACTCCGGCCCAGGCCGTTTGATTCTTTATATCAGCCTTACAATAGACGCACACGCAGCGTTCTACCCTTGATCTTGCCTTCAGTGAGGCGCTTGAGCGCCTGGCGGGCGACGTCGCGTTCGACGGCGACATAGGCCTGGTAGTCGAACAGGGCGATCTTGCCGACCTGGCTACCGGGCAGCCCGGCGTCGCCGGTCAGGGCACCAAGGATATCGCCGGGGCGTAGTTTGTCCTTGCGTCCGGCGCCGATGCACAGGGTGTGCATCGGCGGCAGCAGCGGCTCACCCGTCGCCTTTGCTGCAGGCAGCGGGTACCAGGCCAGTTCCTTGCCTTGCAGGGTTTCGATGGCCTGGGCGCGACCAGCTTCGGCCGGGGCCACCAGGCTCAGTGCCAGGCCTTTCTCGCCAGCGCGACCACTACGGCCGATGCGGTGGATATGCACCTCGGCATCACGCGACAGCTCGACGTTGATCACCATTTCCAGCCCGGCGATATCCAGGCCGCGCGCTGCGACGTCGGTGGCCACCAGCACGCTGAGGCTGCGATTGGCGAACAGCGCGAGAATCTGATCGCGATCACGCTGTTCCAGATCGCCATGCAGCGCGGCGGCGGAAATCTTCTCGGCCTCCAGCTGTGCGGCCAGTTCGTCGCACTGTTGGCGGGTGGCGCAGAAGGCCACGGTCGGTTGCTTGCGGAAATGCCGCAGCAGGGTGCTGACCGCTTCCATACGTTGGCTCGGCGCTATTTCGTAGAAGCGCTGCTTGATCTGCCCGTCGTCGTGCTGCGCCTCCACTTCGACCCGCTCCGGGCTACGCAAGAAACGTGCGGCAAGCTGCTCGATGGCGGGCGGATAGGTGGCGGAGAACAGCAGGGTCTGGCGGCGTGCCGGGGTCTGCTCGATGATGTCGGCGATGCTGTCGATAAAACCCATGTCGAGCATACGGTCGGCTTCGTCGAGTACCAGGGTATTGAGCCCATCGACTTTCAGCGTGCCTTTGCGCAGATGCTCCTGCACCCGTCCCGGCGTGCCGACGATCACGTGCGCACCATGCTCGAGCGAGCCGATCTGCGGGCCGAAGGGCACGCCGCCGCAGAGGGTAAGCACCTTGATGTTGTCGGCAGCACGGGCCAGGCGGCGGATTTCCTTGGCCACCTGATCGGCCAGTTCGCGTGTCGGGCACAGCACCATGGCCTGGCAGCCGAAGTAGCGCGGGTTGAGCGGGTGCAGCAGGCCGATGCCGAAGGCTGCGGTCTTGCCGCTGCCGGTCTTGGCCTGGGCGATCAGGTCGCGGCCCTTGAGAATCAGCGGCAGGCTGGCGGCCTGGATGGGCGTCATCTCGGCATAGCCGATGGCGGCGAGATTGGCCTGCATGGCGGCAGAAATGGGCAGGCTGGCGAAGGCAGTAACGGTCACGGCAAGAGCTCGGGGGTGAAGAAACAGGCCGGCAGTGTAACAGGCCCGCTCATTCGTCCGCTGAAACCTCGATATTGCGCCCGCTACGGCCATCTTTCGTGTCCAGTTGCAGGAAGATCGCCGCTGCCAGCATCGACAGCAGGCCAACGCACAGGTAGGTCGCCTGGAACGCCGCCAGCATATGGCCGTTGTCGCCCAGCTCGCGGCTGAAACCGCTGAGCAGCGCCGCCGCCGATGCAACGCCAAGGCCCATCGCCAGCTGTACCACCACCGACAGTAGGCTGTTGCCGCTGCTGGCGTCGCGGTTGTCCAGGTCGATCAGCGTTACCGTGTTCATCGCGGTGAACTGCAGCGAGTTGCAGGCGCCGATCAGGCTCAGCTGGATGATCAGCTGCAAGGTCGAGGTTTGTGCGTCGACCAGGGCCAGGCTGGCGATCAGGGCGCCGAGCAGCAGGGTGTTGCTGGTGAGGATGTTGCGGTAGCCGAGGCGCTCGATCAGCGGCCTGGCCAGGGGCTTGGCTGCCATCGCCGCCAGTGCCAGCGGAATCAGGCTCATGCCGGCCTGGGCCGGCGAATAGCCCATCGCCAGTTGCAGCAGCAGCGGCGTGAGAAAAGGTAGCGCGCCGCTGCCGAGGCGGGCGAACAGGTTGCCGATGATGCCCACGGCGAAACTGCGGGTGTGGAACAGCTTGGGTGCGAACAATGGCTGCTCGATGCGCCCGGCGCGTAGCCAGTAGGCGGCCAGGCAGGCCATGCCGCCGAGCAACAGCAGCACCACGCGCATGGTCGGCAGGTGCAGTTCGCCGAGCCCTTCCAGGGCTACGGTGATCAGCAGCATGGCGGCGCCGAACAGCAGAAAACCGACGGTATCGAAGCGGCTGCGCTCAGGGCCGCGCAGGTCGGGCATATGGCGCAATGCTGCCCAGCAGCCGAGTAGTCCCACTGGCAGGTTGATCAGGAAGATCCAGTGCCAGCTGGCCACTTCCACCAACCAGCCACCGAGGCTCGGGCCGATCAGCGGGCCGAGCAGGCCGGGCAGGGTGATGAAGCTCATGATCCGTACCAGCTCCGAGCGCGGATAGGCGCGCAGCACCACCAGTCGCCCGACCGGCATCATCAGCGCGCCGCCCAGGCCCTGGATGACCCGTGCGCCGATCAGCATGCTCAGCGACTCCGACAGTGCGCAGAGCAGCGAGCCGAGGCTGAACAGGGCGATGGCGCCGAAGAAGATGCGCCGCGTGCCGAAGCGGTCGGCGATCCAGCCCGATGCCGGGATCAGCAGGGCCACGGTAAGCATGTAGGCGATCACCACCGACTGCATGCGCAATGGATTTTCGCCGAGGTCGGCGGCCATGGCCGGTAATGCGGTGTTGAGGATGGTGCCATCCAGCGTCTGCATGAAGAAGGCGATGGCGACTATCCAGGGCAGCAGGCGGGCGGTTCTGGGGTCGAGCAGGGTGGGGTTGGTCATGCTGTTCTCATGGTCTGTGCGCTCCACTCTAGGCCGCCGATCGAGCCCGGGCAACTGCGGGTTGCCAACGTGTAAGCAGGTGTCCGAGGTGGTGCTACGCTGGGGTGACTGGCACATCGCCCCGCAAGGGCTAAGGACGGCGTCATGCGCTGGTTGACTCTGTGGCTTTCGCTGGCTTGCCAGTCGCTGCTGGCGGCCGAGTGGTTCCCTTATCCGGTACGTGCCGATGGCCGCATGCTGGATTACCGGCCTTTGCCAGCGGCCAGCCAGCCCTGGCGTATCTGTGCGCTGCTGCCCCATGGCAAGGATCGCTACTGGTGGGGCGTGGCCTGGGGGCTGGATCAGGAAGCCAGACGTCTTGGCGTGCGCCTGGGGATCTACGAAGCCGGTGGCTACGAGCATGCCGATGTGCAAGTGGAGCAGTTCGGGCATTGTGTAGCCGAGGGCGCCGATGCCTTCGTCGTGGCCAGTATCAACACCTATGACCTGTGCAGCGCAGCAGAAGTGCAGATCAAGGCCGGTCGGCCGGTCATCGATCTGGTCAATCGCCTGGAATGCCCGGGGCTCAGCGCGCATTCGCGGGTCGACTTCGCCGACATGACGCGTGCCACGCTCAAGTATCTGGTACGTGTCAGTGAAGGGCGGCCGATTCAGGTCGGCTGGCTACCCGGCCCGGCCGATGCTGGCTGGGTGCAGGATGCCGAGCGCGGCCTGCGTGATGCCTTGCCTGGCACCAGGGTGACCCTGGCCCATGGTGGTTATGCCCCAGTGGATCGCAGTAGTCAGGCGCAGTTGACGCGGGAGCTGCTCAAGCAGCATCCACGTCTCGATTATCTGATCGCCAATGCCGAAGCCGCGGCCTTCGCCGCGCAGTTGGTGCGCAATATCGGTTCTGAGACGCAGGTGTTGTCGTTCTATGCCACCGAGCGGGTGCTGGAGCAGATTCGCGAGGGGCAGGTACTGGCTGCACCCACTGACTCACCGGTGATTCAGGCGCGCATCGCCCTGGACCTGGCCGTTCGTGGCCTGCAGGGCGAAAAGCTGCCGCAACTGGTGAGCCCGCAGATCGAAATGCTCGACGCCGACTCACTGGATCGTTTCGACCTCGGCCGGCTGATGCCGCCCGAGGGCCACTGGATGATCCGCCAGGAATTACCCGACTAACCTGTCTTGCTGGCTGCGCAGCGGCGTACCACGCACCGGGCGTTCGCCCGCGACAAAATAGGGCGCATTGCTGCGCGGCAATGGCTGGCGCCCGCGAATCCGATCCGCGATCTTCTCGGCGATCATGATGGTGGTGGCGTTGAGGTTGCCGGTGATGATCTCCGGCATGATCGACGCATCCACTACGCGCAAGCCCTGCAGGCCGTGCACGCGGCCCTGACCATCGACCACCGCCATGTCGTCCTCGCCCATCTTGCACGAGCAGGACGGGTGGAAAGCCGTTTCGGCATGCTCGCGAATGAAGGCATCCAGCTCGGCGTCGCTCTGCACATGGGCGCCAGGGCTGATTTCACGCCCACGGTAAGGATCGAGTGCCGGCTGCGCCATGATCTCGCGGGTCAGGCGTATGCCGTCGCGGAATTCCTGCCAGTCTTGATCGGCGCTCATGTAGTTGAAGAGGATGCTCGGGTGCTGGCGCGGGTCTTTCGACTTGAGCTGGATACGCCCGCGGCTGGGCGAGCGCATCGAGCCGACGTGAGCCTGGAAACCATGCTCGTTGACCGCGTTGCTGCCGTTGTAGTTGATCGCCACCGGCAGGAAGTGGAACTGGATGTTGGGCCAGGCGAACTCCGGGCGCGTGCGGATGAAACCGCCGGCCTCGAACTGGTTGCTGGCGCCGATACCGTTGCCGGCGAACAGCCATTGCGCGCCGATGCCAGGCTGGTTGAGCAACTTGAGTGCCGGGTACAGCGACACTGGCTGGGTGCAGGCGTACTGCAGGTACATCTCCAGGTGATCCTGCAGGTTCTGGCCGACGCCAGGCAGTTCATGTACCAGCGCGATGTCCAGCTCGCGCAGCAGCGCGGCGGGGCCTACGCCGGAGCGCTGCAGGATCTGCGGCGAGGCGATGGCGCCGGCGCATAGCAGCACTTCGCGGCGAGCACGGGCTTCGGTGGCATCGTTGGCGTTGCCGATCAGGTAGCTGACACCGCTGGCGCGCTTGCCATCGAAGAGGATGCGGTCGGTGGTGGCGTGGGTGACGATGGTCAGGTTCGGCCGTGCCCGTGCCTGGTCCAGGTAGCCGCGCGCGGTGCTGGCGCGGCGGCCTTCCGGGGTCACCGTGCGGTCCATCGGGCCGAAGCCTTCCTGCTGATAGCCATTGAGATCATCGGTGCGCGGATAGCCGGCCTGCACGCCGGCCTCGACCATGGCGTGGAACAGCGGGTTGTTGCCGGCCTTGGGCGTGGTCACGCTGACCGGGCCGTCGCCGCCGTGGTAATCGTTGGGGCCTATGTCGCGGCTTTCCGCCTTGCGGAAGTACGGCAGGCAGTCGAGATAGGTCCAGTCTTCCAGGCCCTTGGCCGTGGCCCAGTTGTCGAAGTCCAGGGCGTTGCCGCGGATGTAGCACATGCCGTTGATCAGGGATGAGCCGCCCAGGCCCTTGCCGCGTCCGCATTCCATGCGGCGGTTGTTCATGTACGGCTCGGGGTCGGTCTCGTAGGCCCAGTTGTAGCGCCGGCCCTGCAGCGGGAAGGCCAGGGCGGCGGGCATTTGGGTACGAAAGTCGAGGCGGTAGTCGGGGCCGCCGGCTTCCAGCAGCAGTACGCTGACGTCTGCGTCTTCGGTCAGCCGGGTGGCCAGGACGTTACCGGCCGAACCGGCGCCGATGATGATGTAGTCGAATTCCTGGGTCATGGCTCCTCCTGTTGCCCGGCTGTGATCCGGGAAAACGCGGTGACTGTTCCCGGATTGCATCCGGGTTACGGGGCGGTGATTCAATTCGTGGGCGGGCCGGGCGGCGAACCGCTTTAGCCGCGAAATGGGTCGCGGCTGAAGCCCCTCCCACAGACACCGGTGCTTAGAACACCGAGCTGTAGCCGCCGAGTTCGACCTGCACCGACTTGATGCGGGTGTAGTGGCCGAGGGTGACCAGGCCGTTCTCGCGACCGACACCGGACTGCTTGTAGCCGCCCACCGGCATCTCGGCTGGCGATTCGCCCCAGGTGTTGATCCAGCAGATGCCGGCCTCCAGCTTGTGGATCACCCGGTGTGCGCGGTTGAGGTCGCGCGTCACCACGCCTGCGGCCAGGCCGTAGTCGGTGTCGTTGGCGCGGCGGATGACTTCCTCTTCGCTGTCGTAGATGAGGATGCTCATTACCGGGCCGAAGATTTCCTCGCGCACGATGGTCATGTCGTCCCGGCAGTCGGTGAATACGGTCGGCGCTACGTAGGCACCCTTGGCGTACTCACCGTCGCTGACGCGCGCGCCGCCGATCAGCAAGCGTGCACCCTCGCTGCGGCCCTTCTCGATGTAGCCGAGCACGCTGTCCATGTGCGCGTAGCTCACCAGCGGGCCGAAATTGGTGGCGTCATCCAGCGGATCGCCGAGGCGGATGCGTTTGACTCGCTCCAGTACCTTGGCCTCGAAGCGCGCCTGCAGCATGCGCGGCACGAACACCCGGGTGCCGTTGGTGCAGACCTGGCCGGAGCTGTAGAAGTTGGCCATCACCGCGATGTCGGCGGCGCGGTCCAGGTCGGCGTCCTCGAAGACGATCAGCGGCGACTTGCCGCCCAGCTCCATGGTCACTTCCTTGAGGCTGGAGCTGGAGGCGCTGGCCATGACTTTCTTGCCGGTGACGGTGCCGCCAGTGAAGGACACCTTCTCGATGCCCGGGTGCTCGGTCAGCCACTGACCGACTTCACGACCACTGCCGGTGAGCACGTTGAACACGCCGGCTGGCAGGCCGGCCTCGGTATAGATCTCGGCCAGTTTCAGTGCGGTCAGCGAGGTGACTTCGCTGGGTTTGAAGATCATTGCGTTGCCGGCAGCCAGGGCCGGTGCGGATTTCCACAGAGCGATCTGGATTGGGTAGTTCCAGGCGCCGATACCGGCGACCACGCCCAGTGGCTCGCGGCGGGTGTAGACGAAGGAGGTTTCGCGCAGCGGGATCTGCTCGCCCTCGATGGCCGGGATCAGGCCGGCGTAGTACTCCAGCACGTCGGCGCCGGTGACGATGTCGACGTAGCGGGTTTCGGACAGTGGCTTGCCGGTGTCGAGGGTCTCCAGTTCAGCCAGTTCATCGTTGCGCGCACGGAGGATGTCCACCGCCTTGCGCAGGATGCGCGAGCGCTGCATGGCGGTCATCGCCGCCCACACCTTCTGCCCTTCAGCTGCGCTGGCCACGGCCCGGTCAACGTCGGCCTGGCTGGCGCGTTGCACCTTGGCCAGCACCTCGCCGGTGGCCGGGTTGATGCTGTCGAAGGTTTCTCCACTGCTGGCGGCGACGTACTGGCCACCGATGTAGAGCTGCTGTTCGGCGAAACGGGGCATGGGCTGTCCTCTGCACTTGGCAATCTGCTTGGAGAACAGCCTATTTTATTTAAATTGAACGATCAATCAATAAAAACGACCCGGCGTGACCAAAAGCGACATGGCGGGCGCCACTTGTCCTTGGCGTCGCTTCGGCTGTGTGCAATTTCCGTTCGGGACGTTTGGGGATGCGGGGGAGGCCGGTGCGCACGGCCAAGGTGGCCCCGCGACACCCTACGAGGCGTTGCCCGCAGCCGGTAGATTGGCCTGGGTGGGCTGTAGGGTGGGCTTCAGCCCACCAAACTCAAAAATGGACCACCGCCCCCGATGCGCCTTCGCGACAGGCTAGCGGGCTTTGTTCAACTGCAGGTCGAGGTAGTCGTAGGCGATGCAGCGTGCCTGTTCGGTGTCGAAGGCTTCGCCGGACAGTGCGCCGCGCAGCCACAGGCCGTCGATCAGCGAGGCCAGGCCGCGGGCGGCGAAGCGTGCCTGATCTTGCGGTAGCACGCGATGGAACTGGCCGCACAGGTTGGAATAGAGACGGTGGTCGTTGACCCGCTGCAGGCGGCGCAGGGCAGGCTGGTGCATGCTGCTGGCCCAGAACGCCAGCCAGGTCTTCATCGCTGGACCGCTGACCTGGCTGTCGTCAAAGTTGCCGTCGATCATCGCCTTCAGATGGGCACGCGGGCTGTCCTCGCGCAGTGCGCGACGGCGTGCGCCCACCGCATCGCTGAGCGCCTGCATCAGGTGACGCATGGTGGCTTCGAGCAGGCCGTTCTTGTCGTTGAAGTAGTGGCTGATGATGCCATTGGAGACCCCGGCCAGGCGGGCGATATAGGCGATGCTGGCATCGGCCATACCAACCTGGTCGACGGCTTCCAGGGTGGCGGCAATCAACTGTGAACGACGAATGGGCTGCATGCCGACCTTGGGCATGGGTGTCTCCAGCGGGGGAAGTTGGGCCGGAGTCTAGGCGGATTTTGATCGTTCGATCAATCAAACGAGGTGGGAGAGTGGGGGCGTGGCGCCGATTCCGCAGGGCGTCGCGGGGCCACCTTGGCCATGCGCACCGCCTTATCCTCGGTAACCGTGGCGCACGTGGCCTCGCAAAACGACGAAGCGGGCCAGAGGCCCGCTTCGATGGCGTGCAGCGAGTGCGGCTTACTTCAGCCAGCTTTCCACGCGCTCCGGGTTGGCAGCGATCCAGTCCTTGGCGGCCTGGTCCGGCTTGGCGCCTTCGCGGATGGCCAGCATCACCGCGCCGACTTCTTCACCGCTCCAGGAAATCTTGCTGAGGAAGGCGGCAGCGTCGGCGGCCTTGCCCTTCAGCTCAGGATTGGCCACGGTGTCTACACGCTCGTCGTCGCCGAAGACTTTCTTCGGATCTTCGAGGAAGCGCAGTTTCCACTTGGCGAACATCCAGTGCGGAATCCAGCCGGTGACCACGATCGGCTTCTGCGCTTTCTCGGCGCGGGTCAGGGCGGTGGCCATGGCCGGGCCCGAGCTCGGCATCAGCTTGATGCTGGCCAGGTTGTATTCCTTGATGGCGTCTTCGGTGCGGCGCATCACGCCGGCACCGGCGTCGATGCCGGTAATCTTGCCGTCGAAGTCCTTTGCGTATTTCTCCAGATCCTCGATGGTCTTGGCTTCGACGTAGTCCGGCACGATCAGGCCGATCTTGGCGCCGGAGTAGTTGGTACCGAGGATTTCCACCTTGTCCTTGAGCTTCTCGAAGTACTCGCCATGAGTGGCCGGCAGCCAGGCGGAGAGGGTTGCATCGAGGTCGCCACGGGCCACGCCTTGCCACATGATGGCGGGTTCGACCGGCTTCAGTTCGACCGTGTAGCCGAGTTTGCTTTGCAGGATTTCACCGGCGACGTGGGTGACGGCGACGCTGTCATCCCAGCCGTTGACGTAGCCGATCTTCAGGGTAGGTTTGTCGGCGGCCAGGGCGCTGCCCATGCCGATGGCCAGGGCGGCAGCGCCGAGGCAGAGGTGTTTGAAAACGCGCATATTTGTTGTGCTCCATCAGTGAGTGGCAGTTGCAAGATCGTTGACTGGCTCGTTCTCATTGCGGGCCTTGCGAATCCGTGTTGCGCAGCAGATTGCCGGTTCGCGGGCAAAGCCTCCCCGTCACGGCCAGAAAGCAGCCGCTAGTGGTTTACGAGGAGGTTTCCGGGCTCGAACCCTGAGGTTCGAGCCCGAATCGGGTCGCGGCCTGTTACAGCCCGACGTGTTTCTTCACGGCGGCAACGCCGTCCTGACCGTCAAAGGTGGTCACGCCGCTCAGCCACTGGTCGAGGATCGCCGGGTTGGCCTTGATCCACTCCTTGGCGACGTTCTGCGGGTTTTCCTTCTCCAGCACCTTTTCCATCAGCTGGCTTTCGATATCGACGGTGAACTGCAGGTTGTTCAGCAGCTTGCCGACGTTGGCGCAGCGCGCCTCGTAATCCGGCGGTACCACGGTGTAGACCTTGGCCGCACCGTAGTCAGGGCCGAACACGTCGTCACCACCGGACAGGTAGGTGATGTCGTGCTGAGTATTCATCGGGTGCGGCGCCCAGCCGAGGAAAACCACCGGCTCTTTCTTCTTGATTGCCCGCGATACCTGCACCAGCATGCCGGCTTCGCTGGACTCGACCATGCGGAAGCCGCCGAGGTCGAACTGGTTGTTCTTGATCATGCCGTCGATCAGCAGGTTGCCATCGTTACCCGGCTCGATGCCGTAGATCTTGCCGCCCAGCTGATCCTTGAACTTGGCGATGTCCTGGAAGCTCTTCAGGCCGGCTTCGGCCGCGTAGGTCGGCACGGCCAGGGTGTACTTGGCACCCTCGAGGTTGGCCTTGGGCAGTACCTTGACGCCATCGTCCTTGAGGAATGGCTCGATCACCGCGTCCATCGACGGCGCCCAATAGCCGAGGAACACATCGACCTGGCCGCTCTTCACGCCGGTGAAGGCGATGGGTACCGAGGCCATGATCTTGCGCGGCTGATAGCCCAGACCTTCGACCAGGGTCATGGCCACACCCGTGGTGGCGGCGATGTCGGCCCAGCCAATCTCGGCGAAACGCACCTGCTTGCAGCTCGCCGGCTCCGCGGCCATGGCGCCCTGCATCAGTGCGCAGGACAGCAGGCCGATGGCGGCAGTGGTCTTGATCATTTTCATCTGCGGTTCCCTGTGAAGTGAAAAAATGTTTACTGGCGCTGCAGCTTGCCGCTGAACCAGGCAAAGATGCCGCCGCGGGCGGTCTGCTTGGTGCCGAAGCTTTCAGTGATGCGGTCGAGAATGATCGCCAGCAGCACCACGGCCATGCCGCTTTCGAAGCCTAGCCCGATGTCCAGGCGCTGGATACTCGCCAGTACATCGTTACCCAGGCCACCGGCGCCGACCATCGAGGCGATGATCACCATCGACAGGGCCATCATGATGGTCTGGTTGACCCCGGCCATGATCGACGGCATGGCGTTGGGCAGTTGTACCTTGAACAGCAGTTGGCGGCTGGTGCAGCCGAAGGACTGGCCGGCCTCGACGATTTCCTTGTTCACCTGGCGAATGCCCAGGCTGGTCAGGCGCACCGCTGGCGGCATGGCGAAGATCACCGTGGCGATGATGCCTGGCACGCGACCGAGGCCGAAGAGCATGGCTGCCGGAATCAGGTAGACGAACGCCGGCATGGTCTGCATGAAGTCGAGGATCGGCCGGATGATGGTCGCCACGCGCTCGCTCTTGGCGGCCCAGATGCCCAGCGGGATGCCCAGCAGCAGGCTGATCAGCGTCGAGGAGAAGGTCAGACCGAGGGTGACCACGGTCTGTTCCCAGAACCCGGTCATGACGATCAGGATGAACGCCACGGCGGTGAATACCGCGAAGCGTGCGCCGATGCGCCACAGACCGAGGGCGACGAAGATGGCGATCAGCAGCCAGGCCGGCGGCAGCATGAGCAAGGCTTCGATGCCTTCGGAGAAACCGCTGACCAGTTTGCCGATGCTGTCGAAGGCACCGCTGTAGTTGTCCAGCAGGTGCTGGACGACGTCGTTGACCCAGCTACCCAGGTCGAGTTTCTTGTCACTCATGGGATTCCCCCTGCAGTCGGGTCAGCAGACGGCCCTTGCTGATAGCGCCGCAGTAATGGCCTTCGGCGTCCACCACCGGGATCGGACCTTCGTTGTCCACCAGGCGCGTGATGACGTGTTCCAGCGGCATGTCCTCGGGTACCGGCACCACCTGCTTGAGCGCATCCGCTTCGAGTGGTCTGGGCTCGTCGCCGTCGACCATCAGGGCGATCTTCTCCAGGCTGATGGAGCCCTGGAAATGGTTGTCCTCGTCGACGATGAACGCGTAGTGCTTGTCCAGCGCCTGCAGTTCCTTGCAGATCTTCGCCGCGTCCGGCGCCCTGCCGTTGTGCACGTAGGTCGGCACGCTGTCGGCCTTGAGCTGGCCGGCGGTGAGGTAGCGGCTGGTGTCGACGGTGTCGAAGAAGTTGCGCACGTACTCGTTGGCCGGCTTCTCGATCAGCTCCTGCGGGGTGCCGACCTGGATCAGCTTGCCGCCTTCCATGATGCCGATGCGGGTACCGATGCGCATGGCTTCTTCGATGTCGTGGGAGACGAAGATGATGGTGCGGCGATGGGTCTTCTGCAGCTCCAGCAGCACGTCCTGCATCTCGCGGCGCTTGAGCGGGTCGAGGGCGGAGAACGCCTCGTCCATGATGATCATCGACGGGTTGACCGTCAGCGCGCGGGCCAGGCCTACACGTTGCTGCATGCCGCCGGAGAGTTCGTGTGGGTACTTGTGAGCGAAGGTGTCCAGGCCAACCTGCTTGAGCACTTCCATGGCACGCTTCTCGCGCTCCTTGCGGCCGGTGCCTGCCACTTCCAGGCCGAAGGCCGCGTTATCCAGCACGCTGCGCGAAGGCATCAGGGCGAAGGACTGGAAGACCATACTCATGTCGCGCCGGCGCAGGTCGATCAGTTGCGATTGCGGCAGCTTGGCCACGTTCTGGCCATCGATGTAGACGTCACCGGCGCTGGGTTCGACCAGGCGGTTGATCAGACGGATCAGGGTGGATTTGCCAGAGCCGGACAGGCCCATGAGGACGAAGATCTCGCCCTCTTCGACACTGAACGACACATCGCTGACGCCGATCACGGCGCCTTTCTCGGCCAGAATCCTCTCCTTGCTCCAGCCTTCCTTGAGCAGGTCGATGGCTTCTTGTGGGTTGGGGCCGAAAACCTTGTACAGGTGTTCGACCACGATCTTTCCAGACTGCATGGGACGTTTCCCCTTCAATCGGCATCCAGTTCGCGCTGGCACGGCCGGGCACGCATCGTAGAAGCGTAGATCAGCTGTGTCAGGCCTCTGATACCTGTGTGGGTGTTTGCTGAGTTTCGAGGTTGGCGAACGTTTCGCGGCAGGCGTCGAGTGTGGCGCTCGGGCACGCTGCAGCGCACGCGGCTGGTGGCAAAAATTGCCCGCTGCGTCGTTGCAACCTGTTGATGAGTGACCACTGTCTTGCCGTGCTGCAAACCGCTTTCCAAACCCTCTGGCAGTGTTTCGAAGCCCATTCCCTTGGGGATTCATGCGTCGTCCTGGCGCATGCGTACATCCGAAATTTCTTGTTGGGCTGGCGCCCTATCGATGGTGGGCCAGCGCTTGTATGTTCTTCGGTCCGGGGCGGTGAGCCCCAGTCTGCCGTTCCCCTCGGGAAGCGGCAGCGACGTTATCGGCTGACTCAACGATATAGTCTTGGGGTCTGCGCAATTATCGGTTTGCGACCCTGACGTGTTGGGCGACGACATGGTCCGTCACACCCCGTGTTTTTCCATGTTCTCGCCGTTTTCCGGGCTCCTGAAAGCACTGTGTGATGCCGTTTCGAATAGCGCTCGATGTGAGCATCGAGAAGCGCTTTCGATAGCGTGCTTTAAAAACCTTAACAGACTTTTTCGTCCCTTGGCCAAGGCTGAAAGCCGCGCCGGTGCTGGTTTTCAGCTCTTCAAGCGAGGCGCAGGCAGCGTAGTGCGGGGGCTGCGGCGATGTTGAAAAAATTTACAGCGAAAGGTGCTGTAGTGCCGAAAGTCGCTGAAAAATCGAAAGGCGGCGCAATGTGACCAGTTGGTCACACCTGGTTCATGTCGCGAGCCTGGGCGTGATTCTCGACAAGGCGATGGAAAACCCTTTCGAGCTACCAGGTGATCTTTGTTGTCTGCCATTTTTATTGGTTTTTCTCGGCTATTTCGTCGAATTTATCAGTCATTTCCTGCTAGTGATACGTCGAACACTTTACTGACAGGGCCACCTTGATAGCGCGTCACGCCTTCCAGCCAGGCCGCAATCATCTGCGGGTTGTCTTCGATCCACTGCTTGGCCACGCGGCGGCGGTTGGTATTGCCTTCCAGTACGGCGCTCATCAACTGGTTTTCTGCGCTGATGGTGAAGGTCATATTGCGGAACAGCCGAGCCAGGTTGGGACACTGCTCGCTCAACCCGCCGCGCGCCACCGTGTTGACCTGTGCCGCACCGTAATTGGGGCCGAAATAATCATCACCACCGGCCAGATAGTTCATCTTCAGACGCTCGTTCATCGGGTGCGGTTCCCAACCGAGAAATACCGCCCATTTGCCCAGGCGTTGAGCACGCTCGACATGGTTGAGCATGCCGCTTTCACTCGACTCGACCAGGCTGAAACCTGCCAGACCGAAGGTGTTGTCGCGAATCATGCCCTTGACCATCTCGTTGCCTTCGTTGCCCGGTTCGATGCCGAAGATCTGCCCACCGAGTTCGTCCTTGAAGCGATGGATGTCGGCGAAATCCTTCAGTCCGCCCTCGTAGCCTGGCGTCAGTACCGCCAGGGTGTAACGCACCGTCGGCAGGTTGGTGTGCAGCTTCTCGATCCTGCCGCTGTCCAGGTGAGGTTGCACCAGTTCACTCTGGGCCGGCATCCAGTTGCCCAGGAACACGTCCAGCTGGCCTTCGGACAATCCGCGATACGTATCGGGCAACGACATGCGGCGTATCTGCGTGCGATAGCCGAGCTCGCCCAGTATCAGACGGGCAACGGCGGTGGTCATGGTGATGTCGGTCCAGCCGACATCGCTCAGGCGCACCAGCTCGCAGCGCTCGGCTTCTGTGGCGTGCAGGGCGGTGGAGGAGGTGAGGGCGATCACCAGCAACCAGCGAGCAAATCTGTTCATGGGGGGTGCCTCTGTTCGGGCGGCTGGAGCCGCTGGAAGATTCCTGGAGCGGGCAATTGGCTATTTCACAGCAAGAGGTGGGCCGCACCCTGGGCAAGAAACGACACCGGCATGTCGAGAAAAGACCCCGATACGGACGGTTCAGCGCGGCGCGATTGGATATGCATGAGTCGGTTGGAGAGCTGGGCGCGCTGGTGAAAGTTGGATCATCGCGAACCTGTTGCGGATTCGTCAGGATGTTCTTCTCCATGCGTTCCTGGCGGCTGGCACGCCAGCGAGCGGTGACCTTTGCTGGTGCAGCGATTCTGGCAAAGCCGCCGTTTCGCGAGCTTTTGGTGCGACGCTTGCGGACATCGATTTCTTCAGGTGTGACCGAGCGGTCGCTGTTGTTATCGCTCGTCCGTTACTGACAGCCAGAGACGCCGTAGCAGGCCGCTCAGTCTGTGCTACCGAAATGCTCAAAGCCTTGCGCAAAGAGGCTTTGAGAGCGTTTCGCAAACCCTGAAAACAGGGGCAAGGAGTCCGTCTGGCGCGCCATGCATTGAAGGTTCAGTTTTTATTGAACGCTTGATCAATTTAGGCATGACCTTTGCGTAGAGATGCATAGCCGCCCGGTTTTCAAACCTGGCCAGGATAAAACAGAGGCCCACTTCTAATTGGGCTCACACCGTGCTTAGCGTGAGAGGGTTCCATCAATGTCGCAGTTCAGCCAAGGGGCGCAACCCCAGAACCGTGTCGCCCAGTCCATCGGCTTTCTGCTCCTGGACAACTTCACCCTGATTTCCCTGGCTTCGGCGGTAGAGCCCCTGCGCATGGCCAACCAGCTTTCCGGCAAGGAGCTGTTTCGCTGGCACACCCTGACTCATGATGGCCTGCCGGTCTGCGCCAGTGATGGCTTGCAGATCACCCCGGACGCCGCCATGCAAAGTGCTCCGGCGTTGGATGCGGTGATCGTCTGTGGTGGTGTGGATATTCAACACAGCGTCAAGCGTGAGCATGTCGGCTGGCTACAGTTGCAGGCGCGCCAGGGGCGCCTGCTCGGTGCGGTGTGCACCGGCAGTTGGGCGCTGGCCAAGGCCGGTCTGCTCGACGGCTACGATTGCAGTGTGCATTGGGAGTGCCTGGCCTCGATGCAGGAAGCCTTCCCGCGTGCGGCCATCACCACTCGCCTGTTCTCCATCGACCGCAATCGCCACACCTCCTCTGGCGGAACCGCGCCGATGGACATGATGCTGCACCTGATTGGCCAGCAGCATGGCCGCGAGCTGGCTGCCGGCATCTCCGAGATGTTCATCTACGAGCGCATCCGCAATGAGCAGGATCACCAGCGTGTGCCGCTCAAGCACATGCTTGGCAGCAACCAGCCGAAGCTGCAGGAAATCGTCGCGCTGATGGAGGCCAACCTCGAGGAGCCGATCGACCTCGACGAGCTGGCCTGCTTCGTCGACATCTCCCGTCGTCAACTCGAGCGCCTGTTCCAGAAGTACCTGCACTGCTCGCCGTCGCGCTACTACCTCAAGCTGCGCCTGATTCGTGCGCGCCAGCTGCTCAAGCAAACCAGCATGTCGATCATCGAGGTGGCGTCGGTTTGCGGTTTCGTCTCCACCCCGCATTTCTCCAAGTGCTACCGCGAGTACTTCGGCATTCCGCCACGCGACGAGCGCGCCGGTCAGCAGGGCAACAACCTGGTGATGTTGCTGCCGATCCCCGAGCATCAGGTCAACTCCAGCGCGGTGCTGGCGCTCAACCGTGCCCAGGGCGAGTCGACCTTCGCCAGCGTACGCATCTGAATCGAGCGGCAATGAAAACGGGGCGCCAGTGGCGCCCCGTTTTATTTGGAGTCGCAGCTAAAGCTGTCTGCGCCGGATGTAGGGTGGGCTTTAGCCCACCAAAACCACGCAAAATCCACGAGGTCGGACGCAAACAGAGTGGTGGGCTAAAGCCCACCCTACGGCTGATCTCCGCGCGTAGGGTGCGCCGTGGGATCGATCAAGCCGAAGCAGGCTTCGGCACCAGCGCCGGCAGCAGATGGCGGCTGATGGCTTCGCGTACGTTGGGCAGCAGGGTGGCGCTGCCTCCAAGCAGTTCTTCCACCAGGTGGCGCAGGGCCACGGCGCGCTCGGCACTGAGGCCGCTGACAGCCAGCTCGCAGGCCTGCTCGGGCGTGACGCCTGGTGGAATGCTCAGGCCCAGCGCGATCAGGCGCTCACGGAAGTCTTCCTGGTCGATCAGATCGGCATGCATCATGGTCGTGGCTCCTTGTGGCGAGGCAGGCGCTGCGCAGTTGGTCTTCAAACCTCGGTTAGCGCAGAACCCCTTCTTCGATCAATAGCTTGAAGATAGCCTCTGCGCCCTCCTGTGGCGAGGCATCCTTGAGCACCTGGCCGCCACCACCACTGGCTTTGGCCGTGGCCGCCTTCATCCGTTCCGCGCCCGTTTTAGCCTTGATCACCTTGAGCCGTTTGGGCCGTGACTTGGCCGGCTGCAGACTGGCTTCGGCCAGCAGCGAGTCGTCCACCACCGTCACCTCGTGGACTTCGATCTGCCCGCGCCGTGCCGGGCCAAAGGCACTTTGGCGGGCGACCGGAGCGGCGTTGTCGACGCTGGCCACGC
>JBLUOL010000060.1:0-26968 GCA_048065775.1 Pseudomonas sp. GW6
GCAAACGCCACCGCCCGCGTAGGAGCGGCGCCCCGCCGCGAACAATGGCGGCTATCCCACAATCCCGAGCGCAACCCTAAAGCTTCGCCCCGAGGCAGGGCTCCCACGCCAACCCAGCAAACGCCACCGCCCGCGTAGGAGCGGCGCCCCGCCGCGAACAATGGCGGCTATCCCACAATCCCGAGCGCAACCCCAAAGCTTCGCCCCGAGGCGGGGCTCCTACGCGAACCCAGCAAACGCCACCGCTCGCGTAGGAGCGGCGCCCCGCCGCGAACAATGGCCACCCCGTAATCCCTCGGCAACTCCAGTGATGCTGCTTTGAGCCATGCCTGTCACACAAAGCCCGCATCATCACAACTAACCGCAAAACTCGCTAACGCATTGTTTTTTAGGCTGTTCAAAAGCTGATCAGCGTGCTAAAACCGATCCATCGAGTCTTCTAGCCGCTTGAAAAAGAAGGGAAAACCATGACCAAGTCGGAGTTGATCGAAAGAATCGTCACCCACCAGGGCCAGCTTTCCTCCAAGGATGTCGAGTTGGCCATCAAGACCATGCTGGAGCAAATGTCCCAGGCACTGGCCACGGGGGACCGTATCGAAATTCGCGGCTTCGGCAGCTTCTCGCTGCACTATCGCGCGCCGCGCGTTGGGCGCAACCCCAAAACCGGCCAGTCGGTACGTCTGGATGGCAAGTTCGTACCACATTTCAAGCCGGGCAAGGAGTTGCGTGATCGGGTCAATGAGGATGAGTAAGCAGGTATAGAGCCCTTTGCTCGTGCCGCGTGCCTTGTTAGATGGCAATCTGACATAAGGCGCCTCTCGTACTTGCGCAATTACAGAAAACGGTCAAAATGTGCGGGCTTTCACAAAGCATCTGGTTGCTACGCTTTCAGCTTGTTGAGCTCACCAGCTTTATCTGAGCAGCCATCCACATTACTGGGCTGAGTCCCTTTGAATTTCGCCAGCGTTAGGGATTGACTCGTGCGGTACCCCTCCATTGTTCATCATGGCGCCGTAACGGGTGTGACGGGCTCTTGCCATCAGCTACAGATGGATCATGAGCATGCGTTGCTAATTGACTGCGGTCTTTTTCAAGGTGCCGAAACCTCCCCCGAAGGCCGGGCAGGCGCCGGCAAGCTCGCAATCGACTTTTCTTTGGACGGCATCAAGGCTCTGGTCGCAACCCATGTTCACATCGATCATGTCGGCCGCATTCCCTATCTGCTAGCCGCTGGCTTCAAAGGCCCGATTCTCTGCAGTGAGCCATCAGCCAAGCTGCTACCTATCGTGCTCGAAGATGCCTTCAAGCTTGGTTTTAGTCGCGATCAGAAACAAGTCGAGCGTTACCTCAAGCTAATCGAGCAGCGCATCGTCGCTTTGCCCTACAAACAATGGTTCAGCTTGATCAACACGCCACAACTCAACGCGCGGATTCGTCTACAGCGTGCTGGCCATATCCTTGGTTCGGCCTACGTCGAGGTAGACCTGCACTACCCCGAGTCGGGCGAGAAGAAACGCATCGTGTTTTCCGGCGACCTTGGCGCTCCCCATGCGCCAATCCTGCCGGCGCCGAAAGCTCCCTACAAAGCCGATATTCTGGTTATCGAAAGCACTTACGGTGACCGCCTGCACGAAGACCGCCGCAGTCGGCGTAAGCGACTGGAAAAAGTGCTCGAACACGCACTGAGTAACCAGGGCACAGTGCTGATACCCGCCTTCAGTATTGGTCGCACTCAAGAGTTGCTCTATGAGCTGGAAGACATCATCCATCGCAGAGCGCTGAAAGAATCTGCCAAAGCTCAGTCAAGTGCTTCAAAACCGGGCACCAGCAAAGCTGCAACGCTCGACTGGACGAATCTACCCATCATTCTCGACTCTCCGCTGGCCAGCCGTTTTACAGCGGTGTACCGCGAGCTCGATCACTTCTGGGATGCAGAGGCGAAGGCGCTTTTAGCCAAAGGCCGTAACCCACTGGCTTTTCGTAACCTGCTTACGGTCGACAGCCACCAGGCTCACCTGGCCATGGTCAACCGTCTGGCCCAAACCACTCAGCCGGCTATCGTTATAGCCGGCAACGGCATGTGCTCCAGTGGGCGTATCGTCAACTACCTAAAAGCGATGCTGGGTGATGAGCGGCATGATGTGCTGTTCGTCGGCTACCAGGCCGAGGGTACACTGGGACGACAGATCCAGCGTTTTGGCCCGCGTAATGGCTATGTGGAATATGACGGGCTGCGCTATGACATTCGCGCTCAGGTGCATACCATGGGCGGCTATTCGGCTCATGCCGACCAAGCCGGGTTGCTCAAGTTCGTAAGCGGTATGCGCAACAAGCCCGGAGAAATTCGTATCGTGCATGGCGAACCAGATGCCAAGCGAGAGCTCGCACGGATGTATCGGGCTTTATATGCACAAGCAGGATGTCCGCTCAACGTAGTAGTTACGGGCTAAGACCGCGCGTTTTGCAGGCACTTACCAGGTGCCAGCAAGAGCAAACACCAACGTTTTTCAATGATGATTAGACCTCGGAGATAGTGTGAGTACCGAACCCGCAAAGCCCTACGAGCCCACAGCAGATGAAATCGATCTTGTGGAACTGTTCCAGAAACTCTGGCAACAGAAGTACCTGATCATTGCCTGTACGCTTGCCGTAGCGGTCTGTGCTGCAGGCTACGCTAAGCTTTCCACGCCTCACTATCAGGTGCAAAGCATGCTACGACCGGCTCCATTGAAAGAGCTGGATGAACTCAATAGTACGGGCGTATACAGCTTAACGCCTGAAGAGGCGCTGCAGCGCGTAGGTGCAGCACTGGACTCCTACAGTTCACGCTCGCAGTTTTTCCGAGACAATCAGGCTTTATTTGAACCGCTAAAGAAGGGTGACAAGACCCTTGAGCAGGCATTTGAGGATTTTAATGCCGAAAACTTCACCTTGTTGCAGCCGGATCCAAAGAAAACCAACAACCTTTCGCCTTATGTCGGGCTGCGTCTTGAATACCCTGACTACGTAGATGGCGTGACTATTCTCAATGGTATGGTCGAGCAAGCCATCATCGATGAGCGCCGCCGTGTAGCGCTGGATCTTGAGGGGGTAATCCAGAATCGTCTGAACAAGATCGAACGACAAATGGCGGCTGCGCGTGCCAGTTATGAGGCCGGGAAAGAAGCCGCCATTGCCAAGTTGGGTGAAGATGACAAGCTCCAGATTGCCATTTTGCAAGATGAGCTCAAGGCGCTTAGAGCTGAGCTGCGTACTCGTCGACAGAACCGCATTGCCCAGCTCGACGAGGCTATTGCCATCGCCAAATCACTTGGTATTTCCAAGCCGACCAATCCCACGTCCTTGGGCGATGTCGATGCAGCGGCAGGGCAGGGTAACGTTTTCCGTACAGAAGTGATCAGCCAGCAGTTCCCCCTCCACTTCATGGGCACTGAAGCCCTGGAGGCCGAGCGCAATATCCTGCTCAAGCGTCGTTCGGATGATCACACCGAGCCGAAAATCGCCACAATCCAGAATAAATTGCAGATGCTCGAGCACAACCGCCAGATCGAGATGATGCAGAGCCGGGAGAATGAAGATCTTTTCCTGGCCAAGTTGGCAGAAATGCGTGAGGAAGCGGCGCGTTTAAAGAGTATCCAGCCTAATCTGGAACAACTGAACCTGGTGCGTATCGACCAACCGGCTATCAAGCCACTTAACCCCGTCAAACCCAAGAAAATGCTGATCGTGGCAATTGGCTTGGTGCTGGGCGGCATGCTTGGCGTATTCGTCGCGCTGATCCGCATCGTATTTACCGGGAACCGTACGCGAAGCGCCTGATTCACGTATTGCCCTGCTGCATGGCAATGCAGGGTGTTGCTGCACTCGATCGAGAAGCATTACTCACCGTGACCACGCTAACCTGCTTTAAAGCCTACGATATTCGCGGCCAGCTCGGCGCTGAACTCAATGAGAACATCGCCTACCGCATTGGCCGTGCCTACGCGCAGTTTCTCGATGCCAAACGCATCGTGATCGGTGGCGATATGCGTCTATCCACTGCAGGCCTTAAGCAGGCTCTGGCCAATGGCCTTATGGATGCTGGCTGTGATGTGATCGACCTGGGCATGACCGGTACCGAAGAAGTTTATTTCGCTGCCTTTCACCTCGATGTGGATGGTGGCATCGAGGTAACCGCCAGCCACAATCCCATCGACTTCAACGGCATGAAGCTGGTGCGTCGTGGCGCCCAGCCGATCAGTGGTGACACCGGCCTCAAAGATATTCAGGCTCTGGCCGAGGCAGACAACTTCGCGCCGGTCGGCAAGCGCGGCAGCCTGACCTGCCAATCATGCCAGGACGCTTACATCGAACACCTGCTCGGCTATATCAGCCCTGCTGATCTTCAACCGCTCAAGCTGGTGGTCAATGCCGGCAACGGCGCTGCGGGTCACGTGATCGATGCGTTGGAGCAGCGCTTCAAGGCCTTGGGCGCGCCGGTTGAGTTCATCAAGGTACATCACCAGCCCGATGGCCGCTTCCCTAATGGCATCCCCAACCCCATCCTGCTGGAAAATCGCGCCGCAACTGCCGATGCGGTCAAAGCGCATGGCGCGGACATGGGCATCGCCTGGGACGGCGACTTCGACCGCTGTTTTCTATTCGACGAGAGTGGCGCGTTCATCGAGGGTTACTATATCGTTGGCCTGTTGGCCGAAGCCTTCCTCAAGAAGGAGCCAGGCGCCAAGATCATCCACGACCCGCGCCTGACCTGGAATACCATCGATATTTGCGCACAGCATGGTGGCCAGGCCATACAAAGCAAAACCGGCCACGCCTTCATCAAAGAGCGCATGCGCAAGGAAAACGCCATCTACGGTGGCGAGATGAGCGCACACCACTACTTCCGCGACTTCGCCTACTGCGACAGCGGCATGATTCCCTGGTTACTGGTGGCTGAGCTTATGAGCCGCCAGGGCAAGAAACTCTCCGAACTGGTAGGCGAGCGCATGGCTGCCTACCCCTGCAGCGGGGAGATCAACTACACCGTCAGCGATGCCAAAGCCGTACTCGCTGCCGTGCAGGCGCACTTCGCCGGGCAGAATCCCAAGGTAGACACCACCGATGGATTGAGCCTGGAGTTTGATGATTGGCGGATGAATATTCGTGCTTCGAATACCGAGCCGTTGTTGCGGTTGAATATTGAGAGTCGCGTCAACCCTCAAAGGGTAGAGCTACAACGTATTGTCATCGAAGGACTCATCACGCAATAGGGGTTCGCAAGGGAATACCTCCCTTGTTGGGGTACAGGGGCAAAGCCCTGTGAAAGCGGGCATAGCCCGTAAGATTTGTAGGGGCGGGCCATACCCGCGAAAACTAGCAACCGGCAGGCCAACATAAGAAATATTTTTTGCGGGAAAAACTATGAAAATCGCCATTGCAGGCACCGGCTACGTCGGCCTCTCCAACGCCATACTACTCGCCCAACACAACGAAGTAGTAGCACTCGACATCGTTCCCGAAAAAGTAGCGATGCTCAACAACAAACAATCCCCCATCGTTGACGCCGAAATTGAAGATTTTCTGAAAAACAAAATCCTCAACTTCCGCGCCACACTCAACAAAGAAGAAGCCTACAACGGCGCAGATTTCGTAGTAATCGCCACGCCAACGGATTACGACCCGCAAACCAACACTTTCAACACCCGCAGCGTTGAAGCCGTTATAAAAGACGTAATGGCCATCAACCCCAATGCGGTAATGGTGATTAAATCGACCGTGCCGGTAGGCTACACCCAGCGAATTAAAGAAGAACTGGGCTGCAACAACCTGCTGTTCTCACCGGAATTCCTGCGCGAAGGCAAAGCTCTGTACGACAACTTGCACCCCTCCCGCATTATCGTCGGCGAACGCAGCCAGCGCGCCGAAACCTTCGCTAACCTGCTGAAACAAGGGGCAATAAAACAAGACATACCGGTACTGTTTACCAACAGCACCGAAGCCGAAGCGGTCAAACTGTTCTCTAACACCTATTTGGCCTTACGTGTCGCCTACTTCAACGAACTCTACACCTACGCCGAAACCCACGGCCTCAACACCAAACAAATCACCGAAGGGGTAGGGCTAGACCCCCGCATCGGCAGCCACTACAACAACCCCAGCTTCGGCTACGGCGGCTACTGCCTGCCGAAAGACACCAAACAACTGCTGGCCAACTACAACGAAGTACCCAACAACCTGATTCGCGCCATTGTCGATGCCAACACCACCCGCAAAGACTTTATTGCTGAATCCATTGTGCGCCGTAACCCCAAAGTGGTGGGCATATACCGGCTTGTGATGAAAAGCGGCTCAGACAACTTCCGTGCTTCGGCCATACAGGGCGTGATGAAACGCATCAAAGCCAAAGGCATTGAGGTAGTGGTGTACGAACCCGTACTGGAAGAAGAACGCTTCTTTAATTCACTGGTGATTAACGACCTGAACGAATTTAAACAAACCGCCGATGTGATCGTCGCCAACCGCCCATCGGCCGAGCTGGAAGACGTAGCCAACAAGGTATACACCCGCGACCTGTTTGGTAGTGATTAAACAGCACCGCGCAGCGCTCAACCCGGAACGCCCAAGGGATCTATTGTAGGAGCGACATTTTTGTAGCGATGAACCGTTTTGCGTACATGCACATTTCTGACGCGATCAGCGCTTAGTAGAAGTTAAACAAGGACACCCATGCCCCTCACCTGTTTCAAAGCCTACGACATTCGTGGCCGCCTGGGCGAAGAACTCAACGAACAAATCGCCTACCGCATTGGCCGGGCCTACGCACAATACCTGAATGCCAAAAAGGTTGTTGTCGGTGGTGATGTACGTGCAACCAGCGAATCACTCAAACAAGCATTGGCCCAAGGCATTATGGATGCTGGTTGTGACGTTATTGATTTAGGCATGACCGGCACCGAAGAAATCTACTTTGCTGCCTTTCATCTGGATGTAGATGGCGGTATCGAAGTAACCGCCAGCCACAACCCCATCGACTTTAACGGCATGAAACTGGTAAAGCGGGGCGCACAACCCATCAGTGGCGATACTGGGCTTAATGACATCAAAGCTCTGGCTGAAAGCCAAGCATTCACGCCAGCAGCCTCTCAAGGCAAAAAAACACAGCACAACCTGCGCCCAGCGTATGTACAGCATCTGCTGGGGTACATTAGCCCTGCCAACATCAAACCATTAACCGTGGTAGTAAACGCGGGTAACGGTGCCGCAGGCCCGGCGCTGGATGCTATAGAAGCTGAACTGCAACATAAAGGCGTACCCATCACCTTTATTAAGGTACACCACACGCCAGACCCAACTTTCCCAAATGGCATTCCTAATCCATTGTTGGAAGAAAATCGGGCAGCTACGGCCAACGCCGTTATAGAACACAACGCCGACATGGGCATTGCCTGGGATGGCGACTTCGACCGCTGCTTCCTGTTCGACGAACAAGGCAGTTTTATCGAAGGCTATTACATTGTTGGTTTATTGGCCGAAGCCTTCCTGAAAAAACACCCAGGCGAAAAAATTATCCACGATCCCCGTTTAACCTGGAATACCATCGATATTTGCCAGCAAAACGGCGGGCATGCCATTCAAAGTAAAACGGGACACGCCTTTATTAAAGAGCGGATGCGCAAAGAAAACGCCATTTACGGCGGAGAAATGAGCGCACATCACTACTTCCGCGATTTTGCCTTCTGCGACAGCGGTATGATTCCATGGTTATTAGTCGCTGAGCTGATCAGCTTAGCCGGTAAGTCCTTATCGAAACTGGTAAGCGAACGCCAGCAAGCTTACCCATGCAGCGGTGAAATCAACTTTAAAGTAGCGGATGTAAAAGCCTGCATTCATGCTGTAAAAAATTACTATGTCAGCCAAAATCCAACAATCGATGAAACCGATGGTGTGAGTATGGACTTTGGCAATTGGCGAATGAATATTCGTGGTTCCAATACAGAGCCTCTGCTGAGGCTGAATATTGAAACCAAAGCCAATTCAGCACTGGTACAACAACAGCTGCAAGCAATAACAGCACTGCTACAGCAGGTTGCCTAAACATGGCGATTATCAATAAAATAAAAGGTCTGGTTCAGCATCAGGGGTTCAGGCGGTATGCCGCCAATACATCCTGGATGATGGCCGAACAAATGCTGCGAATTATTGCAGGTCTGCTGGTAGGTATCTGGGTTGCCCGTTACCTCGGCCCAGAGCAGTTTGGCTTGTTCAGCTATGTGTTGGCCTTTACCGCCATTTTTGCCGGCATCGCCAAATTAGGGTTGGACGGCATATTAGTCCGTGACCTGGTCAATCAGCCAGAAAATCGGGATATCTACTTGGGTACTGCCTTCTGGCTCAAGGTATTCGGAGCTTTGCTGGTTATAGGGTTGATGGCAATTATCACCCCGTTCACATCTAATGATGCCACGACGAACCTGTTTATTTTTATTGTTGCTGGTGGTCTGGTCTTTCAAAGCTTTGAGGTGGTTGAGTTCTACTTTCAGTCCAAAGTCCTTGCCAAAATAGTATCCATCTGCAAAGTCACCCAGCTTACCCTTTCATCACTTATCAAAATCTACTTGGTCGTTACTCAGGCAGAACTCTTCTGGTTTGTGTGTGTTACTGCGTTTGACTCTTTCAGTCTTGGAATAAGTTACTTTGTAGCCTATAAAATCAGAGGTAACGATAGCTTCTTTAAATGCTTTGATGGCGTTGTTGCAAAAAAACTCTTAAAAGACTCTTGGCCTCTAATTTTTTCATCGATTGTGATAATGATTTATATGCGTATAGATCAAATAATGATTAAAGAAATGTTGGGGGAGTATGAGGTAGGTATTTACTCGTCTGCTGTTAGATTGAGTGAAGTGGTATATTTTATTCCGATGTTGCTAACAGCATCAGTTTTCCCAGCAATAATAAATGCGAAAAAAATTAGCCAAGCACTGTATTACAAACGGATTAAGCTTCTTTATACTTCCCTTGTTTGGCTGGCGATAAGTATAGCGGTTCCGGTAACAATTATGAGTGAATGGCTGATAACTCTTCTTTATGGGGGCGCATATATTGAAGCAGCACGCGTCTTGGTTGTTCATATTTGGTCGGCAGTGTTTGTGTTTCTTGGAGTCGCCTTTAGCAAGTATTTGTTGGCTGAAAATTTGAACTCTATAATGCTGCAAAGAACAGTTTTTGGTGCATTGTCTAATATCGTATTAAATGTGATGTTCATTCCAGAGTACGGTATTGTAGGTGCAGCTTTTGCGACCTTGATCTCACAGTTTTTTGCTAACTACATCTATGATTTTTTTGATCGAAGGCTTTACTCACAGTTACGCATAAAAACAGAGTCAATTTTTTTACCTTGGCAAGCTTTTACACGGTTTTAGGATGAAAATGAAAATAACAGTAGCAGGTACAGGTTATGTCGGTCTTTCCATGGCAGTTTTACTGTCCCAGAACAACCCAGTTGTTGCTTTGGATTTGATTCCAGAAAAGATTGATCTGATCAATGCAGGAAAATCTCCTATTCACGATGCCGAAATTGAAGATTTTTTGAAGAACAAGTCTCTGAACCTGACTGCTACGCTGGATAAGCAAGAAGCCTACGAGGGTGCAGAGTTTGTTATTATCGCCACCCCAACCGACTACGATCCTGAAACTCATTACTTCAATACTCGCTCGATTGAGGCGGTGATTCAGGATGTGCTGTCGATCAACCCTGATGCGGTGATGGTGATTAAATCCACCATCCCCGTAGGCTATGTCAACCAGGTAAGAGCAAAATTTGGTGTTGATAACATTATATTCTCGCCGGAGTTCTTGCGGGAAGGTAAAGCACTCTACGACAATCTCTACCCATCCCGAATTATTGTTGGTGAGCGTTCTGCACGGGCCGAAATGTTTGCGGGCTTACTGGTAGAGGGTGCCATCAAAAAGGAGATGCCGGTACTCTTTACTGACAGCACAGAAGCAGAAGCCATCAAGCTGTTTGCCAACACCTACCTGGCGATGCGTGTGGCCTACTTCAATGAACTGGACTCCTATGCAGAAGTGAACAATCTGGATACCCAGCAGATTATTGAAGGAATGTCATTAGATCCGCGTATCGGTAATCACTACAACAACCCATCATTCGGTTATGGTGGGTATTGTTTGCCCAAAGACACTAAACAATTGTTAGCCAATTTTGATCAGGTGCCGCAGAAAATCATTGAGGCTATCGTGCTGGCGAATGATACCCGTATGGATTTCATTACCCACCAGATTCTGGAGCGTAACCCGCAGAAGGTAGGTGTGTACCGGCTGATCATGAAGGCAGGCTCCGACAACTTCAGAGCCTCAGCCATTCAGGGTGTTATGCACCGCTTACAGGGCAAGGGCGTTGAATTGGTGATATATGAACCGGAACTGGATGAGTCACTGTTCCATGATGCGCAAGTCATCAAGGACTTTGATGCTTTTGTGAACCAGGCCGATGTCATCATTGCCAACCGTATGGATGATAGCCTGCTTCCGTATCAGGACAAGGTATACAGCCGCGATCTTTTTGGTAAGGACTGAAACATGACTAATAAAATTCTGGTTACCGGCGGTGCTGGGTTTGTGGGTAGCCACCTGTGCGAGCGCCTGGCTCAAGACCCAAACAACCAGGTAGTGTCACTGGATAACTACTTTACAGGCAGTGAGGCCAATCACCTTCCTGGTGTCACCTATGTTCGTGGCTCTACAGCACAAATTGATGAACTGATTGACTTCATACCTGACTACATCTACCACTTGGGTGAGTATTCGCGTGTAGAGCAGAGTTTTGACGATATCGAAAAAGTCTGGGAATTCAACAAGCAGGGTATTTTTGCAGTTCTGCAGTTTTGTAGAAAAACAGGTGCCAAACTCATTTATGCTGGTAGCAGCACCAAGTTTGGTGATGGTGGCCTGGGTAGAAGCCAAAGCCCCTATGCCTGGACCAAAGCCAGCAACACTGAACTGGTCGAAAACTACGGCGATTGGTTCAACATTCCTTATGCCATTGTTTATTTCTACAATGTCTACGGTAAACGCGAGATTGCAACAGGTAAGTACGCCACCCTGATTGCCCTTTTTACCGAAAAAATGAAAGCTAACGAGACCCTTACCATTGTTAGCCCAGGTACGCAAAAGCGTAACTTCACCCATGTGGATGACATCGTTGATGGTTTGGTGATGGTCGGTGAGAATGGTTATGGTGATGAGTTTGGCATTGGTAGCCCTGAGTCCTTCACCATCCTTGAAGTGGCTGAGCTATTCGGTGGCAAGATCGAAATGCTGCCAGAGCGTAAAGGCAACCGTATGACTGCCGACGTGGTCACCGACAAAACACAGGCTTTAGGCTGGTCACCCAAAAGAAGACTGGCAGACTACATTGCACATTTGAAAGAAAACAACTGGATTAAATAATGACAACCCCCCAGCCGTTTACACCGCCGCATCCACTCAATACCGCTGTGCTTTTTCTGGTATTCAATCGCTTGGATACCACCAAACAAGTCTTTGAAGCGATTCGCCAAGCCAAACCACCCAGACTCTACGTAGCGGCTGACGGTGCCAGGGAAATAAAAGAAGGCGAAGCTGAAAAGGTACAGGCTGTGCGTGACTACGTCATGGAAAATATCGATTGGGACTGTGAAGTGAAAACTCTTTTCAGAGAAAAAAACTTCGGTTGCAAATATGCAGTGAGTGGTGCAATCACCTGGTTCTTCGAGAATGAAGAGCAAGGAATCATTTTGGAAGATGATTGCCTGCCGAGCCAGAGTTTTTTCTGGTATTGCGAATCCTTGCTGAATCATTATGGGGAAGATAAAAGGATATTTTCCATTTCAGGTAACCTGCGCGAAAATTATGAGGTTCCATCAGGCGGAAGTGTTTACAAAAGTCATTTTTTTAATATGTGGGGGTGGGCTACTTGGCGACACCAGTGGCAAAAATACAGTGTAGATTTTTTTGATACTGAAGGGGTTGAGTTTTTAAATAACTGTAGTTTTTTAAATTATATGGGTGGCATTCGGTATTGGATTGACATTTTTAATAAAATGAAAGGGGAGTCAATAAATACATGGGATTATCAAGCGACGTTTTTGAGCTTTTCTGAGACTTTATATAATTTGTATCCAAGTGTGAATTTAGTCAAGAATCTAGGTTTTGGAGAGGATGCAACACATACTTTTGATAGTAAATCCCTAGCATCTCGTATTGGGAATTCTGATTTTATACTCACCGAACATCTTGTTCTACTTGATGAGATGGTTTTGGTAGATGATATATTTTATGATGAGTATAGTGTCAAGTCTTATTTATATAGAGCTGTTAGAAGGTTAAAGCGAGTACTTCGTTTTTAACTTACAATATTTGTAGATTTTTCATAAGTTTAATTGGATGATTGAGATGAAAAAAGCACTTATTACCGGTGTAACCGGTCAGGATGGTTCTTACCTGGCAGAGTTTCTGCTGGAAAAAGGTTACCAGGTTCATGGTATTAAGCGTCGTGCATCGTTGTTTAATACACAGCGAGTAGACCATATTTACCAGGATTCGCATGTTGATAATCAGAATTTTTTTCTTCATTATGGGGACCTGACGGACTCTTCCAACCTCACCCGTATTCTGCAGGAAGTGCAACCGGATGAGGTGTACAACCTGGGTGCACAGTCGCACGTAGCGGTTTCGTTTGAATCACCAGAATACACCGCCGATGTGGATGCAATGGGTACGCTGCGTATTCTGGAAGCCATTCGTTTGCTGGGCCTGGAAAAGAAAACAAAGTTTTATCAGGCCTCTACGTCTGAACTTTATGGTTTGGTGCAGGAAATTCCGCAAAAAGAAACTACGCCTTTCTATCCGCGCTCACCCTATGCGGTGGCAAAACTGTACGCCTATTGGATTACCGTAAACTACCGTGAAGCCTACGGCATGTATGCTTGTAACGGCATTTTGTTTAATCACGAATCCCCGCGTCGTGGTGAAACCTTTGTTACCCGTAAAATTACCCGTGGCTTGGCAAACATTGCCCAGGGTTTAGAACAGTGCTTGTTTATGGGCAACATGGATGCACTGCGTGATTGGGGCCACGCTAAAGATTACGTGCGTATGCAATGGATGATGCTTCAGCAAGAGCAACCAGAGGATTTTGTTATTGCTACCGGGGTGCAGTATTCCGTACGCCAGTTTATTGAATGGTCCGCCAAAGAGCTTGGCATTACTCTGCGTTTTGAAGGCAAAGGTGTCGATGAAGTAGCAGTTATTACTACCATTGAGGGCGATAAAGCACCGGCTCTGAACGTTGGTGACACCATAGTACGGGTGGACCCGCGCTATTTCCGCCCGGCAGAAGTAGAAACCCTGTTAGGTGATCCAAGCAACGCCAAAGCCAAACTAGGTTGGGTACCGGAAATTACCGTGCAGGAAATGTGTGCTGAAATGGTCGCAGAAGACCTGAAAACAGCACAGCGCCATGCACTGCTCAAGCTACACGGCTACGAAGTACCGGTATCGGTAGAGAACTGATGGTTATGGCAAAACAACGTATTTTTATTGCGGGCCATAATGGGATGGTTGGCTCTGCCCTGGTACGCCAGTTAGATAGAAACCCGGAAGTTCAGCTGGTAGTTCGTAACCGTACCGAGCTGAACTTATTGGATCAGCAAGCTGTTCAGCAGTTTTTTAAGCACGAACGGATTGATCAGGTATACTTGGCTGCTGCCAAAGTAGGGGGCATTCACGCTAACAATGAATACCCTGCTGAGTTTATTTACGAAAACCTGATGATTGAAGCCAACATCATTCATGCTGCGCACAAAGCGGGTGTGCAGAAGTTATTGTTTTTAGGCTCCTCATGCATCTACCCCAAAATGGCCGAGCAGCCAATGACAGAGGCGGCGTTATTAACCGGTACGCTGGAACCTACCAACGAACCCTATGCCATTGCTAAAATTGCTGGCATTAAACTGTGTGAAAGTTACAACCGCCAATACGGGCGAGATTACCGTAGCGTAATGCCTACTAACCTGTATGGCGAAAATGATAACTTCCACCCGCAAAACAGCCATGTTATTCCGGCCATGATGCGCCGCTTTCACGAAGCCAAGCAGGCTGGAGCTAAGCAAGTGGTGGTGTGGGGTAGTGGTAAGCCGATGCGCGAGTTTCTGCATGTAAACGATATGGCCGCTGCCAGTGTTCACGTAATGAACCTGGCGAACGATATTTATCAGGCCAATACGCAACCCATGCTATCGCACATTAATGTGGGCACAGGGGTTGACTGTACCATTCGCGAATTAGCAGAAACCATGAAAAAAGTGGTTGGCTTTGAAGGTGAGTTAGTGTTTGACACTACCAAACCCGATGGCACACCACGCAAATTAATGGATGTTAGCCGCCTTAAAGCGTTGGGCTGGCAAGCCAGCATAAGCTTGGAAGTAGGCTTGAGGCAGACCTATCAGTGGTTTTTGCAGAGTCAGGAGCGGCTGCGTGGCTGAGGTTGAAACCGCACAGTGTAAAGGTGGATGGCTTGATGCCACCACCTTTGAAACAGTCATCGCATCTACGCCTTTGGTGTCAATCGACCTGCTGGTTAAAAACCGGAAGGGTGAATATCTGTTTGGTTTGCGCAAAAACCGTCCTGCTCAAGGCTACTGGTTTGTACCAGGTGGTCGGATCCAAAAGAATGAAAGCCTGGATGCAGCCTTCCGCCGTTTGACCCACGAAGAACTTGGGCTTACGCTGGAACGTAGTGCTGCAAAGTTTCAAGGCGTATATGAGCACTTCTATAAAAACTCGATCTTTGGTGAAGATATCTCAACGCATTACGTGGTGTTGGCCTATGAAGTCACCTTGAGTGCGTACAGCGCCATATTGGATAGCCAGCAGCACTCGGATGTACTCTGGGCCAAGCCAGAAGAACTGAGCCGGTATCCGGTACACCAGCATAGCCTCGACTACTTTTAACTACCCGCCTGAGCCATCATTCATGACACAGCCTGATTATTCCACCACCCGTACCCTGGTTTCAGTAAAACCAGTGTGCTATGATAGTTGCCCAGAAGGTTTAACCACCTTACTCAAGACACCCGATGACGAGCAAAAAATAGCAGAAGGTGGTTTGCGCCTGAAAGGCTTGTATAAATCAAGCAGCGAGGACAAGCCGCTTGTTACTGTGGTAACGGTTGTCTATAACGGCGCTGAGTTTCTGGAAGATACCATAAAAAGTGTCATTGGGCAGACTTACGATAATGTTGAGTACATTATTGTTGATGGCGGCTCTACGGATGGCACTTTAGATATTATTCAACGATATGAAGATGCCATTGATTATTGGGTGAGTGAGCCGGATAAAGGTATCTACGATGCGATGAATAAAGGGATTGATCTGGGAAGTGGTTGCTGGCTCAATTTTATGAACGCTGGAGATATGTTTTTTTCAGCAGAAGTCTTGTGCCATATTTTTACAGGAAGTAATTATTCCAGCTGCACTGTTTTATATGGTAGTACTGAGGTTCGATATGGGAATTATTGTCGTATTTCAAAGGCTGGTGAATGTTCTGACTTAAAGAAGGGGAGCCAGTTTTGCCATCAGTCTGCAATTATTAACTTGAAATATCACAAGGTTAATAAATATAGTTTGATGTTCAAGATTGCGTCTGATTTTAACTTTTTTTATAAGGCATTTTTATCGGAGAGGGATTTTTGTATGCTTGGTGTAATCGTGTCCAGTGTAACCGCAGGCGGTGTTTCTGATCAAAAGCGTATAGAGTCTCTGTTGGAACAATGGATTGTTGTTGGTTCATCAAACGTAGCATGCGCTTATTTTATCAAAAGAATTGTTTCTGAAATACTGAAAAGATTTGTCAGAAAAACGTATAGTGGAATAAGATTTCTATGAGTCGATTTTTTTTGAGTGCAAATTTTAGATTTCCAATACTATTTGTTATAATAACTTGGTCTGCTCCTGCCTTGCTGTACTATTTCTCTCCGTTTAGTGTGGGTTTGAAAGTTGATGTTGTATTGTTTCTTTTGGTATTTATACTAATCGTTTTCGTTTCTGTTTTGCCGGCTTTTATTCTTGGCGCTAAGTCTTATGTATATTCTCGTGATTTGATATTTTCTCGATTGGGGATGGTTTCATTTTTATTGTCTTGTCTGGGTTTAATCTTACAGGTTGTTGAGTTTATTTATTTTAGAGGTGTTCAGTTTTCTCTTGATTTAAACAAAAATAGAGAGGCTTTGTCTGAAGGTGGAAGTTGGCTCACTTTCCTAATCGTTATCCTTTTGCCATTCTCATATATAAATTTTAATATATTTTTTGAAAAAAAGAAAATTATTTTTTTGTTGCCCTTCCTGATGTCGTCTTTTATGTTCTTTCTTTCAGGTAATCGACAATTTTTTATATTTGGAGTTTTTCTTGTTACTGTTTATTATTTTATGATTAATCCATCTATTAGCCTTAAGAAGGCAGTGGTTAGCTTTTTTGTTGGTTTCATTTTGGTTTCGTTGCTATTTTTTTTACAGTTCAAACGACAGGTTTATGCTGAAGGTGAACAGCTTAATTTTATTTATGGAATAGCTAATATGGAGTGTAATGGTAGTGCGTGCGATACTTTTATTGAGACTCCTTTTGCATATTTATATTTATATTTTGGTCTCCAATATGCGGGTTTATCAAGTGTTCATGAGCTCGTTGATTTAGATCAAAACTTCACTGCGCCCTTGTTTTCTCAGACAAACCCTATGTTGTACCGGAGGCTTAGTGCTTTTTTTAGCTTGCCGTCGAAGGAAGAAATCGATTTGAATTTAATGGAGATTTTTGAAGGCAAGGTTAATATGTTCCCTGCATTTTGGACGACAATGTTTTCCGGCTTTATGATAGAAATTGGTATTTTGGGTCTTTTTGTTTTGCCTTTGTTTTTCCTTTGTTTTGGATTTTTTGTGTTTTTACTTTTTATTGGTCATTCGACTAGTTTTTCGTTTTTTTCGATTGCGGTTTTTTATTCTTTTTTGATATTTGGTGTAATGTTTTTTCCAATATCGGAGCCTGTTTTTTTTATGTTATTCCTATATTTGATTGTTTATGGCTTTATGGTTTCCTTGTTTAGGGTTTTATCGGCTGGTCGAGTGGTAAGGTAGTATGAGGATTTTTTATGATTGTATTGTATTTGAGCTGCAAAAAGCCGGAGGTATATCTGTTTATTGGTCTGCGCTTCTTGAACGCTCTAGGGAAACGCTGCACAAATCAGCCCTCTGCCTGATTACGCAGCCCTGAGTATAATCACCAGACACTGCCACTACCTCAGCCAAGCAATTAGATGAAGCAGATCACCTTCGCCCAAGCCGAGCATCAGAACAAGAAAAAGGTTACCCGCCGGGAACGCTTCCTGGCTGAGATGAATGTACTGCTGCCCTGGCAGCGCCTGCTGGATGCCCTGTCGCCCTCGTATTACCCAGGCGCTGCCGGCAAGCGTGGCCGTCCACCGACTCCACTGGCACGCATACTGCGAATCTACTTCTTGCAGCAGTGGTACGGCCTGGCTGATGAGGCCCTTGAGGATGCGATTTACGACAGTCAGGCGATGCGTGATTTCGTTGGTATCGATCTCTCCATCGAAAGCGTGCCGGATGCCACAACACTGCTGCGTTTCCGCCACCTGCTGGAAAGGCATTCGCTGACGCAACGGATCTTCGAAGAGATCAACGCCACTCTGGCAGAACGTGGTTTGTTCATGCGCGAAGGGACCATTGTCGATGCCACCATCATTGCCGCTGCACCTTCTACCAAGAACAAGGCCAAGCAGCGTGATCCGGCGATGAAGCAGACACGCAAAGGCAACCAGTGGTATTTCGGCATGAAAGCCCATATCGGTGTTGATGCGGCAACAGGTCTGACACACAGCCTGGTGGCCACCTCGGCCAACCAGGCGGACATCACAGTAGCCGCGCAGCTGCTACGTGACGACAAAGAACCTGTCTATGCCGATGCTGGGTACACAGGACTGGGTAAGCGTCTTGGTGAGGATGATGACACGCTCCCTCCGTTGCGGATTGCTGCACGACGCAGCACCATCAAGAAAATGGAAGATGGCCCGGAGAAGCAGATCATGCAACGCATTGAGCACTGCAAAGCGAGCATCCGCGCCAAGGTGGAACACCCGTTCCATGTGATCAAGAATCTGTTTGGCCACCGCAAGGTACGCTACCGGGGCATGGAGAAGAATCAGGCCCAGCTGTTCAGCCTGTTTGCACTGGCCAACCTGGTATTGGCCAAGAGGTGTTATGCAACGACTGATGGGGTTATTGCGTCTTGAACCCCGGCAATAGGGTGAAAATAAGCCGAAATGGCCAGAGTTGAAGGCGATTTGCGGAGCAATGTCGCCGAGAGCAGGTTGGCTGCATCAAAAATACCGTCGATTGGCGCTGGAACCGCGCCAATCTGAATTGATCAGCGATTCCCTAGGTTAGAGTCTGTAATAACCTTTGGTCGTGAGAATTCAAATATTTTTTCTGGTAACATACTCACTAGCATTCAAAGTGAGGTTTATCCTTCATTTATTCCGCGCAGGTATTTGCCATTTATCTGTAAGCCAAGTACTTCGAATAACTCTAAGCATGTTTTTCACAGTAGTTACTTTCGTTATTCTAATGACCGTAACTCAATTAACGTAACAACTGTGCATGATTTTACCTACGAGCATTTTGTTCGTGGTCCTAGGCTTTGGGTTCATTCCTGGCAGAAGCGACTTGCTGTTAAGAAGTCTAAGGGTATTATTTGTGTATCCGAAAATACTAAAAAAGACTTGCTGCATTTTTATCCCTGGGTTGATCCTGAAATTGTCAAAGTTGTTTATAACGGTGTGGGGGAGGAATTTTATCCAGTAGGTAATGCGGCCTCTGATCTTGAAAACGAACTAGGCTTTCACCCTGACAAGCCTTTTTTACTGTTTGTGGGTGACCGTAGTGCATACAAAAATTTTGATGCCTTTGTTGCACTTGCACCTTATTTTCCTGAAATGGATTTTGTTGTAGTAGGTGGTCAGCCCCTTTCAGAAGTTGAATCTCGGCTTTTAAGCCCCACTCAGTCTCGTCTTCACCATTTTCGTGGTGTTTCTTCTGAGGTGTTGAATCTTCTTTATAATACTGCTTATTGTTTTGTTTACCCATCGTCATACGAGGGGTTTGGTATTCCGATCTTGGAGGCAATGAAGGCTGGTTGCCCTGTTGTTTCGACCAACCTATCATCGATTCCTGAGGTGGCAGGTGATGCTGCCTTGCTGGTCGATCAACCCACTGCTGAAAGCTTGGCTATTGAAATACAAAAAGAGGTTTTTTTAGTGAATTTATTTGGAAGACATTTTTGATGCTGTTTGTTTTCTTTGTTTTATCGAGGTTATTTCTAAATATTCAATCTCTTAGGGATTAGTTAATGCTTGATGAAGGTAAGTTAAAGGTTTTTATGGCTTCATTTAGTTTCAAGCGCGGAGGAGCTGCTAAAGCTGCCAAGAGGTTTTGTTTTATTGCCAGTAACCTTGCACTTGTTAACAGTTTTTCTGTTGAGGAGTCACCTAGAAAAATATATAGAATTTATCATTTTTTAAAGCGCCTCATTTCATTTTCTTTCGTGTATTTTTTTCAAAGGCAAGCTGGTGTTAAGTGTTCTGCTAATTTTTTTAGTTTTCAGCCTCTTGTTAATGTCTTTATCAAAAGTGAAGGCTTGACACATTTTCACTGGATAAATAATGACGCTGTCAGTATATATGATTTTGAAAAGCTTCCTTATGCTTCTATCTTAACACTTCATGATGAGTGGTTTTACTGCGGAATAGAACATTATTTTAGTATTGACAATACTTTTGAGAGCTCTCCTTATTGTCTGGGTAACAGTACTTCACTTGGTGAGTTTCAAAGCTATCTGCATTATTATGTTTGGAAGACAAAAAAACATGCACTAAGCAGTAGATCTGATCTTATAGTGACTTGTCCTTCAATATGGCTGGCAAACAGGGCAAAAAATTCTTATGTTTTTGAAAGCTGCGACGTCAGAGTTCTGTATAATCCAATTAATGTAGATATTTTCGCCCCATTGGATTCTGCCTCACTAAATAGGCGTAGAGATGAGTGTGCGTTAGAAAACCGTTTTTTAATCCTTTTTGGTGCGGTGGGTGGAACTAGAAACAAGCTAAAGGGTTTTGCTGAATTGCTGGAAGCTCTTGAGCTTCTTGCCAGAAATAGCTCACTGAAAAGCAAGGTTATGCTAGGTTTGTTTGGTGGTGAGAAGCAGGGCATAAAAGAGTTACATAGTTTTCCTGTCCATGAGTTTGGGTATATCAAGAGTGAGCAGGAAATGGCTGAAATTTACTCAACCGCACACGTTACACTCGTACCTTCCAAGCTTGAAGCATTTGGTCAGGTTGCTGCTGAGAGCCAAGCTTGTGGAACGCCCGTCATTGCTTTTAACACCAGTGGGCTCAAGGATGTGGTGATCGATGGTAAAACTGGGCTGCTGGCCGTACCTTTTTCTTCTGTGTCTCTCGCGGAAAAAATAGAGCAAATCTTAAACATGCCTTCCGAAAAATATAGCCAGCTTTGCAAAGATGCCAGGCTGCATGTGATTGAAACTTTTTCTAATGCTGTTATCAGCCAGCAGTATGAATCCATCATTAAAGAACAGCTGCTCAAAAAGCAGGAGGCTAACAAGTGATTCTCCCCGTCATCATGGCTGGTGGTACCGGCTCGCGTCTTTGGCCTTTGTCCCGCCAGTTAAACCCAAAGCAGTTTTTAAAGCTGTGTGGTGAATCTACGCTTTTGCAGCAAACCCTCTCGCGTCTGGATGGATTGCAGACGGCTGCGCCATCCATCATTTGCAACGAAGATCACCGCTTTATGGTTGCTGAGCAGTTGCGTCAGTTAACAGTCAAAAATGCCAGCATATTGCTGGAGCCGGTTGGTCGTAATACGGCACCTGCGATTGCACTGGCAGCCTTGAATGCAACACGCAATGGTCAAGACCCTGTGTTGCTGGTGCTTGCTGCAGATCACTTTATTGCAGATCAGGCTGCTTTTCAGCAAGCCGTTAAAGAGGCTGAAGAGCTGGCCTTGCAAGACAAGCTGGTCACTTTTGGCATAGTGCCCACTCAACCTGAAACAGGTTATGGCTATATTCAACGTGGTAGTACTTTGCCTGAACAGGGGTATCAAGTAGCGCGTTTTGTGGAAAAGCCTGACTCTGAAACTGCTCAGGCCTATCTGAATTCCGGTGATTATTACTGGAACAGTGGAATGTTCATGTTCAAGGCCAGTGTTTACCTGCAAGCCTTGCGAGAGTTTCGGCCCGATATTCTGGATGCCTGCAAGCGTGCTTTTGAAGCGGGCAGTCAGGATCTGGATTTTGTTCGCGTGGATTCAGCAGCTTTTGCAGACTGCCCGGATGATTCCATTGACTATGCCGTGATGGAAAAAACCCGGGATGCGGCGGTGATTCCACTGGATGCCGGTTGGAGTGATATTGGCTCCTGGTCTGCCTTGTGGGAAATTGGTGCCAAGGATGGACAGGGTAATGTCTGCAAGGGCGATGTTTTGAATATCGGCAGCAGCAATAGCCTTGTGTATGCGGAGAGCAAGCTGGTTGCTACAGTTGGCGTGGACAATCTTGTGGTGGTGGAAACCAAGGATGCCGTGCTGGTTGCTCACAAGGATCGCGTTCAGGATGTTAAAAAAGTGGTGGAAGCCATCAAAAATGATGGTCGTCATGAGCATATGAACCACCGGGAGGTTTATCGTCCCTGGGGTGTTTATGATTCCATCGAAAACGGTGAGCGTTATCAGGTTAAACGTATTACCGTCAAACCCGGTGCCAAGCTTTCAGTTCAGATGCACCACCACCGTGCCGAGCATTGGGTTGTCGTGAGTGGCACGGCCAGGGTGACCAATGGCGATAAAACTTTTCTGGTGACTGAAAATGAGTCCACCTTTATCCCCATTGGTGAGGTTCATGCCCTGGAAAACCCCGGCAAGATTCCTTTGGAACTGATTGAAGTCCAATCCGGCAGCTATCTTGGGGAAGATGATATCGTGCGCTTTGAAGATAAATACGGTCGAGCCTGAGGGTAGGATATTGAAAATATCCTTGATTACTGTTTCTTATAACAGTGCAAGTACTATCGGCACGACTTTAGAGTCTGTAGCTGCACAAAATTACCTTGAGCTAGAGTACATTATTGTAGATGGTGGCTCTTCAGACTCCACACTGGATATTGTGGACCAGTTTTCTGAACTGGTTACTCTGTGTATTTCTGAGCCTGATCAGGGTATTTACGATGCTATGAACAAGGGTGTTCAACGGGCAACCGGTGAAGTGGTTGGTATCCTGAATTCTGATGATTTTTATTTGAATGATCATGTTTTGCATGAAGTGGCAACGCTTTTTGCGGCTGATCCTGAGCTGGAGGTTGTGCTGGGCGATGTAGACTTCGTCAATGATGATGATTTGAACCAACCCGTGCGCCGTTACCTTACCGGTAATTTCAAGCCTTGGATGTTCCGTTTTGGTTTTATGCCACCGCATCCTCCCGTCTTTGTTCGTAAATCGGCCTATGATCGTGTAGGGCTGTATAAGCTGGGATATAAAATTGCAGCCGACTTTGACTTGCTTACTCGCTTATTGCTGGTTGACAGAGCAAGGTATCAAATTGCTAATAAAACCTGGGTGCGAATGAGAACGGGAGGGGCAAGTACGAATGGCCTTAAGAGTAATCTTATTTCTACTAAAGAAATACTTCGTTCCTTGAAGGAAAATGGTATCTATTCGAATGCATTTTTCTTACTTCTGCGACTACCTATTAAATACTTTAAGCAGATTTTTTTAAAATGAAGAATTGTGTTTTGCTGACAGGATCTACCGGATTTGTCGGCTCTGTTTTATTGACTGAACTTAAAAAGTTACCTGAGTTTCATGTGGTTTCTACGCTTCGTTCTGCTGTTTCGCCTGCTTCCGATGATGTTGTAGTGGTTGGCAATATGGACGGTACTACGGATTATTCCTCTGCACTGTCTGGAGTAAATGTCGTGGTTCACGCCGCCGCGCGTGCTCACATTATGCGTGATGAAGTAGCCGACCCACTGGCGGAATACCGTAAGGTAAACGTAGAGGGTACGCTGAACCTTGCTAAGCAGGCTGTTGCTGCGGGTGTTAAGCGGTTTGTTTATATCAGTTCTATTAAGGTTAATGGCGAAAGCACAACCAGGTTGTCGGCCTTTACTGAAGCCGATTCCGCGAAGCCGGAAGACCCGTATGGCGTTTCTAAGCACGAAGCCGAAGAGGGTTTGCGCTTGCTGGCGCAGGTAACCGGTTTAGAGGTGGTTATTATTCGCCCGCCGCTGGTGTATGGGCCGGGGGTTAAAGCCAACTTTCTGAGTTTGGTTAAGTTATCAGCTACTGGGTTGCCTTTGCCGTTCGGCTCTGTGAATAACCACCGCAGTATGGTGTATGTGGGTAATTTGGTGAGTTTTATTATTCGCTGCATTCAGCACCCTGCGGCTGCTAACCAAACCTTTTTGGTGTCTGACGGTGAAGATGTTTCACTGCGTAAGCTGGTTACTTACATTCGCTTGTGCCTGGGCCGTTCGCCGCGTTTGCTGCCTGTGCCGGTGGGGTTGTTTAAGCTGGCTGGTGCGTTAACGGGTAAGCGGGGTATGGTGGATCGTTTAGTGGGTGATTTGCAGGTGGATTCGTCGAAGGCCCGTACTCTGTTGGGTTGGGTTCCTCCTTATACCGTTGAGCAAGGCATTGCAGCTACCGTGGCCGATTTTATGAGCAAGGAACAATAACGTGTTACGTATTTTTGATTTTACCTTTGCCTTGTTAGGGCTGATTTTTGCTTTCCCGGTGTTGCTGGCTATTTATGTGCTTGGTCTTTTCGATACCGGCTCGCCGTTGTTTCGTCAGGAGCGAGTAGGGCGACACCAGAAGCCATTCGTGTTGGTTAAGTTTCGTACGATGAAGATCGATACCGCGTCGGTAGCCAGTCATTTGGCGTCCAGTGCATCGATTACCCGCATGGGTGCCTTCCTGCGTAAAACCAAGCTCGATGAGTTGCCACAGCTGTGGAATGTGCTCAAAGGCGAAATGAGTCTGGTCGGCCCGCGCCCAGGGCTGTTTAATCAACAGGAGTTAACGACTGAGCGTGCTCAGCGTGGTGTGTTCGATGTGCGCCCGGGTATCACCGGGTTGGCACAGCTTAGCGATATTGATATGTCGACGCCAAAACTGTTGGCCGAAACCGATCAGCGTATGATTCGTGAGCTTACCCTGGCTCATTATTTTAAATATATCCTGATGACGGTGCTTGGTAAGGGCGCGGGCGATCGTGTACGCCCGTCTTAGTCAGCAGCAGCGGTGTGTGCGGGAATCAGTTATTGCCACGTAGTACGGTATATGAAGTATTGAGAGGTTGTGATGTTAAGGACTGCAGATCGCCTGCGTGAGCGTTTGATCCGTTTGCCACGGCGTTCGAAGCGTGTGCTGCAGGTCATAGTCGATGTACTGTTGCTTTGGTGTGCGCTGTGGCTGGCGTTTATCGTGCGCTTGGGTGACTTCAAAGCAGTTGATCCTTTAGGCCATCACGCTTGGATCTTTGTAATTGTGCCCTTGATTTCAGTGCCCATTTTCATCCGCATGGGCATGTATCGCGCGGTGATGCGCTTTTTCGGTAACGATGCGCTCAAGAGCATTTTTAAGGCAATTTCCCTCTCTGCGTTATTCCTGGCGTTGACGATCTATTGGTATCGCGACGCGCCTGAGCCGATTCCACGTTCGATGGTGCTGAATTTCTGGTGGCTCAGCCTGACGTTGATTGGCGGGGTGCGCTTGCTGATGCGTCAGTACTTTATGGGTAATTGGTATTCGGCTGAGCATCCCCGTCTTCTAACAGGGGACCGTGGTTTGCCCCGCGTTGCGATTTATGGGGCCGGTGCGGCGGGGAATCAGTTACTGGCCGCCCTGCGTTTGGGGCGTTCGCTGGCGCCCGTTGCCTTTATTGATGATGATGCAACCATCGCCAACCGGGTGATTGCCGGGTTGCGGGTGTACAAGCCCAAGCACACCCAACAGATGATCGAAGAAACTGGCGCCCAGGAAATTCTGCTTGCGGTGCCTTCTGCCTCGCGTGCGCGTCGCAGGGAGATCCTCGAATTGCTTGGCCAGTACAACCTGCACGTACGTAGCGTGCCAGGTTTAATGGACTTGGCCAGTGGTCGGGTTAAGGTAGATGAGGTGCAGGAGGTCGATATTGCTGACCTGCTGGGACGTGATCCGGTACCGCCGCAAAAGGCCTTGTTTGAGCGTTGCATCCGTAGCCAGGTGGTCATGGTGACTGGCGCGGGTGGCTCGATTGGCTCGGAGCTATGCCGACAGATCATGTCCAATGAGCCGAAGACCCTGTTGCTGTTCGAGCACAGCGAATTCAATCTTTACAACATTCATTCCGAGCTGGTAAGCCGCATCAAGCGTGAGTCCCTGGCCATTCAGTTGATTCCAATTCTGGGCTCAATTCGCAACCCGGAGCGGCTCGAGGACGTGATGTCGAGCTGGGCGGTGAATACGGTCTATCACGCGGCAGCTTACAAGCATGTGCCGATGGTCGAGCACAATATTGCTGAAGGTGTGCTGAATAATGTATTCGGCACCCTGTTTACCGCTCAGGCAGCTGTAAAGGCTGGAGTTGCGCATTTCGTGCTGATCTCGACCGACAAGGCTGTGCGGCCCACCAATGTGATGGGCAGCACCAAGCGTTTGGCTGAGATGGTACTGCAGGCGCTTAGCCGGGAACAGGCTCCGGTACTTTTTGGTAAAGGCGAGGTGCTCAATGAGGTCAATAAAACCCGCTTCACAATGGTGCGCTTTGGCAATGTGCTTGGGTCGTCCGGTTCGGTCATACCCCTGTTTCATGAGCAAATCCGGCGTGGTGGGCCTGTGACGGTTACGCACCCAAATATTACACGTTATTTCATGACTATCCCTGAGGCGGCTCAGTTGGTGATTCAGGCGGGGTCGATGGGGGAGGGCGGAGACGTCTTCGTGTTGGATATGGGGGAACCAGTGAAGATCGCCGAGCTAGCAGAGAAGATGATTCATCTCAGTGGCTTGAGTGTGCGTTCTGCTGAAAACCCGCAGGGTGATATTGCTATCGAGTTCACAGGGCTCCGGCCGGGAGAGAAGCTCTATGAGGAGTTGCTGATTGGCGATAACGTCAGCCCGACCGAGCATCCGATGATCATGCGTGCCAACGAAGAAATGCTGTCTTGGGAGGAGTACAGGAAAGTGCTTCTTGCTTTGGAGGATGCAGTTGGGCGTGAGGACTACGAGCGGGTTCGGGCGTTATTGCGCGAAACCGTGAGTGGTTATCGGCCTGACGGTGAGATTGTTGATTGGTTGTACTTACAGAGACGTTTAGTAAGCGCTCCATAAACCCCGCCCGCCAGGACGGGATTTATTTTCAGGAAGCAGGAGCAGAAGCCGGCGAGCAGTTTCAAGGCAGCAGCGCTTCGTAGTCCTCAACGCTCTGTGCTGTTGGCAGGCGTTCGAGGATGTGGCGCAGCCAGGCGTAAGGCTCCTGGCCATTGGCCTTGGCGGTTTCGATCAGGCTGTAGATCTGCGCGCTGGTCGTGGCCCCCTTGGGCGTGTCGCTGAACAGCCAGTTCTTGCGCCCGATGACGAAGGGGCGGATGGCGTTCTCGGCACGGTTTCGGCAGTGATCGGCGCCGCTTCGCAGGCCTTGCAGGCGTAGGTCTTGCGGATATGGCGGATGACCTGCACCTGCATCGGGATGATCTCCAGCTGTTCGCTGGTCTCCTCGCCGATGAGCTGTTTGCAGGCGCCACAGGCGCAAGTCAGCTCGTGCTCGGGCAGGTCGTGGATGACCTCGACACGCGGCAGGTTGGC
>JBLUOL010000061.1:0-26782 GCA_048065775.1 Pseudomonas sp. GW6
TGAGCGCTTCGCGCAGCCCGGTGCAGGCCTCGGCGCGGGTGGCGTAGCGCTGCGGCGTGCCGGCGACGTTGAGGGTCCAGGGCCAGGGCACCAGACGGCCACCCACGCGGGTGCCGCTTTCCTGCAGCGCCACGGCGTACAAGACGGGCGAGGGAATGCCGGCGCTCTGCGCGGCGACCTGATAGGCCGGTGGCGGAATTTCCCCTGCCTGGGCACTGCCGAACCACACACAGGCCAGCAACGCGAGCAGGGTGCAGCGCGACATCAGGGCTGCCGCTGCCATTGGCCGCCGACCTGACGCACCACTGCCGGCAGGTCACCTGACAGCCCCAGCGACACCCAGCGGCCCGCGTCGTGATTGAGCGTGACCTGGCCGCTGCGCACCTTGGCCGGCTCGATGCCTATGCGCTTCGCCCAGGCGCGGATACGCGCGTCGTCGTCGCCGCTGTCGACCACGTAGATGTCGAACGCCCTACCGGCGGCCTGCAGCTTCAGAGCGGCTTGATCGCAGGCCGGGCAGGCGTCCTCTACGAACAGGACGAGCCGTCCGCTCGTCGCTGGCAGCACCGGCGAGAACGGCGGACCGGCGTCGGGCAAGATGACGCGCGGCATATCGGCGTGGAGTCGTTGCCAGGCGTCGTCGTAAGCCCGTTGGTAGGCGAGCAGCTTCTCGACGCGCTGCGCTTCGGCCGTGACCTGTAGCTCCGCATAGCGCTGCCGCTCCTGGTCGGAGCGCGCCTCGATACCCAGTGCAGTCAGCGGATCAATGTGCGGCGAATAGACCCCCAGCGGCCCCAGCATCAGGTCGCGGTAGCGCGTCCATTCCTCGAGTTTCAGACCCCAATCGCGGGCATGCTGCTCGTCGGCGCGTTCGATGGCTAGGGGTCGCTCGCGGCTGGGCCGGTTGTCGCTGCCGAGGATTGGCGCGCCCTGGGCCAGGCTGCTGGTCAACAGGAGCAGCAGGGCGGGGGCGATACGATGCTTCCTCATCTGACCCTCCTACCGCGCCGGAATCGGCAGACGACGTCTGTCGGCACCGTGCCGAAATACGGCGGTATTGGCTTCGATGGCCTCGAGCTGCCAGCCCACCTCGGATTCGCCGGGGCGCAGCAGGCGAACCTGCGCGAGCGTGTTCGCGGCGGCCGGCAAAATCGAGAGGAACGGCTCGCCGGCGCGCAGCTCCGTGCCGATCACCCGGAATGGCGGCTCGATGACCTCGGGTTTGGCTGGTGCGGCGGCGCGTGGCCGGGGCGAAATCGGTGGTTCAGGAGGCGGCGCGCTGAGGCGCATTTCCAGTTGCTCAAGGCGCGCTTGCAGCGGAATCAGGTTGTCCGCTGCAGGCGGGCTGCCGAGCGACGCCTCGATCGCACTGAGCCGCAGATCCAACGCCTCGCGCTCAGCCTCGTAGCGCGCCTGGGGCAGGGCGACCGGTTGTTGCTGGACGTACTCGACCTGCTGGATCAGTTCGGTCAGGCGCTTTTCCAGCACCGCGACCTGCAGGCCTGGTGCATGGGTTTCAACCTGTGCCGTCAGACCCGACAGCGCAATGTGATTGATCACGGCCGCGCCGCTGATCAGCAGTAGCCAGGTGACTACGGCGACGCGCATCAGAGGGCTGTGTGGGCGAGATTCGCTGCCGGGCATCGTGGTCATGGCTGCGGCTCCACGGTTGCACCTTGCCGGGGAACGCTATCGGCTATGGCCGGTGCCGATTCGGCAGGCGTTGCGTGAGGCTGGCTGAAGCAGACGCTGCGTGTGGCGTGGTCGACGTGCAGCGTTCGTGCTGGCCCGGCCAGAGTCAGCAGGGCATCGCGCAGTTGCAGCGGGCCGAGGTGATAGTGCGCCGCCGGCAGCGGGAGGCTGCCCAGCGCATCGGTGTCGCCTCTGCTGCAGAGCTGATAGCCGGAGCGTTGCAACACATGCCGCAGCGCATCCCCGACGCTGGCGTGCAGCGTGCTGGGAATGGACACGTCGACCACCTGTACCAGTAGATCCTGCTGGGCGGCCGTCGGCGTCAGTTCGACCAGGGTATAGCGGCCGTAGCGAACGACTGGGACGTACTCCGGCCCTGGAGCCGGTACCGTGACCTCTGCGGGGACGGGAGAGGGCGCTGGTGGCGTTGCGCAGCCGGCCACCAGTGCGGCCAGCAGCAGGCAACTGCGGTAGGAACGGATGGCGTGCATGGCTCGGCTCTCGGCATGGTCGAGCCGAGAACATCGCCACTGCGCGAGGTAGAGTCAGCAAACAAAGGGAATCGCTGTGTTGCCGTTTTTACAGGGAGGCCCAAAGCGAGCAACTGACCTAGCGGCGATCAAAAAACCAGCAGGTGAGCCCGAGGCCCCATGCGTCGGGGAATTGGGATTTTATCGAAAGGGTTATGCACAGATTTTGTGGACAACTCGCATAGACCGGGGATGTCTACCGGAGCTGGGGTAGTCCAGCGTGGATGGCCGCGCAGTACGAGAGACAGCGAGCGCGGACTCATCAGAGTGGCGTATTGACATCGGCGTGCTGGCTTTGGCCTACTCGTGCCATCTGTGTATGCCCGTCAGGTGACGTGAAAACAGCCGCCTTCTTAGGGTCGAATTCACTTCAAGGGGTAGTTCTCAAATGCCAGGAAGGGAGTTCTTTGCATGTTCCTGAGCGACCAGGAAACGGCTACTGATCTGCTGTATTACACCCCCATCGCTAAAACAGTAGAGCGTCTACTTCGCGAATCACGGGGGGCACCGATCACCATTGGAGTTCATGGCGATTGGGGTGCCGGTAAATCCAGCGTTCTGAAGATGACGCAGCAGATCCTCAATTCTGATGATCGCGTCTGCTGTATCTGGTTCAACGGGTGGACATTCGAAGGTTTTGAGGACGCGAAAACTGTCGTCATCCAGACGATTGTCGATGAGCTAAGGCGTGCGCGCCCTGGCTCAGCGAAGGTTGCTGAGGCTGCGAAGAAGGTCTTACGTCGAGTTGATTGGTTCAAGCTAGCCAAGCAAGCTGGTGGATTAGGCCTTACCGCGTTCACAGGTATCCCCAGCCTCGATCAGTTAAGAGGAGCTGTGGAATCGATCTCTTCCTTCGTGCAGAACCCCGGTGACCATCTGAGCCTTGAAAGGCTAAATGACCTTGCTAAGGAGGCTGGAGGTTTCATCAAAGATGCTGATACCGAGTCTGAGCAGCTTCCCGAGCACATGCATGAGTTCAGGGCTGAGTTCGAAGAGCTCATAACGGCTGCCGACATTGACCAGTTGGTGGTCATCGTTGATGACCTTGATCGATGCTTGCCGAAGACAGCAATCGCCACGCTTGAGGCCATTCGCCTTTTCCTCTTCGTAAATCGAACAGCATTCGTAGTCGGTGCTGATGAGGCCATGATCGAGTACGCGGTACGCGAGCACTTTCCAGACCTCCCTCAAGGCGCGGGACCTGTGACGTATGCGCGTAACTACCTCGAAAAGCTCATTCAGGTACCGTTCCGCATCCCGGCCCTGGGTCTGGCGGAAACCCGTAGTTACATCACGCTGCTGCAACTGGAGAGCTTCGTCAAAACGGATGACGAGCGATTCAAGAAACTCTTGAATACCGCCCAACAGGACATGCTCCGGCCTTGGAAGAGCACAGGCCTCGACCGCAAAGCTGTAGCTGGCGCGTTCGGCAACCCGCTCCCCGAATCTGCCCAGGAAGCATTGGATACCAGTGCCTTGTTGGCCCGAATCTTGAGCGAAGGTACCCGGGGCAACCCCCGGCAGATCAAACGCTTCCTTAACTCCATGATGCTGCGTTACGCCATCGCCGAGGCTCGTGGATTTGCTGAGGACATCCGGCGTCCAATACTGGCAAAAATCATGCTGGCGGAGCGTTTTCACCCCGACTTTTACGAACAGCTGGCCCGGATCGCGAGCCTGGATGCGGGTGGTGCGGTGCCTGCCATCGCCGAACTGGAAAAAAGGGCCAAGAAGTCCAAGGGAACCGCCGATTCAGAGCCGAATGAGGGGAAGGGCTCAGGGAAGCTCAAGGCAGTGGCCAACTCTGGTGATGTGAACGATTGGGAGAAGAGCGATTGGATCAGCAATTGGGCGGCGATCGATCCCGCGCTGACCGGCGTTGATCTGCGCCCCTACATCTTCGTGACTCGAGACAAACGCAGCTCCTTGATGGGGCAGGTCGCGGTGAGTCATCTCGAGGCGCTTGTCGACAAGCTAATGGGGCCGCCATTGCAGATCCGGCAAGCGGCCACGAAGAAGGACATCGTGGCATTAGCGGAAGTTGATGCCGAGAATGTTTTTGATGCCCTCCGCGATCGGATAATCCAAGCAGACGATTATTCGGATCAACCCAAAGGCGTGGCGGGGTTAATCGAACTTGTCAAGCAACGCCCCGCGTTACAGAAACGCCTAATTGAGTTCGTCCGATCTTTGCCCACGCCCAAACTTGGCATGTGGGCTCCCGCCCCATGGCATGAGTGCCTTAAGGATACAAATGCTATCCAGGGGCTTGAGGGGATTCTGACGGGCTGGAGCCAGCAGATCGAGAACGAGAATCTTCAGAAGGCAGCCAAGCGCGTACTTGCGCTCAGCGGGAAATCATAAGGATTGATATGGGCACCTCCAAAGGATATGGAGGCCCGAGCTCCGGCTTGGTGCCTTCCTGGATTGACGATGTGGCGCAACCAGCCGCCCCGGCTGCTCAACCGAGCGGACCAGGCCAAGCTAATCCATCGCAGTCCGGCTCTACGCTATCCCAGCCTGGCTCAGCTCCATCAGGGGCGGTAAACAATGACGGCACTGGCTCACTTCGGGGGGCTCGCAGCAGCTTCACCCGGTTCGCCCGCACTGGAAGCCCCAGCGATTTGGGGAACGCCCTGTCTTCATATGTGCGTAAAGGCGTAGGGGGATCGTCGAGAGGCGCGCGCCGCATGGGGACATCCCGCGCTACCGCGGCAAAGTTGCTCAGTATCTTCGGAGATGTTCAGCGCAACGGGGCTGCGGAAACACTGCGGCGGTTGCAGCTCACCGTGGCACCAGGGCAACCGGCCTCCCAGGTGCTGCTCTCGCTGCTTGAGTTCATTTGCCCGCCTGGCGGCGCGATTGACGAAGGCGTTGCTCGCCAGGCTGCGCTGAATACGATCGCCGAACTGGACGAGGCAGGCAGCGGTAGCTTCGAGGACATGACTCAAGCTGATCGGCAGAACTTCTTCCTCGACTTCGTCGCGAACTCGATTGAGAGCATGATCATGGCGGACTTGGGCGGCAGGGGAATCACCATGCCGGATGATGTGGACGCAGTTGAGCGCCTCCAATCTCAGCTGAGTTCCTTCATCACGGGCTGTACACGGGGCCAGCTAGCCAATCGGCTGGAGCAATGGCCGGCGCCCACAGACCAAGAGGTCAATCAGGTCACGTCTGCGATTTATGAGGCGGCGTTCGATCTTATCGCGACTGCAGCGGAGGGGCTGGAATGAGGCACCACAGCATCATCTGCCGGCTTGGCGAAACGGATGACCAGGATATAGCGCTGCTGGAGTCAGGCAGTGTCATCACCAACATCCAATTCCTCGACGGGTACGGACGACTGCAGTTTGGGATTGGCCAAGCCATTGAGCAATTGGCTGATTTGGGTCTGAGCCCAGGAGAGACTGCCGTCGACCTGGCACTATTGGCGGCGACTCTTACCGCAGCGGACACCAGAATCTCACGAGACACCGAGTCGGAGAATGCCTGGACGAGAGAAATCGACCTTTACGTCCCCGTCGCAGATCCTACGGTATGGACAGCAACGTCCGATATGTTGGCCTCGACATTGAAATTTCTTACTGGTGATCGCTGGCGCTTGGTCTTCCGCGAGCGGCCCACAGATATCGATGAGCTATCTCCCGCTCCGGAGAGCTTGAGAACAGATGAATCGGACAGCGTCTGCCTATTCTCAGGAGGGATGGACAGCTTCATTGGGGTGATCAATCTACTCAGCGGCGGCGGCAAGCCATTGCTTGTGAGCCATTATTGGGACACCAACAGCACCAGCACCTACCAGAACGATTGCCGGGCAGCGCTGCAGGAGAGATTTTCCGAAACGTCAATCAACTACGTCCAGGCCCGTGTGGGGTTCCCGCACGATCTCGTGGAGGGTGGAGGTAGTGAAGATACACTTAGAGCGCGCTCATTCTTGTTCTTCGCGCTGGCGGCCATGGCCGCGGAAGCGATCGGCGACTCGGTCACCATCCATGTGCCTGAAAATGGCCTGATCTCTCTGAACGTCCCCCTAGATCCGCGCCGCCTGGGTGCATGTAGCACGCGCACGACGCATCCATACTACATGGCGCGGGTGAATGAGCTCTTTGGGCGTTTGGGCCTGAGCACGAGGCTGTTCAACATGTTCAGCCATCTCACCAAGGGTCAAATGGCAGAGCAGTGCTCTGATCCTGTGTTCCTAGCGGATCATGTGCATCTGACGATGTCATGCTCCTCGCCTGGAAAGGCCAGGTACCATCCCGACCCCTCGAATCGATCACCTAAACACTGTGGGTTCTGCGTCCCCTGTATCATCAGGCGGGCAGCGATTCTCCGTGGGTGTGGGGCCGATCAGACCCGATATGTCATCCCAGATTTGCATGCGCAGGTACTGGACACTAACAAGTCTGACGGCGAGCATGTGCGTTCCTTCCAGCTCGCCATCGCTCGTCTCAAGCGTGCGCCTCACCGAGCCAAGTTCGCAATTCATGAGCCTGGGCCGTTGCTAGACCATCCTGACCGTTTAGGTGACTTCGAACAGGTCTATCGAAATGGGCTGCTGGAGGTCGACGACTATCTCGAGGGTGTCACAGCCGTACCTCTATGAAACCGCAAAGAAGCCCGATTCCGAAGTGGGTGGATTTCCACTGCCATCTCGACCTTTATCCCGATCATGAGCGTCTCATCTTGGAGTGCGATCAGGCAGAGGTCGCCACCTTGGCCGTGACCACGACACCGAAAGCATGGCGGCGCAATCGTGAACTTGCGGCATCCTCTCGACATGTCCGGGTGGCATTGGGGCTACATCCCCAGCTGGTGGCAGAGCGTGAATCGGAGCTGCCGCTCCTGGAGCGCCTGCTTGAGGAGACTCGATATGTTGGAGAGGTGGGGCTTGATGCCGGGCCCCAGTTCTATCGAAGCTTCGAGGCTCAGGAGCGGGTGTTCAAGAGGGTGCTCGAGGCTTGTTCGGAGCAGGGCGGGAAGATCCTCACTGTCCACAGCGTACGCAGTGTGGGAAAGGTGCTGTCCCATATCGAGCGCCTACTTCCGACTGACCGGGGAACGGTGGTGCTCCACTGGTTCACCGGCTCCCCCAGCGAAGCCAGGAGGGCTGTGGAGCTTGGGTGTTATTTTTCGATCAATTCGCAGATGCTGACCTCAGCTAAACATCGCAATCTAGTCATCTCACTGCCTCCTGATCGAATCCTCACAGAGACCGATGGCCCGTTCGTGCAGAGCGATGGACGGCCAACCAGGCCTGCTACAGATATCCCGATAACTGTACGGGCTTTGGCAATTCTTCGAGAGCAATCACCAGAGCAAGCAGCTGCGCAGATCATCAGTAATCTGCGTGATTTAGTGTCCAGCTAGCGCATCAGGTGTGAATGGCTTTCAAGGCAGTTTTCAGGTCAGCGAGCAGGTCGTCATGGGCGTCGGCCTTGCTCAGTTTGTCGATGCCCGACAGCGTCATGCCGTCCAGACTGGCGCGGATCTCGAAGCGCATGCCATCACAGGTGGGATAAGCCTTGGAGTCGATGTAGCGGATGATGAACTCCCCGTCGTACTTGCCTTCGGGGTATTGCTCCAACTCCGCATCCTTGACGGCAAACTTGCCAATGGGAGTGACCAGGCGGCCGACGTTGAACGGCCTATTGCGACCGTGGATGGTGCGCAGCGTGAGCTGGCCGGGCACGACGATGGAGAATGCAGGTAGCTGCTGGGCGACTGAGGCGGCCATGGCGGATCTCCTTGCGATGAGGATTTGGATGCTGGGCATCCATTGAGTGAGAGAAACAGCGGACCACGCCCACCAGGGGCATGGTCCGCGTGGCCTCAGGCTTTCAGCTGTTGCATGCCTTCGGCCAGCATCCACAGTGCGCGGTTGAGCCGCACGTTCTGAACGATGCCCTGGACCGGCCGGGTACTCTGGCGACGGCCACGGGCGTTGCGTCCATTCAAACCACCTTTGACGAGGTTCTCCTGAATGCGATTGAAGGTGGACCACAGGTCGCCGCCCCGGTCATCGACGCGTCGGGGCATCAGCACCTGCGCCTCGGTGATCGGCACCACCTTGTTGGGCGTGTCGTACTTGAGCGCCAGTGCAGAGCGGGCCAAGACCTCCTGCTCGCCTTCGTCCAACGTGATCAGGCGCATCGCATCGCGCGACGCCTGCACCTGCTCGAAGGCATGCAGGACCTCATAGGCACCTTCGATCACGTGCTCGGCGACATTGCCTTTGTGATGCACACGGACATCGGCGAGGGTGTTACCGCAGACCAAGCCGTTGTGGCAGACGAACCTGAACATGCCGGCGAGCATCTGGTAACTGCTGGTGCCGTCGTGCGAGTTGAGGAGGATGATTTCATTCGCTTCGTTGCCATTGATCTGGCTGGCGTGGCGAAGGCGGATCATGTGCTTGGTGAATTCGCGGCGGTCCTCGTGGCGCACGCGGGTTTGGCACACCATGAATGGCTGGAAGCCTTCTCCGCGCAGCTCGGCCAGTACCGACGCGGTGGGAATGTAGCTGTAGCGTTCGGACCGGCTCTCATGCGGGTTATCGGCAAAGATCGACGGTGCCACGGCGCGAATCTGCTCATCGGACAGCGGATGATCGGCGCGCAGTATCGGCGAGCGGGGAGCAAAACGAGAGGCGAGTTGCATGGTCGTTCTCCTTGAGAATGGCGGCAATCGCATGCGCGGCCCGAAGGCCGACGCGGTGATTGCATGGGATGAAAAAGCCCCGAAGGATGGGGCGATGATGGGAGGTGGTGCGTATGCCGCCGACACCGAGGTGCCGGGGCATGGGGGAGAGGAAGGGGCAGGGCCAGAAGCAGGCCCTGCGAGTCAGAACGAAGCCACCTGCGCGGACTCCTCGACAGGGGCCGGAGTGACGACGGTGGGTTGTGGAACACCGCTTTCGTCCTCGGCGCGAACCGTCTCGTCGGACGCGGGGGCGTCTTCGGATGCGGTCGCTGCGGACTCCAGCGGGTAGACCTGCACACCATCGACTTTGATCAGGCCGATGCGCATCAGCTTCGACTTCAGGCTGCCGCCCACTTCACCGGCGTGCTCGCCTTTGCTGCGGACGTAGGCCTCGGCCTTCATGTCGTTGAGCGTGAAGGCCAGCAGCACCTTCCTCTTCGCTTCAACGGCCTGAATGCAGCGCTGCACCAGGTGCTGGGCGCTGTCGTCGGCGACGGTGGTCTCGATATAGCGATACTCGGGATCGTCGACCGGGCCGGCCAAGGCTGCGATGGAACACGACAGAAATGGATCACCGCCGTTCGGGATCATCCTGGGACTGTTCAAGTAGCCGATGCCGCGGGTCAGCAGCTCGTGATACTCGATTTCGTCCAGGGCACTGCGTTCCAGCAGCTCGGCTTTGAGTAGCCGGGCCTTCATGCTGGCCGCTGGATCGCCCGAGGGCCGACGGAATGGATCGATCCACAGGTCGCCGAGACGAAAGCGAACCAGTGGCCGTTGTTGGGGATCATCAATGCCGATGTAGGGCTGGACGAGTTGCTTGGCTTCGGCGCCGGAAACCCGCACGTCGAAGTAGCGCCGGGTCGGGTTTTGTGCCTGCCCGACGAGCGCCGCTACTGTGCAGGCGAGAAATGGAGTGGCTTTGCGGCCACCTTTTACCGGTACTTCGCGCACGCGCTGGATGTAGCCGATGCCCGAGGTATGGATGTCGAAGTACGACTTCGGGTTGGAAGTAGTGCTGCTCATGGTGAATCTCCTGACTTGGGAACAAGAACACGGAGACACACCGACCCAGAGCGGGGGAGGTGCGTAACCCCGCGGTGGGTTGAGGAACATCTGCATCCGCCACCGGCAAGCCGGTGGTCGTTCGCGCGAGGGATGCGCTGCGAACGGGTTCGGTCGCGCGGAGGAACCCGCGGGCAGCCTGAAGACCGAAGCTGCCTGGCATGTCGCTGACGACGTCAGCGGAACATGAGGGGAGGTTGGTGCTATGCGAATCCCTTGGCTATGGGGAATCGGTAGCTGGTGGCGACCTTATTTGCCAGCCGAGGCAATAGGGATAGATGGGTAAGTTGCATGTGCGCTTTTCAGTCGGATGTCCATCTGGGCAGGCCGATCTGGTTATCACGAATCTTGACCTGCGAGCGCAAATGACCGAATACAGCTTGTCGGCTTACATAGCGACCACCGAATTCTTTTCACACCGTTATCATTTCTGATTTGAGCAACGGAGGGCGTGGCATGCTTGATAAGGCTTTCTCTCTACCTGAATCCTTGGCCGTCGCAGACGCTGCGGTCGCTGCAGTCATGCATCTAGGAAGCGGGAAGTTGCTGACCTCGCATGAGGTGATAGGCAGCCATTACGAGAAAGCCGTTCAGCTGCGGATGGCGCTACAGGAAGGAATCTCGGCAGGGAGCCCCCTCTACTGTTGCCCCCTATGCTCGGTGCCAGTCAGGCTTGTCTCTCAAAAAGAGAAGGGCCGTTTTTTCTTTCGCCATGACCTTGAGGATGGGCGTTGTCCTGCAAAGACCAAAGGGGAGCTTGATGAGCGTCAAATTAGTGCTCTGAAGTACGACGGCACTCGGGAGTCTTTGGCGCATCAGCAGATGAAACAGATAATCGCAGCGAGCCTTCGCTGTGACCCAGATTTCTCGCAGATTGAGATTGAGCCTATCTGGAAGGGTGCCGAGAAGAACAGCCGAAGGAGGCCAGACGTTCGTGCTGTCTGGAGGGGGGCGCTGCCAGTAGCGTTTGAGGTGCAGCTATCGACCACCTTCTTACGGGTCATTGCTGAGCGAAGACAGTTTTACCTGCGTGAAGGCGGTTTGCTGCTCTGGGTATTCAAGGCTTTCGATGCGAGTGAAACCCGGTTGACGCAGGATGACATTTTCTACAACAACAATCGCAACGCATTTGTTGTTTCACAGGAGACTCTTGAACTGTCACTGGAGCGCAAGGCACTGATGCTCGATTGCTCTTGGACTGAGCCAGTTATCGATTTTGGGCGCCAGGCCTGGGTGGCAAAAACTCAACGGGTTAGCTTCGGCGATCTAACGATTGAGCGCGAGCGTCAGCGAGTTTACTTCTTCGATGCGGAACGTGCGGAGACTGCGGTAGAGAAGGGGCTTGTCGATGATGAAATCAGGCAGGCTTTTCATGCCTTCTGGCTTTCTTCATCAGAGGACTCTTCAACCTGGCTGAAACTCCGCGCTGACCTTGCGCAGCGAGGAATCAAGGTTCCGTACTACCTGGGTGATCCGGAAGGCCCATTTTACTTTCTGAACACGCTTTACTCTGCTCGCGAAGGGAGGCCTGTAGGTTGGGGGCATGCGGAACTGATCAATGTCGCACACCACGTTTACGATCGATACAAGCCGCACCTGTGGGCCATGAGGTTGATGCTTGCCGCCCATGACATGGGACCTCTAATTCGCTCACAAGATCGCACCGGCAAATGGCGAAATCTTAAGGTCAAAGCTTACATGGCCGCGTGGCGGGATGGTGACGCAGCTTTCCAGCCCGATCGGCGATGGGATCAGCTAGTGTCATTCTTATTCCCGGAAATTGCTGAGCAACTGATCACCACGCCGTGACTGACTGTTGGCTAGCTAGCCAGTGCAGGCACTCCAGCGATACCGCCTAGATGGATGTATGCCACCGCGTCATCCGATCAGATCACCGTCTAGAAAGTGCTCGACCATATCGGTGCCATCTCCGACGTCGACCCAAGCCAACTTAAACGCGTGCTTCTCGATTTCGGCCGGTACGGTAAGCCAGTGAACCTGCAAGATGCCCTTGTGATCGTGCACGCCAGAGACACGAAGAGGTAACTGGCCAACGCCATTCACTGACATCATTGCAGCCGCGTAGCCTACGGTATGGTGTAGGCGAGGGAGGCGGTAACGGTCGGAGTTGTAGGCAGTAACCTCAATATCAGCCATATTGCGTTGTTCAGGCTCATATGACATTTGATGATCTCCATTATCGGGTTTAGCTTGCGCATACCGTGCACCATCGTCACGCAAGGACACAAGAAGATCATTCAAACATGTCAGGCGGAAGTCTCCTAGGGCGGGTCGGCCTGGAGACTGTATAAGCGTGATCAACGGAGCGCGAAAAGAAAAAGCCCCCGCGAACGAGGGCTGCGGAGTGAAAGGTCAGTTGTCACCAGGTGCTGATCGTTCTGGCGCGGGGGGACAGCTGTGTGGCTGTGGCGGACAACTCAAGCTTGCCCCTGCTGTTCCGGATGTGCGTGGACGCCATGGTTTTCGGGGCGAAATTCTCGGCGGAGTCATTGCAACCAAGCTCAGCTCGGCCATCAACCATGGGCGATATCCGGCTGCTCAGTGCCGGACAGGTTTCGTTCCAGACAAGCACTGCACGTGGATGCGCCGCCAGCTACCGTCGTCGATCAATTGCTCCAGTGTTTCCCCGAGCGAGTCGAAGAACACTTGGTCAACGCGCTCGACGAGTTCGCCATCGTGTTTCAGCTCAATGGCATAGAGGTCGTCGGCACGCTCGTACAGCAAGGTGACCTGCCCTTGGAACTTCGCGGTGGCCACGGTGAAGCTGATCGCCGGCGGCGTTTTGATGATGTCGTCGGGTAGCGGATCGACAACGGCAAAGTCCCGTGCACCGGCATCCACCAGCAAGTGGGTGATGTGGCGAAAACCATCGGGAGCAGGCAATTGTTCGAGCTGGTTGATGAGTTCCTGCAGCTCCGGGCAACGCGGCTGTGGGAGTGGCAGTTTGGCGGGTGCTGAACCGAGGACATGCGTCTGCAGGGTGAAGGGCGTGCCGTCAGCGGCGTACTCGGTGCGTTCTTCCGGTGTGTCCGCTCGTAGACCGTCGAAACGGCGCCGGGCATACGGCTGGATCTGCACCTTGGCGCCTTCAACAGGCACTTCAGTCAGCAGTGAGCGATCGAGCACAGCGAATTCGGCCCGGCCAACCTTGACGACAATGGCCTCGCCGGTGTCGGCGATCACCTTACCCTCGAACGGTTTCGGGTCGATGTGGAAGCCCCACGTCGAAACCTTGGGTTGCCCGTCGAAGATGTTGAGCTTGAAGGTCCGGACATTGCGCGGAACGTGACAGGCGACCAGAACGGGCATTTGTGCGCGGATGGCTTGGGTATCCATTGGAGACTCCTTGATAGAAAAGGGACTCCCGTCCGCAAGGGAGGGTGTCCCTTGAGGGGTGGATGGCGCGACTGGCGCCGGATAACAGTGCAACCCGTGCGGTAAACCGCACCGCAGCCTTGAGGGTCTTGGCTGCCTGGGATGTTGCCGGCGAGGCCAGCGAACATGCGGGTCACAATGGAGCGCCGGTGAGCGGTTGGCGCGAGGCAAACCGAAGCCATATGGCACCGTATTGAACGTCCTCCAACCAGAAAAAAGCTCCTCGGCGAGGGGTTGATGGGGAAGTCCGCGGAGCACTTCGAGTTCCAGGTGCTACACCTGATACAGCCTGAGGCCGTCGAGCGTGGCGGCATCGCCATCCAGAATCAGGATGCGGACGTCGGCAGCGGCCGCCTGATATAGGACTTCCACCAAGGATGGCGGGACGCCCTGAGCCAGATGCTCCTGCCGCAACTGCTCAGCCGTGATGCCTTCGACGTGCAGCAGGTTGGTGCTCGTCCAGGGCGTGGCGATCAGCTTCACCCCGACAGCCGGTGAGTAGGGGATGTGAAAGGCGACGAACAGCAGGCCGCTGGGCGTTTCGGTCGCCGCCATGTCCTTCAGGTAGCGAATCGCATCCTCGGTGACATGTGCACTGCTGATCTCCCAGCAACGACTGTAATGCCCGGCCTCGAAGCTCAGGCGCCGAACCACTTCGCGCGCGGCTTCCAGGGTCTGGGCATCGCCGATGTGGCTGGATGTGCCGTTGTCGTCGCCGTAAATGCTGTAGAGCACGGCCCGAATAGTGCCGGTTCCGCTGCAGAGCATGTCGAGCTCCGGCGCAACCTCCTGACCTTCAGTGACGAGCACGAACTCGTCGCTGAAAATGCAACGACGGTGGATCAGCTGTGCGTTCGGCACATGGCTTTGCGAAGCATGCAGCGGCAGATAGGTCATTGGGCAGCGGTCGTCGTAGCCGATGACGGCGACTCGCTGAATATCAAAGTCGTGGTAGCCACGGGTAAAGGGATTGATCGAGCTGTTCATGGTGTCGCTCCTGTCGAAAAAGACGAAGGGACATGGCCCCAAGGGACGCCTGTCCCTCCTGGGCTGGGAAAACGGAGAGGCTGACAGCGGCAGGTTCACCAGCCGTCGTAGTGGAGTACCAGCTCGGCGATGACCTTGCGGCGCTCCAGATCGAGACCGCCAAGATCGGCAAGCCCCTCGAACTGGCAGCGTTTGAGCATCGCGCCGCCTTCACTGGCGTTGTAAAAGCTGACCATTGCGGCAAGGAACAGCCGTTGGCCGCTGCTCAACACGCCCAGGGCCTCATTGAGTCGCTGCACATTCGGCCGTAGCTCCCACTTGCTCGTGGCCTGCTGCAGCCCGGCGCGAGTGCCATCGCCGAACCACTCGGCACCGGCGATGTGAACGCCGCGTTTCCATACCTGCAGAAATGCCGCAGGGGCATTGTCGAAATGCAGCATTTCCCGCGCGATCTGATCAAGGACGTCTGGGGGTAGGGACTGATTCATGATGGTCTCCCGATGGGTAGGGTTCAGGGATGGAGGCGCTGCTGCCAGTGCCCTGTGCTCAGGGCCTGCTCTGCAGCTTCGTATGAGCGGAAGTACTCGACGGACTCGCGCGAGACCGGACCGTTGTCGTCGGCAGTGCCGATGAAGTGGCCGGCGGCGCTTTGCCGTACCTGCAAGGGCAGGCGTTGACTCACGTAGGTCAGGGCCAGGTAGCCGATGGGTTCGGCTTGGGCCTGGGTGGGACTGGGCGACGCGGGAGGGTTAAAGGACATGGAAGAACCTCCTGACAGAGATGGAACGAGGCACCGACGCCTGGCCGGCGTTCGACCACGAGCTGGTGCCGGGCGGACTGGTTGGGGGCGGCGCGGAAGATTCCGCGGTGCAGCCGAGGCCCCGTGCTGCGGGCATGGTGTCGAACGAGGTCGACGACACATGGGGGCAGCTTCGAGCGGCGAGGGGAGGTGAGTCAGCGGGAAATGGGAAACCAGTGACCTCCAGATTTCGCGGGCGGCCGGAGCACTCGCGTTTGTGCTGCTGGAAAAAGCGTTCGTTGTCAGTTGGGCTGAGGGGGCGGCTAATTCAGTCGCTGGCTCGGCGACGATGCGCCGGCGCACTGGGCGGGCAGGAGAAAAGAGGCCGAAGGCTTTGGCCTTCGGCTGTCGAGCAAGACGCCACCGGTGCGCTGAGGTAGGGCGTGGCCGTCGTCAAAGCCATCCGCGACGCAGCGTTTGCACTCGACCCGTGTCGTGGCTGGGGTCGACATCCTTTGGCACGCATCCGCGCACAAAAGGAGCCCGTTGTTTCGCCGGTGGGCGCCGGCACTGAATACCATTCGACCCGAAGGGTCTCCTGGAGCCTCGTCCTGCTATCAGGGCAAGGCACCAGGGGACCCTTCATCGCGACACTCGGCAGATCAAGCTGTTCGTGCATTACGGACGGAGGATGAGTCAGCCTTCCCGTCGACCCAGCGATGCGGGCGACGGGCACGCGTTGCAGAAGGAGAAGGCGTGCTGGGTTCCTCGCGGGCGCGAGGGGTGCGCATCGACCGTGGTCGGTACGATGGGGAGCGGGACCGGCGAGCTATTTCGAGATCTGCCGCGGCTTGCGCGAGGTGCTGCGCTTGGCACCGGCCTGCCGGCCATTCTCGATGGGCAGGGTGCCTTTGCAATCGGGATAGCGACAGCAGGACCAGAACGGGCCGGTCTTGCCGGTGCGTTGGCGGGTGGCGCTGCCGCACAGCGCACAGGCGGGGCCCTCGGGGAGTTTGATGGCCAGGGTGGCCACTCGGTACTGCTGCACCAGTTGGGTGATCCACGTGGATTGCTTGGCGACGAAGGTCTCCAGCGTCATCTCGCCGGCTTCGATCATGTCCAGGGCCTGCTCCCAGACGGCGGTCGTACCGGGATCGGTGATGGCCGCGGGCACGGCATCGATCAGCGTGCCCGCCGCATCGGAGGCCCGCACGGCGCGACCCTTCTTGAGCAGGTAGCCGCGTTCGAGCAGGCCTTTGATGATGCTGGCACGGGTGGCCTCGGTGCCGATGCCGGTGGTCTCTTTCAGCTTCTGCTTCAGGCGCGGGTCGGTGACCAGCTTGGCGACGCCTTTCATGGCCTTGATCAGATCGCCTTGGGTATAGGGTTTTGGCGGCTGCGTCTTGAGGGCTTTCAGATCGATGTGATCGACCTGGCAGGACAGTCCTTCGTGCAGCGCCGGCAACACCTGGCTGCGCGGGGCCGCTTCGCCGTCGGCGATGTCCGCTTCCGGGACGACCAGCACCTGGTGCCAGCCGGGGATGATCACCTGCTTGCCAACGGCCTGCAGGGTCTGCCCGCCGCACAGCAACTGCGCCGTCGTGCGGTCGAACTCGTGATGCGGCAAAAACTGCGCGAGGTAGTGCGCGCGGATCAGTTTGTAGACCGCCAGCTCCTTGTCGCTCATGGCCGCCAGGTTGGCCGGCTCCAGCGTCGGGATGATGCCGTGGTGGGCCGACACCTTGCTGTCGTTCCAGGCGCGTGAGCGCTGAGTAGGATCGAGCTGGTCAAGCAACGGGCGCAGATCGGGATCGGTGGCGAGCACGGCAGCGAGCACGGCCGGCACCTCGGCGAACATGCTTTCGGGCAGGTAACCCGAATCCGAACGCGGATAGGTCGTCGCCTTGTGCGTCTCGTACAGGGCCTGGGCAATGTCCAGCGTTTCCTGCACCTCCAGGGCGAGTTGCCGCGAGCACACCTCCTGCAGCGTGCCCAGGTCGAAAGGAAGCGGTGGCGCCTCACGCATGCGCTCCGTTGCGACGGCGACCACCTGGGCGCTGCCGGCCACGCGCAGGCGATCGGTGGCGTGTTGGGCCACCGCCAGCTGCAGGCAGCGGCCGGCATCATCGCTGCAGTCGTCAGGGGCGATCCAGCTGGCGAGGAAGCTGTGCCCGCCTGTCGATAGCCTGACCTCGATGTTCCAAAACGGCACCGAGACGAAGCGCGATATCTCGCGGTCGCGGGTTACCACCAGTGCCAGCGTCGGTGTCTGCACCCGGCCGACCGAGAGTACGCCGTCGTAGCCGGCCTGACGCCCCAGCAGGGTAAACAGGCGGCTCAGATTCATGCCGACTAGCCAGTCCGCTCGGGAGCGCGCGAGCGCTGCAGCGTACAGCTGCAGCGTCTCGCTCGACGGCTTCAGCGCGCTCAGCGCCTTACGAATGCTCGCGTCGTTGAGCGCCGACAGCCACAGCCGCTGGATGGGCCCGCGATAGCCGCACAGCTCGATGATCTCGCGGGCGATCATCTCGCCTTCGCGGTCGGCGTCGGTGGCGATCACCAGTTCGCTGGCCTGGCCGACCAGCTGTTTGACTATCTTCAATTGCGCGGCGGTTGCCGCTTTCGGCTCGACCCGCCAGCGCTCGGGAATGATCGGCAGCTGCTCGAGCGACCAGCGTTTGTACTGCTCGCCATAGGCTTCCGGTGGCGCCGCTTCGATCAGGTGACCAATGCACCAGGTCACCACGGTGCCCGCTCCGTTGTAGCAGCCGTTGCCGCGTTGGCCAGCGCCCAGCACACGGGCGATGTCCTTGCCCTGGGATGGCTTCTCGCAGAGAAACAGGCGCATACGGTCTCCGGGGAGGGGTATCGAGTGAGCCTCAGCATGGCCATCCGCGATCTCGGCGACAGCAAATAACCCGGCAGCGGCAGCGCCCCAGTTGTGCGGGGGAGGTGTCCTTTCAGAGGGTGTGAACAGAGCCGGCGGTGTGTGCTCACCTGCAGCTTCGTTCACGGCGGCGCGGACCTCAGTGGAACTCCATGGAACTATCCCCCGGGGATAGCTCCATGGACGTCTTTTGCGGTATTACTCGGCCGGCTGGGCCGGCTGGGCCGGCTCGTTGGCCGGTTTCGGGCTCAGGGTCACGGCTTCGAGCCGGTACGGCAGGATGCCGACACGGCGCGCCTCGATCTTGAAGGTCACGCGCTCGTTCTCGTCGGCGTCCTCCCACTCATCGCGCACCGTGCGACCTTCCACCAGGACGCGCATGCCTTTCTGGTACAGGGTTTTCCAGTGCTCGGCGTCGCGGTGCCACAGTTCCACGGGCGCCCAGTAGCCGCCGCGGTCGTCATAGCCGTCCTTGGTCGGAACCGGATTGTCGAAATACACGTTCAGGCGCAACAGCCGCCTGGGCTCGTCGTTGCCGCTCGGAAATTCCCTAAACTCCGGCGCAGAACCGATGTTGCCTTCGCCAACAAAGTGCGTGCTCATAGTGACTCCTTGGAACAGGTGGTGCGGATGGATGCAGCGCCTCCAGGGACGCGCTGCAGGTAAAGCGATTCGGCCTGGGCCAGCTTGCTGGCGCACTCGTGAGCTTGGCGGCCCAGCGTGTGCAGCAGGCTGATCTGCATGTTCAGCACGATGCGCTGCTGCTCCATGGCGAAGAGGTCATCGAGCAGGGTGTCGGGCGTGGTGGCGCTACCGATCAGCCCCTGCCACAGCGCCACGCCCATGGCCGAGCGATCCGGCTTGCGCCAGCGCAGAAAGGTCGTGCCGGCACCCGTGGTCTGCTGGGCCAGCTCCACCGGCAGCAGGCGGAAGGGGTAGGCATTCGCCTGCGCCAGGACGCGCCGCTGCGCCAGTTCGATCAACTCATCGCGCAGCCTGTGGCACTGGCTGGCCCACTGGGTAAGTGCCCCCTTACCTTTAAAAGGCTGTAAAAGGCCTTTTAGAGAGGCGGCCTGTTCCAGCTTGAGGAAGTCAGCCTGTTCCAGGGGGTAAAAGCGGCGGGCTGCCGTAGAACTCGAAGTCGGCGTCATGCGGAGGTCTCCTCGTTATCGCCGTCGGCGGCCAGGGTGATATCCGCGCTTTCAGCCAGGGTATCGTCGTCATAGGCATCCGCGGCATCCTGCGGTGCCGAGGCGGCCAGCACCGAGCGCCGGATGATCGGCGGGGCATAGCGCGAACGCAGCGTGCCTTCAAGCACCTCCTGTGGCAGTTCCCCGAGCTTCTCCAGGGCCGCCCTGGCTGCGGCGTTCTTGGCTGCGAAGTCGTCCCGGGTGCAGCCCGAGTAGCGGTACTGCTGCGCCAGCGAGAACAGGCTGCGCAGGGCATGCGCCCCTTCGTTGAGCCAGCGTTCAAGCGTGCTGCGATCGATCAGCGCGGTGTGGTGGGCGAGGATCAGCTTGCGCGCCAGGTCGTCGTAGTCGGCCAGCAGGTACACCGCGAGGAAGCCGAGTTGCGCGTTGACGAACAGCGGCAGCTTCACCGGCTGCACGTTCATGTTCTCGCCCAACGACAGCGCTGGCGGCACGTCGGCCAGGGCCTGGTCGACCTGCTCACGCAAGCTCTGCAGGTTGTCCTTGGTCTGCGTCAGCTTTTCCTCGAGCCGCAGCATCCACCAGTCCGAGTAAGGGTCGTCCTGCTCGGCGCCGCGCTTGATCTTGTTGGCAATGGCGATGAAGCCGTTCAAGCCGACGATGCCGGGTTTGCCCTCGCTGGCCGCGCGGCCGTGCCAGATGCGCGAGGCGTGATGGGTGTGCAGCGTCAGCGACATGGCACTGCGCAGCGATCCAAGATTCAGTTGCAAGGAGGTGTCGGTGGCCATGAGGACGACTCGCGAAGAGGGAACGAGTCGCCAGCTTGAGCAGCGCGCGGAAGGCGGTCAGTCAACAAAGCGCAGCCGAGGCCTGCCGGCTTTGCCGGGCGGAAGGCTGCGTGTTGCAACTATCCCCGGGGGATAGCTCCAGAGAGAGCCAGAGAGTGTTACTCGACCGTCATTTGGGGTGTAACAGGGCATGCAGCTGAGCGAGGTGTGTGTGCACCACCTCGGGGTTCGCCGTTCGGGGGACGGGCGGTGGATCAGCGGCGGCCTTGCTCTTGTCCTGTCCGGCCCAGGCGTTGAACTCCCCGCGAATGGCTGCCTGGATGATGCCGAACAGATAGCCGGCCGGTTTGCGCACCTCGTTGCTGCGACAGCGCGCGGCCCATTCATCGAGCACGGCTTGTCGCTGTTCAACCTGCACTTGCTGCAGGGCCACCAAGGCTCCGGCCTGCTGCTCCTCGCGCAGTGCCAGGAAGTGCTCAGGCAGTCGCAGGTGCGGGTGTTCTCGCGCACGCGGTACCGTACGTACGGATTTATCTATACGAGTACTAGTACGGTCCCGCTTCGGATTCCGAAGAGAGCCGATTTTACTGGCGTTCGCACCTGCTTCGGCATCCGAAGACGGCGGTTCGCCATTCCGAAGAAGGGCATTTTTACCCTCTTCGGATTCGTGCATGGGCTGCGTCTGTGGATAACTTTCCCGAGAGCTGACGCCTCCCTGGCCCATGTGTTGCACCCACACCTGCAGCCGCGTCGGCAACACGCGGCCACTGAGCAACGGGTCTTCGCTGATGTCCTGGAGGGTGCGGTAGCCCACCCGCTGCACCGCCTTGCTGGCATGCTCGAACGCATGGCTTACCAGCCCCAGGTACTCGGGATCGAGCTGCATGGCTTCGAAGGTGGTGAGGGGTTCGTCGTGCAGGACGTACAGGTTGCCCTTGATGCGCCCGGTCTTGGGATCGCGCCGGCGGCGCACGAGGCTCAGCCAGCGTGTCAGGCGCAGCAGGGTCAGAGCCCGCGCCACGGTTTCGTACGACGCCTGCTGCGCGCAGGGCGTCGAGGCCAGATAGGGACGCAGTTGATCGTAGGTGGGGAACGCCGTGACGCCATCGGCGTTGAGCATGAGCCGGATGATTTGCCAGGCATTGCGCTCCAGTGGGGTCAGCCGCGTGTCGAGAAACAGCGCCCGGGGCACGCTTTCATGGCGATTGCCGCTGTAGAGAAAGCCATCGCTGGCGGGCGCTGGCTCCCGGTTGGCAGGCAACTGCCGCAGGGCGTCATCGAGCAGCGTTGAAAGCGCGGCGGGACCTGCCTGCGCGGCCATGGCCCTACACCAGGCCTTGGTCGATCCAGCTTGCGATGGCCGCCCAGATCACCGACATGGGCAAGGCGAGGGCTTCGGCCAGATCCATCGTCAGCTCCAGCATCGTGCTGTCGTCATCCAGCGCGATGCCGCGCTCGGTGATGCCGGCCTTCCACTGTTTCCACAGGGCCATCTCCTGTTCTTCACTCAGCACCGGATGCCGTCCCCTGCGCTTGGGCAGGCAAATGATGTCGCGGCGCAGGGCGACCTCCTGATGGGTCAGCCCGTAGAACTTGCTGACCATCTCGGTACTGGCCCCCAGGCGCAGCATGCGATCGATCGTGGCGATCTCCTGCTCGATGTCGTGCATCTGGCTGACCAGGCGCCAGAGGACGGCCGTATTGACCGTCACAGAGCACCAGGGGACCTGGGCATTGGCCAGCAGGCTCACCAGCGCCGGTTGCTTGAGTACATCCAGTTCCCGCTCGCTGAAACCCATCGACTGGCAGCGGCGAAGTTGGCCGTTGCGCAGGTCGTGCAGCGCCTGTGCAACCACGGCTTGATTGAGCGGATGAGGTGCCGACATGGTTCCCTCCGGCCTGTTTCAGGGGTTGGCCTCATCTGGATTGGCCTCCAGATCCAACAGCCGGCGTGCCAGCCGGATCAGACGGAACAACTTGACCAAGCCGTTATCGCTGAGACGGGGAAGGGTGCCTGCGTCGCTGCCACCGCCTCCCAACAACAGTGCCCCCAGGTGGCCCTCCAGGTGCCGATCATCCTGATCGTGGACCATGGTGTGGGGCAGACTCAAGGTACGTAACAACGCCAACAAGACCTGACCGAAGGCCGCTGGCAACATGTCCGATTGGTGCGCACTGCAGGTGAAGCCTATGCCGGTCTCGATTGCTTCGATGCAGTCGATCAGCTCGGCTTGCTCGGCGATCTCCTGGGCGAGTTGGGCGATGTGGATGCGCAGCCGGTCAGGGGTGTCCAGTCCTGGCTCGATGTACCAGACGTCGCTAATCGGGAACAGCCCGCCGGCTTGCACCGGAATGGCCTGCAGCACCCTGTCCGCGAAGGCCGGCAGAGCATCACCGGCATGCTCGGCGAGCATATGTTGGATGCCTTGCAGGCGCTCGGTGTGGTCGGCGGGGGAGACAATATGGCCCTGCAGGCGCGCGTCTGGATCATGATCACCGGAAGAAGCGCCTGGTACTGGTTTCTGTACTGACGGTGGTGGTGAATCGGTGTCTTTGTTCGGCGCAGCTCCGGAAATACCTGCGGCAGCATTCCTGTTCTGAGATACATCCGGCGATGGAGTGGTTGCACGTCCAGGTTGAGCGACGGTTGCGGTTTCAACCGGCAGCTGGGGTGGACTGGTTACCGCCCGCTGGCGGTGCTCGGCGCTGTCGACATCCAGCTCCAGCACGTTGTAGTCGATATCGAGCAGCTGCGACATCTGGCCGATCAGTTCGTCTTGGACGCGGCCAACGGCAAAGCAGTCGGGCTGAACATCAAAAAGGGCGAGAACGTCGTGAAAGAACGTCTCGAAATCGACGGCCAACGCCTTGCCGCTCGCATATTTTTCCCAGGTGAGCTCGCAGGCTTTGCGCAACACCGCCAAGCGTTCGACTTGATGCCTGCCCAAGCCGTTGTACAGCACGTTGGGGATGGTGGGCAGCAGGTAGCGCACGGTGTCTTGCATGCGGCTGATGTGCGACTGCTGGATGGGATAGCCGTCGGCGCTGAGGCGGCGGGCGAGCTCCGACTGCGACAGCGACTTGCCGCTTTCCTGCTCGTAGAGCTCGCGGGCTTTTTCAACGCCGAGGGCCCGCTCGATAAACGTCAGGCTGCCGTGTAATTCGTTCTCCGCCAAGTGCCCGGTTAGGGCGACGATCTCGCCACGCTCCGGCCACGGCCGAAACAGGCAGGCAATGCGGTAGAAGCGTTCATCCTTGGTCTCCGACCACAGCTCACGGAGGATCGCCAGGCGGGTGTTGCCGCCGTTGCGAATGATGAAGTGCTCGGCACCCGGGCGTCGGGTAATCGGTGGCGGGGCATCCAGGCCCCGCTCACGGATGGAGGTTTTGATTTCGTCGTAGAGCGGGTTGCGCGTCAGGCGTGGATCCAGCTCATAGGGGCGCAGGTCATCGAGCGTGACCACCATCGGTGTGTCGGTCAGGGGGTCGCTCAACACCTGTGCGGCAGGGCCGGAGCGGGAAAACCCCTCGGCCAGCAATTGGCCGGCCATCTCCTCAGGCGTGACAGTCGCCATGACGGCCTCCCTACGTACTCTGGCTTGCCTGGTCGTCGCTCACCAGTGAGCGCGTGAAGATAGGCGGCAGGCCTGGCTTCACCAGCTTTAGCTGTCCTGCCGGTGTGCGGCGGACGTGCCAGCCTTCACGCAAGGCGAACTCGATCAGTGCCAGGAACCGTGGATGATCACGGCAGTGCTCAGAGGTACTCGACATGTGACAGCCTCCTGCCGACGCGACCGGTTACGCTGGCATACGACTCTTGCCACTGGGGCAGTAGCTCACTGGCCAGGGTGCGCATGATCTCCAGCGCCGCCGGTGCCTGACGCCCGCTTGGGCGGCGGTACTCGACCCGGTGCACGGGGTGACCTACGGTTGCCGCTCGTTGGAAGGCTTCGATCGCAGGCAGTTCGCTGCGCAGTATCTGAACCTCGCTGTGCTCACGAAAGATCAGCCGCAACGTCTGCTGCACCAACCTGGCGTTCGACGAGACGGCGGGCACGCGATTGAGCAGCAGATGCAGGGGCGGCGGCTGGATGCCCAGATAGCGGTACGGGGCGATGGCATCGATAAGCTGCAGTGTGCCGCGCTGCAGTTCCCGCGCCGCCAGAATTTCCGGGGTGATCGGCGAGACGGCCAGGTCTGCGGCGAGCAGGGCCATTTCCAGCATGACGCTGCGGGCGCCCTGTGTATCGATCAGCACCAAGTCGTAGTGCGGCCGGAACAGCGGCAGCAGGTTGCGCAGTCGCAAACGCCCATCCGCCGCGTGCAGCAGCAGGGTGCCCAACTGTTGGTGCTGGTCGTTGGACAGCACCACGTCCAGGCTGGGCACGGAGGTCTGGGAGACCAACTGCGGCAGCGACTGCTCATTGAATGCCAGCAACTCGTGAATACCGCCGACGGCGCGCTGGGTCAGTGCGTAGTAGGACGACAGCGTCGGCTGGACGTCGAGGTCGATCAGCAGTACCCGCCGACCGGCGTCGGCGATAAAGCCGCCCAGGTTGGCGGCAACGGTCGTCTTACCGACCCCGCCTTTGGTCGAAATGATGGCGATCACGTGCATGACCCGCTCCCTGTCCGTGGTGGAGCCGTATCAAACGCGCTCTTTGAGGCGTTCGGTGATCCAGCTGTCGATTTCGGCGGAGTCCCAGCCGACGGCGCGAATCCCCAGGCGCAAGGCCTTGGGGAACTTGCCTTCCTTCATCAGGTTGTAGATGTGGGCGCGCTTGAAGCCGGTTCTGGCTTCCACTTCGGCGCGGCGCAGGATGCGATGCTCAGCAATCGCGGTTTGCTCAGTGGACATCGTGGTCACTCCTTTATGCTTGGTAGCACTCGTAGGGGTGACAGGCAGTAGAAAGGCGTCACTCCGTTGGCGCATCAAACAATCGGATCGGGCTGACCACCGGATTTACCAGAACGGCCTTTGGCCGCTCTAGCTTCGCACTGCTGTTTGGCATCCGCCGTCCAGCCGATCCGCAAGGCGGGCACTATTGATAGAGCGTCGAGGGTAATCAAGATCGAAAAGGCACAGCGTTCTACTGCGCAAAGGATGAGGCGGTGAATCCGCGCTTCTGGGTCACGGAGGTGACCAAAAATGTTGATGGACGATGCCAGTGATTATCATCTACTTCTGAGGGCGATTAGGCGGACATCCGCTGCGCTGCACCGCGTGAGATGGGATGGGTTCCGTGATGGGGCGACCTTAAAGGTCCGACTGGTGACGGAAAAAAGATCTTGACGCGCAAGCGCTGGGCCAGATGAAGTCTTTGAGACACCCACATCAGCCGATGGCCACCTCGCCAATTTGCTGGGCGCGGTCGATGAATCTGCTCAGGGCCTCAGGTCGTGGCTGATCGAGTAGCGTAATGAACGTAGCTGTGCTCGGTACATCGTCCGTGACAGGACGGATGATCACATCTGGGTGATTGTACAGCGTTATTTGCGAAGCCAGCCCAATGCCGATGCCGTAGCCGGCAGCGACCAACATAACCATGGGTTCGTGCCCGGAGACATACTCGGCATTCGAGGGTAGCGGCAAGGTCGCTTCGCAGAACCAGCGGTGGATCACGTCGTATCCCCCGGAACACAGCTCCGGATGGCACAGAATCAAGGTGTGACGAGCCACCTCCTGGAGAGGAATTTTTTCCAGAGAGAGAAGAGGGTGGTTTCGTGGGATGGCAATGATGGGGCGATCTGTCCAGACGACTTCCTTGACGAGTCCTGCGCTGACCTCAGTATGGACAGTGAAGCCCGCATCGATTTGGTCATGTATCAATGCTTTGACCATCTCGCTGACGGTCATTTCAACGATTTTTACTTCGGTGAGGGGCTCTTCCTCTCGGCAGCGCGCCAGCAGTTTGGTCAGATAGGGCTGAGCAAGGCTGTCAGTCAGGCCGATGCGCAGCCGGCCGCGATAACCTTTCTCCGCCGCAAGGACACGACTCTGCGCGTCGTCTACCAAACTGAGTATGCGTCGTACTTCATCCCGGAATACTTCACCAGCCCAGGTCAGGTGCATACCTGACTTCGTACGTTGGAATAAGCTGACCCCCAACCCCGACTCCAACTCTTTGATGACCCGCGACAAGGGGGAGGGCTCTATATGGACTCTGGCTGCAGCCCGCGAGAAGCTCAGTTCTTCGGCGACGACCAGAAAATAGCGCAGATGACGTATCCGCATGCCACAGCCTCAATGCTTGCTCTGCTCCTCTTGGATGGGGCCGCAGTAATCCCTCAAGTGGGGCGCATGCGATTCCGTCGTTGAAGAAACCTCTTTGAATCTCCTGGGTGGGTTTTAGTTCCGCCTGGTAGTTCCGGATAGCTCGTGCTGCCTGATGCCCTGGGCGAGGCACTCACTGCCACGAAGGGATGCACCAGTAGTGCCCAAGTGCCGCCTTGCTGGCGAAGCGCACGCGTTAAGGCGGGTCGGCGGCTTTTAGCCGGCTCAAAAGAAAAATCGCAGGCAGGGGTTGCCTGGCTCATCAAACAAGTCCATAATTGCGTCCGCTGCCAAGGCAGTGATTGCGGAAAAGCCTTTTAAATCAAAAGGTTGGAGGCTTGGTTCTAGTCTCGTTTCCCGCTCCAAAATTTGGAAATGCTGCTTCGGCAGGATTTCAAACGAAGTTCCAAGGTCCCCTTCGTCTAGTGGCCTAGGACACCGCCCTTTCACGGCGGTAACAGGGGTTCGAGTCCCCTAGGGGACGCCAATTTTAAGCTGTAATGCGGGAATAGCTCAGTTGGTAGAGCACGACCTTGCCAAGGTCGGGGTCGCGAGTTCGAGTCTCGTT
>JBLUOL010000062.1:0-26573 GCA_048065775.1 Pseudomonas sp. GW6
CGCCGCGCTGTCGGCAGCCGGTCTGCCCTCGGATCGCTTCATCTTCGAAGGTTTTCTGCCGGCCAAGGCAGCGGGGCGCCGTGCGCGTCTGGAGCAGGTGCGAGAAGAACCACGCACGCTGATCTTCTATGAGGCGCCACATCGTATTCTCGAGTGCCTGGAGGACATGCGCGAAGTCTTTGGCGGGGATCGCCCGGCATTGCTGGCGCGTGAGCTGACCAAGACCTTCGAGACTCTGCAGGGGCTGCCGCTGGCCGAACTGTGCGAGTGGGTGGGCGCAGACAGCAATCAGCAGCGCGGCGAGTGCGTGGTGCTGGTGGCAGGCTGGCAGGCGCCGGAAGGCGAGGACGCAGTCAGTGCCGACGCCCTGCGCGTGCTCGAACTGTTGATGGCGGAAATGCCGCTCAAGCGCGCAGCAGCGCTGGCGGCGGAGATTACCGGGGTGCGCAAGAATCTGCTCTATCAGGTCGCTCTGGAGCGTAAGGCTTGATTCACCCGCTATCAGTCTGGCTTGCAGCTTGCCATCACGCCCGGTACCCTTGCCGGCGGAGAGTCGATCGGACAGTCGCTGCCTTCGCAAGAAGGGGGAGGAAAGTCCGGGCTCCATAGGGCGGAGTGCCAGGTAACGCCTGGGAGGCGTGAGCCTACGGAAAGTGCCACAGAAAATAACCGCCTAAGCGTTTCGGCGCCGGTAAGGGTGAAAAGGTGCGGTAAGAGCGCACCGCACGGCTGGCAACAGTCCGTGGCTAGGTAAACCCCACTCGGAGCAAGACCAAATAGGGTTCCATCGGCGTGGCCCGCGCTGGAACCGGGTAGGTTGCTAAAGGCGTGCAGTGATGTACGCCGTAGAGGAATGACTGTCCTCGACAGAACCCGGCTTACAGATCGACTCTCCTCCTTCCTTTCTCGCGTTGTGCTTCTATCTCCCTCCCGTCTGATACCGAAAAATTCTTACTCTTAACAAATTACTTTAAGTTCGAATTTCAGCTGGCTGGAATGGTTGAAATTTATCTGTCCAAAGCCGGTTCCGGCATCCCTTTTTCCCTCGCTTTTGTTCGCTAAATCTCCGTCCTGTAAGGATTTTTCCCTTCTGGAGCGCCTTGACGGTGGGGCATGCGCGTTCCTATAGTGTGCGCAAGTGGTAAAAAGTGGCACGAAGTGGGTTTTTTTGGGCATGGAAAGCTAATTACAGGGGAAGCGCAGCCGTGTTTCGCGGAGCTAACGCCATCAGTCTCGACGCCAAAGGGCGCCTCGCGATGCCGAGTCGGTATCGTGACGAGCTCGTTGCGCGTTGCAGTGGCCAGCTCATCGTGACCATCGACGCCGTCGACCCCTGTCTTTGCGTTTATCCCCTGGCCGAGTGGGAGCTGATCGAGAACAAGCTGCGCGAGCTGGCCTCCTTCCGTGAAGAGAACCGCCGCCTGCAGCGTTTGCTGATCGGTAATGCCGTCGATCTCGAGTTGGACGCCAGTGGCCGCTTCCTGGTCCCTCCGCGCTTGCGCGAATACGCCAAGCTGGACAAGCGAGCGATGCTCGTCGGTCAGCTGAACAAGTTTCAACTCTGGGATGAAGATTCCTGGAATGCCGTAGCCGAAGCCGACCTCGCTGCCATCAAGCAGCCCGGCGCCCTTTCCGATGACTTGCGTGACCTGATCCTGTGACCATGACCGATAGCAACTTGCGCCATATCACCGTGCTGCTCGACGAAGCCGTCGAGGGGCTGGCTGTGCGCGGTGATGGTCGTTATATGGACGGCACCTTCGGGCGTGGCGGACACAGTCGGCTGATCCTGCAGAAACTCGGGCCAGATGGGCGGCTCTTGGGGTTCGACAAGGATCCCCTGGCGATAGCCACCGGGGAAGCATTGGCGGCCGAAGACGGCCGCTTTGTCGTTGTGCAGCGCAGTTTTGCGGAACTTGGCGACGAAGCTGTTGTCCGCGGCATTTCCGGACAGGTTGCCGGCATTCTGCTGGACCTTGGTGTGTCGTCGCCGCAGCTGGACGATCCCGAGCGTGGTTTCAGCTTCCTCAATGACGGCCCGCTGGACATGCGTATGAATCCGGATGTCGGCGTCAGTGCCGCTGACTGGATCGCCACGGCGGATGAAGACGAAATCGCCCGCGTGCTCAAGGATTACGGCGAAGAGCGTTTCGCCAAGCGCATGGCGCGCGCCGTGGTGCAGCGCCGCGCCGAGCAGCCGTTCACCCGCACTGCCGATCTGGCCCAAGTGCTGACCGTGGCCAATCCGGCCTGGGAAAAGGGCAAGAATCCGGCGACGCGTGCCTTCCAGGGCATCCGTATCCACGTCAACAACGAACTCGGTGATCTCGAGCGCGGCCTCGAAGCGGCGCTGGAAACGCTGGAAGTCGGTGGCCGCCTGGTAGTGATCAGCTTCCACTCGCTGGAAGACCGCATCGTCAAACAGTTCATGAAGCGTCAGGCCAAGGGCGAGGCGGACAAGCTGCCGCGCGACCTGCCGATCATTCCGAAAGCCTTCGAACCGCGTCTGAAACTGATCGGCAAGCCGGTCTACGCCGCTGAGGCCGAACTCAAGGCCAATCCGCGCTCGCGCAGCGCGGTGATGCGCATCGCGGAGAAATTGCGGTGAGCCGCCGGCTGATCAAGTCCATGCCCAGCGGCAGCTTCCTGATGCTGCTGCTGTTCATCGCCATCCTGATTTCCGCTGTGGCGGTGTCTTACAGTGCGCACTGGAATCGTCTGCTGCTCAATGAGCTGTACGGCGAGCTGAGCGTGCGTGACAAGGCGCAGGCCGAGTGGGGCCGACTGATTCTCGAGCAAAGTACCTGGACCGCACACAACCGCATCGAAGCGCTGGCCACTGAACAGCTGAAAATGCACATCCCCGACCCTGCCGCCGTGCGCATGGTGCGTCCATGATCGGGCTCGAAGGCGCACTCTATCCCTGGCGCTTCCGCCTGGTGCTGGTGCTGCTGGCGCTGATGGTGGGCGCCATCGCCTGGCGCATGCTCGACCTGCAGGTGCTCGACCATGACTTCCTCAAGGCGCATGGCGATGCTCGCAGCGTGCGGCATATCCCGATTCCTGCGCACCGCGGCCTGATCACTGACCGCAATGGCGAGCCGCTGGCCGTCAGTACCCCTGTCACCACGCTGTGGGCCAATGGCAAGGAGCTGCAGGCCGGTCGTGAGCAGTGGCCGGCGCTGGCTGCCGCACTCGGCCAGGATCCCGCCAACTTCGCCGCGCGTCTTGAGCAGAACAAGGAGCGCGAGTTCATGTATCTGGTGCGTGGCCTGACCCCGGAGAACGGTCAGCGCGTGCTGGATCTGAAAGTGCCGGGCGTGTATGCCATCGAAGAATTCCGCCGCTTCTATCCGGCTGGTGAGGTGGCGGCCCATGTCGTCGGCTTCACCGACATCGACGACCGGGGTCGTGAAGGCATGGAGCTGGCTTACGAAGACTGGCTGGCCGGTGTGCCGGGCAAGCGCCAGGTGCTCAAGGACCGGCGTGGCAAGTTGATCAAGGACGTTCAGGTCGCGCAGAACGCCAAGGCTGGCAAGGCCTTGGCGTTGTCCATTGATCTGCGCCTGCAGTACCTGGCCCATCGTGAACTGCGCAATGCACTGCTGGAAAACGATGCCAAGGCCGGCAGCCTGGTGATGGTCGACGTGAAGACTGGTGAAGTGCTGGCGATGGTCAACCATCCCACCTACAACCCGAACAATCGCCGCAACCTGACCCCGGCAGCCATGCGCAACCGCGCCATGATCGACGTGTTCGAGCCCGGCTCGACCATCAAGCCGCTGTCGATGTCCGCTGCGCTGGAGACCGGTCGCTGGAAGCCCAGTGACATCGTTCAGGTCGGCAACGGCACTCTGCAGATCGGCCGCTACAGCATTCGCGACGTTTCCCGCACACAGGGCCCGGCGCTGGATCTGACCGGAATACTGATCAATTCCAGCAACGTCGGCATGAGCAAGATCGCCTTCGACGTGGGTGGAGAGAATATCTATCAGGTGCTGAGCAACCTGGGTTTCGGTCGCGATACCGGCCTCGGGTTCCCGGGTGAGCGGGTTGGCAATCTGCCCAATCACCGCCAGTGGCGCCAGGCGGAAACCGCCACGCTGTCCTACGGCTATGGCCTCTCGGTGACTGCGGTGCAACTGGCGCATGCTTATGCCGCACTGGCCAACGGCGGCGGCATGACGCCGCTGTCGATGATTCGCGTGGACAGCAAGCCAGGCGCCATGCAGGTCATGTCGCCCGACGTGGCCAAGACCCTGCAGGGCATGTTGCAGCAGGTGGTCGAGGCGCCGCGAGGCGTGTTCCGCGCCCAGGTTCCGGGTTACCACGTCGCCGGCAAGAGTGGCACCGCGCGCAAGACCAATGCTGGCGCCAAGGGCTACCAGACCAACTCCTACCGGTCTCTGTTTGCCGGTTTCGCCCCGGCGCAGGACCCGCGTATTGCGCTGGTCGTGGTGATCGACGAGCCAGGCAAGGGTGCCTACTACGGCGGCCTGATTTCCGCACCGGTGTTCAGCCGGGTGATGGCGGGTTCGCTGCGCTTGATGAACATTGCGCCAGACAATCTGCCGCCGCCCGAGCAGAAGATGGCCGTCGTTGGTCAGGGAGGGCGTAACTGATGCCCATGCCACTCAATCAACTGTTGCCAGCTGCCGAGAGCAGCGTGCTGATTCGGGAGCTGACTCTGGACAGCCGCAAGGTGCGTCCGGGTGATCTGTTCCTGGCCGTGCCAGGTACCCAGCAGGATGGCCGCGTACATATCGCCGATGCTATTGCGCGCGGCGCCGCGGCAGTGGCCTTCGAAGCCGAGGGCGCTGCACCCATGCATGCTGAAAGTGCTGTGCTGGTGCCGGTCAAGGGGCTGGCTGGCCAGCTGTCGGCCATTGCCGGGCGCTTCTACGGTGAGCCGAGCCGCGCTTTGCACCTGATCGGTGTTACGGGTACCAACGGCAAGACCAGCGTCAGCCAGTTGCTGGCTCAGGCACTGGATCTGCTCGGTCAGCGTTGTGGCATCGTCGGTACCCTGGGCACTGGTTTCCATGGCGCGCTGGAGCAGGGCAAGCACACCACCCCCGATCCGGTCGGGGTGCAGGCCACCCTGGCCTCGCTCAAGCATGCCGGCGCGCGCGCCGTGGCGATGGAGGTTTCCTCCCATGGTCTGGATCAGGGCCGCGTCGCGGCGCTGGAGTTCGACGTGGCGGTGTTCACCAACCTGTCGCGCGATCACCTCGATTACCACGGCAGCATGGAGGCCTATGGCGCAGCCAAGGCCAAGCTGTTCGCCTGGCCGAACCTGCGTTGCCGAGTGATCAACCTCGATGACGCCTTTGGTTGTGAGCTAGCCGCGCAAACGCACGAGTCACGCCTGATCGGCTACAGCCTCAGCGATGCCAGCGCCTTCCTTTATTGCAGCGAAGCACACTTCGACGATCACGGCGTGCGTGCACGCCTGGTGACACCACGCGGCGAAGGCATGCTGCGCAGCAATCTGCTCGGTCGTTTCAACCTGAGCAACCTGCTGGCGGTGGTCGGCGCGCTGCTGGGGCTGGACTACGGCCTCGACGAGATTCTCAAGGTCCTGCCGCAACTGCAGGGGCCAGCGGGCCGCATGCAGCGTCTCGGTGGCGGCGACAAGCCACTGGTGGTGGTCGACTACGCGCACACCCCGGATGCGCTGGAGAAAGTTCTCGAAGCCATGCGTCCGCACGTCGAAGGGCGTCTGGTCTGCCTGTTCGGTTGCGGCGGCGATCGTGACCGCGGCAAGCGCCCGCTGATGGCCGCGGTTGCCGAGCGGCTGGCCGATGCGGTGTGGGTGACCGATGACAATCCGCGTACGGAAGAGCCGGCACAGATCGTTGCCGATATCCGCGCTGGCTTCAAAGCGCCGGAGCAGGTGCAGTTCATTCACGGCCGTGGCGATGCCATCGCGCGGCTGATTGCCCAGGCTGAAGCCGCCGATGTGCTGGTACTGGCTGGCAAGGGGCACGAGGATTACCAGGAAATCATGGGCGTGCGTCAGCCGTTCTCCGATCTGATCGAAGCGAACAAGGCCCTGGCGGCCTGGGAGGCAGCGCATGCTTAAGCCATGGTTGCTCAGCGACGTCGCTACCGACCTGAACGCTCGCGTGATTGGTGCCGATGTGGCGTTCTCCGCGGTTGGCACCGACAGCCGCACCATCGCTGCGGGTCAGCTTTTCGTGGCGCTGACCGGCCCACGCTTCGATGGTCATGATTATCTGGCCGACGTTGCCGCCAAGGGGGCGGTCGCCACGTTGGTCGAGCGTGAGGTGGCCAATGCACCGTTGCCGCAATTGCTGGTGGCCGACACGCGTCTGGCGCTCGGTCAACTAGGTGCGCTGAATCGACAGGCCTTTACCGGCCCGCTGGCTGCGGTGACCGGTTCCAGTGGCAAGACCAGCGTCAAGGAAATGCTCGCAGCCATTCTGCGCGCCGGCCTCAGTGGTGCGGTGCTGGCCACCCGTGGCAATCTCAATAACGACCTCGGTGCTCCGCTGACCCTGCTGGAGTTGGCGCCGGAGCATCGCGCCGCAGTGATCGAACTGGGTGCCAATCATGTCGGCGAGATCGCCTACACCGTGAGCCTGACCCGGCCGCAGGTGGCGATCATCACCAATGCCGGCAATGCCCATGTCGGCGAGTTCGGCGGCCCGGAAAAGATCGTCGAGGCCAAGGGCGAGATTCTCGAAGGCCTGCCGAACGATGGCGTGGCCGTGCTCAATCTGGATGACAAGGCTTTCATCACCTGGCAGCGCCGTGCTGCCGGACGCAAGGTGCTGAGCTTTGCCTTGCGCGACACTCGCGCCGACTTCCACGGCAGCGACCTGGCCCGCGACGAGCGCGGTTGCCAGGGCTTCACCCTGCGTAGCCCGGTCGGTAGCGCGCGCATTCAGCTCAACCTGCTCGGCGAACACAACGTGGCCAACGCCCTGGCGGCCTGCGCCGCTGCTCATGCCCTGGGCATGCCGTTGGTCGCCATGGTTCAGGGGCTGGAAAGCCTGCAACCGGTCAAGGGCCGCGCCGTAGCGCAGCTGGCGCCGAACGGCGTGCGAGTCATCGATGACAGTTACAACGCCAACCCGGTGTCCATGTGTGCGGCGGTGGATATACTCGCCGCCTTCTCCGGTCGCACCGTCCTGGTGCTGGGAGACATGGGCGAGCTGGGCGAGTGGGCTGAACAGGGCCATCGCGACGTCGGCCGCCATGCCGCGGGCAAGGTCGATGCGCTGTATGCCGTTGGCCCGCTGATGCGTTTTGCGGTCGAGGAGTTTGGCTCAAAAGGCCGTCACTTCGTCGATCAAGCCGAGCTGATCGAAGCGCTTCGCGCCGAACAGGCCGGCAGCACACTACTAATCAAGGGTTCACGCAGCGCAGCCATGGACAAGGTCGTGGCGGCGCTGTGTGGCGTATCTGGGGAGATTCACTAAATGCTGCTGCTGCTGGCGGAGTACCTGCAACAGTTTCACAAGGGCTTCGCGGTCTTTCAGTACCTGACCCTGCGCGGCATCCTCGGCGTGCTCACCGCCCTGGCGCTGTCGCTGTGGCTCGGCCCGTGGATGATCCGTACCCTGCAGGTGCGGCAGATCGGCCAGGCGGTGCGCCACGATGGCCCGCAATCGCACCTGTCGAAGAAAGGCACGCCGACCATGGGCGGTGCGCTGATTCTCAGCGCCATCACCGTGAGCACCTTGCTCTGGGCCGACCTGTCCAACCGCTACGTCTGGGTGGTGCTGGCCGTGACGCTGCTGTTCGGTGCCATCGGTTGGGTCGATGACTACCGCAAGGTGATCGAGAAGAACTCGCGCGGGCTGCCGAGCCGCTGGAAGTATTTCTGGCAGTCGGTGTTCGGCCTCGCTGCCGCCGTCTTCCTTTATATGACTGCGCAGAGCACGGTGGAGACCACCCTGATCCTGCCGCTGCTGAAAGACGTCGCCATTCCTCTGGGCGCCGGCTTCGTGGTGCTGACCTACTTCGTGATCGTCGGCACCAGCAATGCGGTGAACCTCACCGACGGCCTCGACGGCCTGGCCATCCTGCCCACCGTGATGGTGGCCGGTGCGCTGGCGATCTTCTGCTACCTGTCGGGCAACGTGAACTTCGCCGAGTACCTGCTGATTCCTTACGTGCCGGGCGCCGGTGAGCTGATCGTGTTCTGCGCCGCGCTGGTTGGTGCCGGCCTGGGCTTTCTGTGGTTCAACACTTACCCGGCGCAGGTGTTCATGGGCGACGTCGGTGCGCTGGCGCTCGGCGCCGCACTGGGCACCATCGCCGTGATCGTGCGCCAGGAAGTCGTGCTGTTCATCATGGGCGGGGTGTTCGTCATGGAAACCCTGTCGGTGATCATCCAAGTCGCCAGCTTCAAGCTGACCGGCAAGCGCGTGTTCCGCATGGCGCCGATTCACCACCATTTCGAACTCAAGGGCTGGCCTGAGCCGCGCGTGATCGTCCGTTTCTGGATCATCACCGTGATTCTCGTGCTGATTGGCCTGGCCACCCTGAAACTGAGGTAATAGAGCGTGTCATTGATCGCTTCCGACCAGTTCCGCATCGTTGTCGGCCTCGGCAAGAGCGGCATGTCCCTGGTGCGCTTCCTGGCGCAGCAGGGCGTGCGCTTTGCCGTGGCCGATACGCGCGCGAACCCGCCGGAGCTGGAGACGCTCAAGCGTGACTACCCGCAGGTGGAGGTACGTTGCGGCGAGCTGGACGTGGACTTCCTCTGCCGCGCCTCGGAGCTCTACGTGAGCCCGGGCCTGGCTGTGGCGACTCCGGCGCTGGCCGCAGCGGCGGCGCGCGGCGTCAAGCTGTCCGGCGATATCGACCTGTTCGCCCGCCATGCCAAGGCGCCCATCGTTGCCATCACCGGCTCCAACGCCAAGAGTACCGTCACCACCCTGGTCGGCGAGATGGCCGCTGCCGCCGGCAAGCGTGTCGCCGTGGGCGGCAACCTCGGTACGCCGGCGCTGGATCTGTTGGCCGACGATGTCGAGCTGTACGTGCTGGAGCTGTCCAGCTTCCAGCTGGAGACCACCGATCAGCTCAACGCCGAAGTGGCCACCTGCCTGAATATCAGCGAAGACCACATGGACCGTTACAGCGGTCTGCCGGCCTATCACCTGGCCAAGCATCGGATCTTCCGTGGTGCCCGTCAGGTGGTGATCAACCGTGACGACGCCCTGTCACGCCCGCTGATCGCCGACCAGGTGACCTGCTGGGAATTCGGCCTGGGCAAGCCGGACTTCAAGCGCTTTGGCCTGCTCGAGGAAAACGGCGAGAAGTCTCTGGCGTTTCGCTTCGAAGCGCTGCTGCCGGTGAGTGAGCTGAAAATTCGTGGCGCGCATAACCAGTCCAACGCCCTGGCGGCGCTGGCGCTCGGTCATGCCGTGGGCCTGCCGATGAAGGCCATGCTCGCGACCCTGCGCCAGTTCACCGGTTTGCCGCACCGCTGCCAATGGGTTGGCGAGCGTGCTGGGGTGAATTATTACGACGACTCCAAGGCCACCAATGTCGGTGCCGCGCTGGCGGCCATCGAAGGTCTCGGTGCCGATATCGCCGGCAAGCTGGTGCTGATCGCCGGTGGCGATGGCAAGGGCGCCGACTTCTCCGCACTGAAGGCTCCGGTCGCACGTTTCTGCCGTGCGGTGGTGCTACTGGGGCGTGATGCTCAGCGTCTGGCCGACACCCTGGGTGACGCCGTACCGCAGGTGCGAGTAGCGAGCCTGGAAGAAGCCGTGCAGCGCTGCAGCGATCTGGCCGAGGCCGGTGATGCCGTGCTGCTGTCGCCGGCCTGCGCCAGCCTGGACATGTTCAAGAACTTCGAAGAGCGCGGGCGCCTGTTCGCCCAGGCTGTGGAGGGACTCGTCTGATGTTGTCCTTCCTGCAGATTCGTCCTTCGCCGCTACTGGGTCGTGGCCTCGATCTGGACTTCCCGCTGCTGGCCGGTTGCCTGGGCCTGCTCGGCCTCGGCCTGGTTATGATCGCTTCGGCGTCTTCGGAAGTGGCCGCGGCGCAGACCGGTAGCCCGCTCTATCACATGATTCGCCATCTGATTTATCTGGTGATCGGTCTTGGTGCGGCGGGCGTGGTGCTGATGGTGCCGATGAACATCTGGCAGCGCTACGGCTGGATCATGCTGCTGATGGCCTTCGCCCTGTTGGTGCTGGTGCTGGTGCCGGGCATCGGCCGCGAGGTCAACGGTGCGCGGCGCTGGATCGGCTTCGGCGCCTTCAACGTGCAGCCGTCGGAGATCGCCAAGGTGTTCGTGGTGGTCTACCTGGCCGGTTACCTGGTGCGCCGTCAGGAAGAGGTACGCGAGAGCTGGGCCGGTTTCTTCAAGCCTTTCGTCGTGCTGCTGCCAATGGCAGGCCTGTTGCTGCTGGAGCCTGACTTCGGCGCCACCGTGGTGATGATGGGCTCGGCCATGGCCATGCTGTTCCTCGGCGGCGTCGGCCTGCTGCGCTTCGGCCTGATGGTGGCCCTGGCTGTCGGTGCGGTGTTCGTCCTGGTGCAGACCCAGGAGTACCGTCTGCAGCGCCTGATCACCTTTACCGACCCCTGGGCCGACCAGTACGGCGCAGGTTATCAACTCACCCAGGCGCTGATCGCTTTCGGCCGCGGCGAGTGGTTCGGTGTCGGTCTGGGTAACAGCATTCAGAAGCAGTTCTACCTGCCGGAAGCGCACACCGACTTCGTCTTTTCGGTACTGGCAGAGGAGCTGGGCTTCGTCGGCGCGCTGGCGACCCTAGGGCTGTTCGTCTTCGTCTGTGTGCGCGGCCTGTACATCGGTCTGTGGGCCGAGAAGGCCAAGCAGTTCTTCTCCGCCTACGTGGCCTACGGTCTGTCCTTCCTGTGGATCGGTCAGTTCCTGATCAATATCGGCGTGAATACCGGTCTGTTGCCGACCAAGGGGCTGACCCTGCCATTCCTCAGCTACGGCGGCTCGTCGCTGGTGATCTGCTGCGTCAGTCTGGCGCTGCTGCTGCGTATCGAGTGGGAGCGACGCAACGTGCTGGGCAACGAAGACGTGGACTTCACCGAAGCGGATTTTGCCGAGGAGGTCAGCCATGCGCGGTAACGTGCTGATCATGGCCGGCGGCACCGGTGGTCACGTATTCCCGGCGCTGGCCTGCGCACGCGAGTTCCAGGCCCGTGGTTATGCCGTGCACTGGCTGGGCACGCCGCGTGGCATCGAGAACGAGCTGGTGCCACAGGCCGGCCTGCCGCTGCACCTGATCAACGTCAGCGGTCTGCGCGGCAAGGGCAAGCTGTCGCTGCTCAAGGCGCCGTTCCAGCTGCTGCGCTCTCTGCTGCAGGCGCGTCGCATCGTGCGTGAGCTGCAGCCGGTGTGCGTGCTGGGCATGGGCGGTTATGTCACAGGTCCCGGCGGTCTGGCCGCGCGTATGGCCGGCGTGCCGCTGGTGATTCATGAGCAGAACGCCGTGGCCGGTACCGCCAATCGTCTGCTGTCGCGTATCGCCACGCGCATCTGCGAAGCCTTCCCGAACACCTTCGGTGCTTCCGAAAAGCGCCGCACCACCGGTAATCCGGTGCGTGAAGAGCTGTTCCTGGAAACGCCGCGCGAGCCGCTGGCCGGGCGTAAACCGAAATTGCTGGTGCTGGGCGGCAGCCTGGGCGCCGAGCCGCTGAACAAATTGCTGCCGGCCGCGCTGGAGAAAATTCCTGCCGACCTACGTCCGCAGGTGTTCCACCAGGCCGGTAAGCAACATGCCGAAATCACTGCGGAGCGTTATCGCGATGCCGCGGTCGAAGCCGAGGTCGCGCCTTTCATCAAGGATATGGCGCGTGCTTATGGCTGGGCCGATCTGGTGGTTTGCCGCGCCGGTGCGCTGACCGTCAGCGAGCTGGCCGCTGCGGGGCTGCCGTCGTTTCTCGTGCCACTGCCGCACGCCATCGACGACCACCAGAGCCGCAATGCCGAATATCTGGCGAAGGAGGGCGCCGCCGTCCTTCTTGCGCAACATGCCACTGACGCGGCCCAGCTTGCCGCGCAGCTCACCGAGGTTCTGATGCACCTGGAAAAACTCAATGTCATGGGCGCCACCGCGCGTCGCCTGGCCAAGCCCGATGCCACCCGCACGGTGGTCGATATCTGCCAGGAGGTGATGCGTGGCTAAGTCTCCCGCTGCGGTCAAGGCCGAAGTGCGGCGCATGCGCCGTATCCGCCGTATCCACTTCGTCGGTATCGGCGGCGTGGGCATGTGCGGTATCGCCGAGGTGCTGCTGAACCTGGGCTACGAAGTGTCCGGCTCCGACCTCAAGGCCTCGGCCGTTACCGAGCGTCTGGAAAGCTTCGGCGCGCAGATCTTCATTGGTCACGCTGCCGAGAATGCCGAGCAAGCCGACGTGCTGGTGGTCTCCAGTGCCGTCAACACCAGCAACCCGGAAGTCGCCACCGCCCTGGAGCGCCGCATTCCGGTGGTGCCGCGTGCCGAGATGCTCGCCGAGCTGATGCGCTACCGCCACGGCATCGCCGTGGCCGGCACCCACGGCAAGACCACCACCACCAGCCTGCTGGCCTCGGTGTTCGCTGCTGGTGGCCTGGACCCGACTTTCGTCATCGGTGGCCGCCTGAACGCTGCTGGCACCAATGCTCAGCTGGGCTCCAGCCGTTTTCTGATCGCCGAAGCGGACGAGAGCGACGCCAGCTTCCTGCATCTGCAGCCGATGGTTTCGGTGGTCACCAACATCGACGCCGACCATATGAGCACCTATGGCGGTGACTTCAACCGGCTGAAGAAGACCTTCATCGAGTTTCTGCACAACCTGCCGTTCTACGGCCTCGCCGTGCTCTGCGTGGACGATCCGGTGGTGCGCGAGCTGCTGCCGCAGGTTGGCCGTCCGACTGTCACCTACGGCTTTGCCGAAGACGCCGATGTGCGCGCGATCAACGTGCGCCAGGAAGGCATGCGTACCTACTTCACCGTGCTGCGCCCGGACTGCGAGCCGCTCGACGTGTCGGTGAACATGCCGGGCAACCACAACGTCCTCAATGCTTTGGCCACCATCGCCATCGCCACCGACGAAGGCATCGACGATGCCGCCATCGTCGCCGGGCTGTCGGGCTTTCAGGGTGTAGGCCGGCGCTTCCAGGTCTACGGCGAACTGCCGGTCGACGGTGGCAGCGTGATGCTGGTGGACGACTATGGTCATCACCCGCGTGAAGTGGCCGCAGTGGTCAAGGCCGTGCGTGGCGGCTGGCCGGAGCGCCGTTTGGTGATGGTCTACCAGCCGCACCGCTACAGCCGTACCCGTGATCTGTACGACGACTTCGTACAGGTGCTCGGCGAAGCCAATGTGCTGCTGTTGGTGGAGGTCTACCCGGCTGGCGAAGAGCCGATTCCCGGTGCCGACAGCCGCCAGCTGTGTCACAGCATCCGTCAGCGTGGCCAGCTCGACCCGATCTACGTCGAGCGTGGCGCCGACCTGGCGCCGCTGCTCAAACCGCTGCTGCGTGCCGGCGACATCCTGCTGTGCCAGGGCGCGGGCGATATCGGCGCGGTGGCACCGCAACTGATCAAACACCCGCTGTTCGTGGGGGAGTCGAAATGAGTTTGCACAGTACCCTCGATCCCAAGGGCTTCGGCCGCGTCGCCGTGCTGTTCGGCGGCAAGAGCGCCGAGCGCGAGGTGTCGCTGAAATCCGGCAATGCCGTGCTCAGCGCCCTGCAGGCCGCAGGCGTGGACGCTTTCGGCATCGATGTGGGCGATGATTTCCTGGCTCGTTTGAACAGCGAGAAGATCGACCGCGCCTTTATCGTGCTGCACGGTCGTGGTGGCGAAGATGGCTCCATGCAGGGGCTGCTCGAGTGCGCCGGCATCCCCTACACCGGCAGCGGCATCCTCGCTTCGGCGCTGGCGATGGACAAGCTGCGCACCAAACAGGTCTGGCACAGCCTTGGCCTGCCGACGCCGCGCCACGCCGTGCTCACTTCGCAGGCCGACTGCGAAGCGGCAGCTGCCGAACTGGGCTTCCCGCTGATCGTCAAACCGGCCCATGAAGGTTCCAGCATCGGCATGGCCAAGGTCGACAGCGTCGAGACGCTGACCGCTGCCTGGCAGGACGCCGCGCGCCACGACAGCCAGGTGCTGGTCGAGCAGTGGATCGCCGGTCCCGAATACACCATCGCCGTGCTGCGTGGCGAAGTGCTGCCGCCCATTGGCCTGGGCACGCCGCACACCTTCTACGACTACGACGCCAAGTACCTGGCCGATGACACCCAGTACCGCATTCCCTGCGGCCTCTCGGCCGAGAAAGAGGCGGAACTGAAAGAGCTGACCGCGCGTGCCTGCGAGGCCGTGGGGACTCAGGGCTGGGCGCGTGCCGACGTGATGCAGGATGCCAGCGGCCAGTTCTGGCTGCTGGAAGTGAACACCGTGCCGGGCATGACCGACCACAGCCTGGTGCCAATGGCCGCGCGTGCTGCCGGTCTGGATTTCCAGCAACTGGTGCTGGCGATACTGGCTGACAGCGTCGAGGCGAGGGGTTAAGCGATGAGCATCGCTCTGCGTCATCAGGACTCGCTGAGGGCTCCGCAACGCGGCAAGCCCGCGCCGCGTGGCGCCAGCCGTCTGGTGGCCAAGGAGCCGATGCGCCTGCGCATGCCCAAGGCGGATTTCTCCTGGGTTGGGCGACTGCTCTGGCCGCTGCTGCTGGTTGGTCTGGGCTTTGGCGCCTACGAGGGTGCGTTGCGTCTGCTGCCCTACGCCGACCGCCCGATCGCCCGCATCAGCGTGCAGGGTGATCTGGCTTATGTCAGTCAGCAGGCGGTGCAGCGGCGGATCGCGCCGTATATCGAGGCGAGCTTCTTCAGCGCCGACCTGCGCGGCATGCGCGAGGAACTCGAGCGCATGCCCTGGATCGCCCATGCCGAAGTGCGTCGTGTCTGGCCGGATCAGATCGACGTGCGTCTGGAGGAACAACTGCCCATCGCCCGTTGGGGTGACGAGGCGCTGCTCAACAACCAGGGTCAGGCCTTCGCGCCACAGGAGCTGGACAACTACCAGCATCTGCCGCAGCTGTCCGGCCCGAAGCGGGCGCAGCCGAAGGTGATGCAGCAGTACCAGATGCTCAGCCAACTGCTGCGGCCGATGGGCTTCACCGTGGTCGGGCTGCAGTTGCGCGAACGCGGCAGCTGGTTTCTCTCGGCCACCGAGAACGCCAGCGGCCAGCGCATCGACATCCTGCTGGGACGTGATCACGTGGTGGAAAAAATGCGTCGTTTCGCCGCCATCTATGAGCGGGAACTGAAAGAACAGAGCGCGAACATCGCGCGCATCGACCTGCGTTATGCCAACGGCTTGGCCGTGGCCTGGCGTGAGCCGGTGGAGCCGGCCGCGGCCGAGCAGAAAGTGAATTGAGGAGAGGCTGGACTAATGAATAGCGCGCAGAGCGGCAAGATGATCGTTGGCCTGGACATCGGCACCTCCAAGGTGGTGGCGCTGGTGGGCGAGGTGACGGCCGACGGCCAGCTGGAAATCGTCGGTATCGGCACCCATCCGTCGCGCGGGCTGAAGAAGGGCGTGGTGGTCAATATCGAGTCCACCGTGGCCTCGATCCAGCGCGCGGTGGAAGAGGCGCAGCTAATGGCCGGCTGCCGCATTCACTCGGCGTTCGTCGGTGTGGCCGGCAATCACATCCGCAGCCTCAACAGCCACGGTATCGTCGCCATCCGTGATCGTGAAGTGAGCCCGGCCGACATCGAGCGCGTGCTCGACGCCGCGCAGGCTGTGGCGATTCCCGCGGATCAGCGCGTGCTGCACACCCTGGCCCAGGATTACGTGATCGATAACCAGGAAGGCGTGCGCGAGCCGCTGGGCATGTCCGGCGTGCGCCTGGAGGCCAAGGTGCACGTCGTCACCTGCGCCGTGAATGCCGCACAGAACATCGAGAAGTGTGTGCGCCGCTGCGGCCTGGAAGTCGACGACATCATCCTCGAGCAGCTGGCATCCGCTTATTCGGTACTGACCGAGGACGAGAAGGAGCTGGGCGTGTGCCTGGTGGACATCGGCGGTGGCACCACCGATATCGCCATCTTCACCGAAGGCGCGATTCGTCATACCGCGGTGATCCCGATTGCCGGTGACCAGGTCACCAACGACATCGCCATGGCCCTGCGTACGCCGACCCAGTACGCCGAGGAAATCAAGATCCGCTATGCCTGCGCCCTGGCCAAGCTGGCCGGTGCCGGCGAAACCATCAAGGTGCCGAGCGTCGGTGATCGCCCGCCGCGTGATCTCTCGCGCCAGTCTCTGGCCGAAGTGGTCGAGCCGCGTTACGACGAGCTGTTCACCCTGGTTCAGGCCGAGCTGCGCCGCAGCGGTTACGAAGACCTGATCCCGGCCGGCATCGTCATGACCGGCGGCACGGCGAAGATGGAAGGCGCGGTCGAACTGGCCGAAGAAATTTTCCACATGCCGGTTCGACTGGGCGTACCGCACAGCGTCAAGGGCATGGGCGACGTGGTGCGCAACCCGATTTATTCCACCGGTGTGGGTTTGCTGTTGTACGGGCTGCAGAAGCAGAACGACGGCATTTCCATGTCGGTGGGCAGTCCTTACCAGGACGAAAACAAAACCCCGGTACTCGAACGCATCAAGCGTTGGGTGCAAGGCAATTTCTAAATTTGCAGTAGGCGTTACAACTAGAAAGGAAGGAGAGGGATCATGTTCGAACTAGTAGATAACATTCCGCAAAGCGCGGTAATCAAAGTAATCGGTGTCGGTGGTGGCGGCGGCAACGCAGTCAATCACATGGCCGTCAGCAACATCGAGGGCGTCGAGTTCATCTGCGCCAACACCGATGCGCAGGCGCTGAAGAACATCGGCGCACGTACCGTGCTGCAGCTCGGCCCGGGCGTGACCAAGGGCCTGGGTGCCGGTGCCAATCCGGAAGTCGGTCGTCAGGCCGCGCTGGAAGATCGCGAGCGCATCGCCGAAGTGCTGCAAGGCACTGACATGGTGTTCATCACCACCGGCATGGGTGGCGGTACCGGCACCGGCGCTGCGCCGGTGATTGCTGAGGTGGCCAAGGAACTGGGCATTCTCACCGTGGCAGTGGTGACCCGTCCGTTCCCGTTCGAGGGCAAGAAGCGCATGGTCATCGCCGACGAGGGCATCCGCGCGCTGTCCGAGAGCGTCGACTCGCTGATCACCATTCCCAACGAAAAGCTGCTGACCATCCTCGGCAAGGACGCCAGCCTGCTGTCCGCCTTCGCCAAGGCTGACGACGTGCTGGCCGGCGCCGTGCGCGGTATCTCCGACATCATCAAGCGTCCGGGGATGATCAACGTCGACTTCGCCGACGTGAAAACCGTGATGAGCGAAATGGGCATGGCCATGATGGGCACCGGCTGCGCCAGCGGTCCGAACCGTGCGCGCGAAGCCACCGAAGCGGCGATCCGCAACCCGCTGCTGGAAGACGTCAACCTGCAGGGTGCGCGCGGTATTCTGGTGAACATCACCGCCGGTCCGGACCTGTCGCTGGGTGAGTACTCCGACGTGGGTAACATCATCGAGCAGTTCGCTTCCGAGCACGCCACCGTCAAGGTCGGCACCGTGATCGACGCCGACATGCGCGACGAGCTGCACGTTACCGTGGTCGCTACCGGCCTCGGCGCGCGCATGGAGAAGCCGGTGAAGGTGGTCGACAACACCGTTCAGGTCGCCGTCAGCCAGCCGGTTGCCCAGCAGCCTGCCGCGCAGCCGCGCAGCGAGCAGTCGGTCAACTACAAGGACTACGAGCGTCCCACCGTGCAGCGCCAGAGCCATGGCGGTGCGGCCACTGCAGCCAAGCTCAATACCCAGGACGACCTCGATTACCTGGATATTCCGGCTTTCCTGCGTCGCCAGGCTGATTGATGGAATTTATCAGGAGTATATGGGTGATTGGTGTTCAGCAAAGGTCGGTTCTGCTATCATTCCCGACCATTGTTGAAAACAGTTCGCAACTAGCGATATAGCGGCCAAGCCATGATCAGACAACGCACCCTGAAGAACATCATCCGTGCCACCGGCGTTGGCCTGCATTCGGGGGAGAAGGTTTACCTGACCCTGAAGCCGGCACCGGTGGACAGCGGTATCGTGTTTCGTCGTACCGACCTCGATCCCGTCGTGGAAATCCGCGCGCTGGCCGGGAATGTCGGTGAAACCACCATGTCGACTACGTTGATCAATGGTGATGTCAAGGTGGATACGGTAGAGCACCTGCTTTCGGCCATGGCAGGCCTGGGCATCGATAACGCCTACGTCGAGCTCTCCGCGTCCGAAGTACCGATCATGGATGGCAGTGCTGGTCCCTTTGTATTCCTGATTCAATCCGCTGGCCTGCAGGAGCAGGAAGCGCCGAAGAAGTTCATCCGCATCCTGCGTGAGGTAACGGTGGAGGAGGGCGACAAGCGCGCCACCTTCATACCTTTCGACGGCTTCAAGGTGAGTTTCGAGATCGACTTCGATCACCCCGTGTTCCGCAATCGTACGCAGAGCGCCAGTGTGGATTTCTCCAGCACGTCTTTCGTCAAGGAAGTCAGCCGGGCCCGCACCTTTGGCTTCATGCGTGACATCGAGTTCCTGCGTTCGCAGAACCTGGCACTCGGTGGCAGTGTGGAAAACGCCATCGTGGTCGACGAATATCGTGTGCTCAACGAAGACGGCCTGCGTTACGAGGACGAATTCGTCAAACACAAGATTCTCGATGCCATCGGCGATCTGTACCTGCTGGGTAACAGCCTGATCGGCGAGTTCAAAGGCTTCAAGTCGGGTCACGCGCTGAACAATCGTTTGCTGCGTACGTTGATCGAACAGACCGATGCCTGGGAAATGGTGACCTTCGAGGACGCCAAACTCGCACCGATCTCTTACATGCGTCCTGTCGCGGCGGTGTAAAACCTACTCTCTTTCCAGCTTTATTTGAGGCCACCTTCGGGTGGCCTTTTTTATGGCCGGTCACTCAGTGGAGTGGGATTTTGGGCGAGGGTCTCTGGCGCCATTTGTCTGGCGCCTGCGTCGAAACGAGTTTTACCGACGAGCGGAGCGGGGGCTTATTGGTCTTTCTGCGTGTGGCTGGCCAGGCGCTCGAGTGCCGCGCGTAGCCTGGAGTCGCTGATACCTTCGGCCGTTGCCTGGATGCTTTGTGCGGCGCTATTCGACAAGTGCAAGGTGCGACCGGTTCCACGATTCTGGCCGCCTTGAGGTTGCACCTTGAACATGATTTTCGTTAAGGTCGCGAATTCTTCGAGTGCCTGTAGTTGTCGTTGCAGTCTTCTTTGCTGATAACGCAGGCGTGTTGCCCAGTGGCCATCGGTCACGATCAATAACAAGCAGCCGTCGCGCCAGGACGCTACATGACAGTGTTCCCGGGCAGCAGGCTGTAGCTGGCTATCGACAAGACGCTGCAGGTGGGTAAGGCGTTGCGCCTGACTGAACAGCGCTTTCAGGGGCTTGGCTTCGCGTAACAGCTTAGCGGGTGCCTGGGCCGGCAAGGGACGAAACGTCATGGCAGGAAGCCTTAAGTTGCAGAGCCGTCATGGTAGCAGAGCGTGCTGCCGGCCTGTGTTCTGCGAAAAGGGGAAGCCATGCATATCATCTTGCTCAATAGCCGTCACGGTTCGGCGCGAACGATCAATCTGGACCTGCGCTGGTTGCTGCTCTCGGTTGTCCTGCTGCTGGTCCTGAGCCTTGCTGCCGGTGCTGCGATGGGCGCCAAGTGGTTGACCGCCGAACCGGTGGTCGACACCTCGCTGGTCGAAGCCCTCGACCAGCAGCGCGAGCAGGTCGGCGCCGTGCGCCAGGACGCGCAACGTCAGCTCGACGCCTTCGCTGTGCATGTTGCCGAATTGCAGGCGCGTCTCACCCGGCTCGATGCCCTGGGTGAGCGCCTCACCGAACTGGCAGAACTGGACGCCGGTGAGTTCGACTTCTCCCTCAGTGTCGGTCAGGGCGGGGCGGAAGATCCGCTGGGGGCTTCGGCCTATGCGCCGCCGCCTTTCATGAACGCCCTGGATGAGCTGGCACTGCGCGTGGAGAGTCGCGAGCAGCAGTTGGAAGTGCTGGAGCAACTGCTTGGCGAGCGCCGCCTGAGTGAAGCGGAAACACTGTCCGGTCGTCCGGTCTTGCAAGGTTATGTGTCGTCACCTTTCGGCCGTCGTGTGCATCCGCTGACCGGCCGCGCCAGTGTCCACAAGGGCATCGATTTCGCGGCCAAGCCTGGCAGTGACGTGGTTTCGGTGGCGGCGGGTGTGGTGACCTTTTCCGGCAGGAAGAATGGTTACGGCAATACCGTGGAAATCAGTCACACGGATGGCTACGTCACGCTCTATGCCCACAACCAGAGCAATACCGTGCAGATCGGCGATCTGGTGCAGCGCGGCCAGACCATCGCCAAGGTCGGTCGCAGTGGTCGCTCCACCGGTTATCACGTGCACTTCGAAGTCAGCAAGGATGGCCGACAGGTCAATCCCGCCCTCTATATCGCGCGTGCCAACGGCGTCGAGTGAGTCAGGGGCGATGGCTGGCCTTGAATTGCCAGCATTCATCCCCATATAAAGTTTCACGCCGCGCCCCTGGCTGACCGGGGATGCGTGGCCTGCGCCATCACACGGCAGCAACGGGCTGACAACGTCACTTTCCTCCCTGAGTTTTCCGGGTAGAATGCCCCCTTCGCCCGCAGCCATGCTGGCTGCCAGGTCGCGATTTGCGCCGACCTCCATCCATTCGCCGGAAGATCCTGTCGATATGTTTGCGCCTCTGTTTAAAAAACTTTTCGGAAGCAAGAATGAGCGTGAAGTCAAACGCTTGCTCAAGGCGGTGCAGTCCGTCAACGTCCTCGAAGAGCAGATGATCGCCCTCTCGGACGAGCAACTGCGTGGCAAGACCGAAGAGTTCAAGGGCCGTCTGGCTCAGGGCGAAACCCTCGACAAGCTGCTTCCCGAAGCCTTCGCTGTGGCCCGTGAGGCCGGCAAGCGAGTGATGGGCATGCGCCACTTCGATGTGCAGCTGATCGGCGGCATGACCCTGCATGAGGGCAAGATCGCCGAGATGCGTACCGGTGAGGGCAAGACCCTGGTAGGTACCCTGGCGGTCTACCTCAACGCACTGTCCGGCAAGGGCGTGCACGTGGTCACGGTCAACGAATACCTGGCCCGCCGCGACGCCAACTGGATGCGTCCGCTGTATGAGTTCCTCGGCCTGACCGTGGGTATTGTCACACCCTTCCAGCCGCCGGAAGAGAAACGCGCCGCTTACGCCGCCGACATCACCTACGGCACCAACAACGAATTCGGTTTCGACTACCTGCGCGACAACATGGCCTTCAGCCTGGAAGACAAGTTCCAGCGTGAGCTGAATTTCGCCGTGATCGACGAAGTCGACTCCATCCTCATCGACGAAGCCCGTACCCCGCTGATCATCTCCGGTCAGGCCGAAGACAGCTCCAAGCTGTACATCGAGATCAACAAGCTGATCCCGCGCCTCAAGCAGCACATCGAGGAAGAGGAAGGCGTGGTGACTCAGGAAGGTCACTACAAGGTCGACGAGAAATCGCGCCAGGTCGAACTCAACGAGGCCGGCCACCAGTACGTCGAGGAGATGCTCACCGCTGCCGGTCTGTTGGCTGAAGGCGAGAGCCTCTATTCGGCGCACAACCTCGGTCTGCTGACCCATGTGTATGCCGGCCTGCGTGCGCACAAGCTGTTCAATCGCAATGTCGAGTACATCGTGCAGAACGGTCAGGTGATCCTGATCGACGAGCACACCGGCCGTACCATGCCGGGCCGCCGTCTCTCCGAGGGTCTGCACCAGGCCATCGAAGCCAAGGAAGGGGTGAACATCCAGGCCGAGAGCCAGACCCTGGCTTCGACCACTTTCCAGAACTACTTCCGTCTCTACAACAAGCTGTCCGGCATGACCGGTACCGCCGATACCGAGGCGTTCGAGTTCCGCCAGATCTATGGTCTGGACGTGATGGTGATTCCGACCAACAAGCCGGTCGCGCGCAAGGACTTCAACGACCTGGTCTATCTGACCCAGGAAGAGAAGTACCAGGCGATCATTGCCGACATCAAGGATTGCCAGGCCCAGGGCCGGCCGATCCTGGTGGGTACCGCCACCATCGAGACCTCCGAGTACGTCAGCCAGTTGCTGAATCAGGAAGGTATCGAGCACAAGGTGCTCAACGCCAAGTTCCACGACAAGGAAGCCGAGATCATCGCCCAGGCCGGTCGTCCGGGTGCGCTGACCATCGCCACCAACATGGCCGGTCGTGGTACCGACATCCTTCTCGGTGGCAACTGGGAAGTGGAAGTCGCGGCGCTGGAAAACCCCACCGACGAGCAGATCGCGCAGATCAAGAGCGAGTGGCAGAAGCGTCACCAGCAGGTGATCGAAGCCGGCGGCCTGCATGTGATTGCCTCCGAGCGCCACGAATCGCGGCGTATCGACAATCAGCTGCGCGGTCGTGCCGGCCGTCAGGGTGACCCGGGTTCCAGCCGCTTCTACCTGTCGCTGGAAGACAACCTGATGCGTATCTTCGCCTCGGATCGGGTGAAGAACTTCATGAAGGCTCTGGGCATGCAGTCCGGCGAGGCCATCGAGCACCGCATGGTCACCAACGCCATCGAGAAGGCCCAGCGCAAGGTCGAGGGCCGCAACTTCGACATGCGTAAGCAACTGCTCGAATTCGACGACGTGGCCAACGAGCAGCGCAAGGTGATCTACCACATGCGCAACAGCCTGCTGGCTGCCGAGAGCGTTGGCGACACCATCGCCGAGTTCCGCGAGGAAGTGCTGACCACCGCAGTCAACAACCATATCCCGCCGCAGTCGATGCCGGAGCAGTGGGATGTCGCCGGTCTGGAGTCCACCCTGCAGAGCGATTTTGGCATCAAGCTGCCGATCCAGCAGTGGCTGGATGAAGACGACAAGCTGTACGAAGAAACCCTGCGTGAGCGCATCCTTGCCGAGCTGCTGGCTGCCTACAACGAGAAGGAAACCCAGGCCAGCGCCGAGGCTCTGCGTACCTTCGAGAAGCAGATTCTGCTGCGTGTGCTGGACGATCTGTGGAAAGACCACCTGTCGACCATGGATCACCTGCGTCACGGGATTCACCTGCGTGGCTACGCGCAGAAGAACCCCAAGCAGGAATACAAGCGCGAGTCCTTCGCCCTGTTCCAGGAACTGTTGGAGTCGATCAAACGCGATGCCATCCGCGTGCTCAGCCACGTTCAGGTGCGTCGCGAAGATCCGGCCGAAGAAGAAGCTCGTCTGCGCCGCGAAGCCGAAGCCATGGCCGAGCGTATGCAGTTCCAGCACGCAGACGCCTCGGCACTGGCGGCTGAAGAGAGCGATGGCGCAGAAGGAGACGTTGCCATGGCCGCCGCTCCGGTACGTGCCGAGCAGAAGGTTGGCCGTAACGAGCCGTGCCCTTGCGGTTCGGGTAAGAAGTACAAGCACTGCCACGGTCAGATCGGCTGATCGGATCGCTTGCAGTAGCGGGCGCTTCGGCTATGCTGCCAGCGCCCTGACAACGCCGCGAACGGCCCAGCCGCTCGCGGCGTTTTACCATCTCATTCGGTCGCCGAAGCGATCACCGTATATCTGAAGGAGCGCATCTCATGGCTGTTGGTCTTGGCCCGCTGTCTACCCTGCACCCGGTTCCTGGTTTCGAGCTGGGTATCGCCTCGGCCGGCATCAAGCGTCCAGGGCGCAAGGATGTGGTGGTGATGCGCTGTGCCGAAGGCTCGCGTATCGCCGGGGTGACCACCACCAACGCCTTCTGCGCGGCCCCTGTACTGATCACGCGCGAGCGTCTGGGCGGCGAAGTGCGTTACCTGCTGACCAATACCGGCAATGCCAACGCGGGTACCGGCGCTGATGGCCTGGCCCGTGCGCGTCGCTCCTGTGCGCGCCTGGCTGAACTGACCGGTGTTACCGAAAGCGCCGTGCTGCCGTTTTCCACCGGTGTGATCGGCGAGCCGCTGCCGGTCGAGAAGATCGAGTCCGCGTTGCAGGCCGCGCTGGATGACCTCAAGGCTGACAACTGGGAAGCTGCCGCCACCGGCATCATGACCACCGACACCCTGCCCAAGGGCGCCAGCCGTCAGTTTCAGCACGATGGCGTGACCATCACCGTGACCGGCATCTCCAAGGGCGCCGGCATGATCCGGCCGAACATGGCGACCATGCTCGGCTACATTGCCACTGACGCCAAGGTCGCTCAGGGCGTGCTGCAGGATCTGGTGCGCGACGCGGCGAACAAGTCGTTCAACCGCATCACTATCGACGGCGATACTTCCACCAACGACTGCTGCATGCTGATCGCCACCGGCCAGGCCGCACTGCCTGAGATCAGCGACGCCTCCGGTGAGCTGTTCGCCAAGCTCAAGCAGGCGGTGTTCGAGGTGTTCATGGAAGTGGCGCAGGCCATCGTCCGTGACGGTGAAGGCGCGACCAAGTTCGTTACCGTACAGGTCAACGGCGGTGGCACTCATCAGGAGTGCCTGGACGTGGCTTATGCCGTGGCCCATTCGCCGCTGATCAAGACCGCGCTGTTCGCCTCCGACCCCAACTGGGGCCGTATTCTCGCTGCTGTCGGCTATGCCGGCGTGCCACAGCTGGACGTGAGCAAGATCGACGTGTTCCTTGGCGAAGTCTGCATTGCCAGCAAGGGTTGCCGTGCGACCACCTATACCGAAGAGCAGGGCGCGGCGGTGATGGCGCGTGAGGAGATCACCATCCGCATCGAGCTGGGTCGCGGCAGCTGCAGCGAGACCATCTGGACCACCGACCTGTCCCACGAGTACGTCAAGATCAACGCCGAATACCGCACCTGATCAGTCCCGGCCGTACACTATTCCCGCGCCTCATGACCCCATGACGCGCGGGAATTTGCTATTCGGTGGTCGGCCTTTTAACGTCGAGCGACTTCGGGGTATTTCCAGAAACGTAGGCGAGGACACGCGAGATGGCACTGCAACTGGTGATTGGCGACAAGAACTATTCCTCCTGGTCTCTACGTGGGGCGCTCGCGGTCGATCTGGCCGGTGCCGACTGCGAAGAGCTGCGGGTACGTTTGTTTCAGCCTGACAGCCGCACACAACTGTTGCGCTATTCGCCCACCGGCAAGGTGCCTGTTCTGCTTACCGAACAGGGGGCGGTGTGGGACTCCCTGGCGATTGCCGAGTACCTGGCCGAGTGCTATCCAGAGGCGCAGCTGTGGCCGCAGGACTGTCAGGCCCGCGCCTTGGCGCGTAGTGTCTGTGCGGAGATGCACAGTGGCTTCAGCGCTCTGCGCAGCCACCTGCCGATGGATCTGGCGCGTGACAAGGCGCTGACCGAGCTGCCGGACGCGGCGCAGGCGGATATCGATCGTATTTGCGCGATCTGGGCCGATTGCCGCGAGCGCTTCGCCACTTCAGGCAACTATCTGTTCGGTCAGGCCAGCATTGCCGATGCCTTCTATGCGCCGGTCGCCGCGCGTCTGCGCAGTTATCATGTGGCGCTACCGACAACGGCAGCGGCCTATGTCGAAACCATCTACCGCTGGCCGGCGTTTCGGCGCTGGTATCAGGCAGCATTGCAGGAGGTAAAGGGGTGAAGCGTGTGCATGTCGCAGCAGCGGTGATTCGGGGTGTCGATGGACGCATCCTGATCGCCAGGCGCCCCGATGACAAACACCAGGGCGGTCTGTGGGAATTTCCCGGCGGCAAGGTGGAGGACGGCGAGGCCGTGCGCGTCGCCCTCGATCGCGAGCTGGAGGAGGAACTGGGGATTCGTCCGCAGGCTGCGCGCCCGCTGATCCAGATTCGCCACGACTACCCGGACAAGCAGGTGTTGCTGGACGTCTGGGAAGTCTCGGCCTTCAGTGGCGAGCCGCATGGTGCCGAGGGCCAGCCATTGGCCTGGGTCAGCGAACGGCAGTTGCTGGAATACGAATTCCCCGCCGCCAACAAACCCATAGTCGCCGCCGCGCGCCTGCCCGAGCGCTACCTGATCACCCCGGATGGCCTGGAGCCGAGTGAGCTGCTTGCCGGCATCCGCAGTGCTCTGGCGCAGGGGGTAAGGCTGATTCAGCTGCGCGCGCCGAACATGTTCGACCCGCAATACCGCGACCTGGCTGTCGACGTGCAGGGCCTGTGTGCCGGCAAGGCGCAACTGATGCTCAAGGGACCGCTGGAATGGCTGGGCGACTTTCCGGCGGCAGGCTGGCACCTGACTGCCGAACAGCTGCGCAAGTACGCCGCTGGCGGCCGCCCGTTCCCTGACGACCGCTGGTTGGCGGCGTCTTGCCATAATGCCGATGAGCTGGCGCTGGCCGCGCAGATGGGCGTGGACTTCGTCACCCTGTCCCCTGTGCAGGCGACCGCGACTCATCCCGAGGCGCAGCCGCTGGGCTGGGACGCCGCAAGCGAGATGTTGACCCATTGCAACCTGCCGGCATATCTGCTGGGTGGCGTAGGCCCGGCCGATATCGAACGTGCCTGGCAGGTTGGCGCCCAGGGCGTGGCCGGTATTCGCGCGTTCTGGCCGGCTAGCACCCTGTAGGAG
>JBLUOL010000063.1:0-26114 GCA_048065775.1 Pseudomonas sp. GW6
ATGGTGTCCACTTAAATCAGGTGGACACCATCGCCTTTGGCGTCGGGGCCAGGAAGGTGTGTTGGCCGGACGGATACGAGGAAGGCAGCAAAAATGTCTATGCCGATCTCGGTTGCACCGATGCTGACGTAATGCAGCGCAAGGCCAGTAAACGTTCGGCCAAGCCACCTTCCGAACTCCTGCATTAAGTCCTCGTTTTTTAAGCGGACGGCATCGCTCATCGATAGCGGTGATCACCCAGGTTGCAGGTGATGGTAGGCTTTACGCCAGCGGCTCTTTCACCAGCGAGCCATGAAGCCAGGAGTGCTCAATGGCCCACGTCTGGATAACATCCAAGCTTGCCAGCTTGGCCATATGCATAGCAGGGTTGATGTCGACTTCTCACCTAGTGGCTTCAACACAAGCCACAGAAAAACGGATATTCAAAACCGAAGATATCGCCAGGGTAAAAGAACTCGGCGAGCTGGCCATTTCTCCCGACGGGACAACACTAATTTTCCAAGTAACCGAACTGAACGGTGATGGCGATCAGCGGGAGGGCGCGCTCTGGAAGATGAGTCTGAAGGAACGACGCGCTTCGAAACTTTTCCCTGATCAGCATGATGACAGCATGCCTGCCTGGTCGCCTGATGGTTCGAAGCTGGCGTTCCTTCGAGCCGATGAGGGAGCGACGCAGCTTCATGTCCTGGATTTGACACGAGGACTGGTCTGTTCACTGACCGATCTGGAGAACGGCGTTAACGACTATCGATGGTCACCTGATGGTCAAAACATTGCCTTCACCTCGGCTGTAGCCATCGCTCAGGCGCCCGTGCCGCCGCCTGGGGTCAGGATAATCACACGGGCCGATTTCCGATCTGAAGAAGTAGGGGGCGGTACTGCCTCTTTGCCCCAAATTTGGGTGGTGGCGGTCGACTCTCACTGTGGCACGCAGACCCCAAGACAGCTGACGCAGGCGTCTGTAGCAGCCACGTTGGCATTCTGGTCTGTCGATAGCCGCTCTATCCTGTTCACCACGAACGATACGATGGAAGCCTATTACGGCGCAGGCACGTCTACTTTGCGCAGTGTTGCCCTAATTGATGGCCAGCAGAGCGTGGTTAGGCCTTTCAAGGTGCCGGGAACCAGCACAGACATGGAAGCGGCTCCGCAGCTTTACCTCAGCCCCAACGGTTCGAAGGTCGCCTTTTCAATGGGCAATCCAGAAGCCCCGTCGGACTTCGCCCAAGATGATGTTTTCGTGATGGATATGGTTACTGGCGAAACTACCAACATAACCGTGGGCTATGACCGTGAGGTGGGCGGTGATGGATTGATGTGGCGGGATGATCGCCGACTGATCAGTATCAAAAGCGACGCGGGCAACGCCAATCTGATCGAGTTGGACATCCTGACCCAGAAGGTTCGGCCACTATGGATTGGCCGCCACGTGGTACAGAGTTTTCATCTAGCTCAGGAAAGCAATCGGCTGATTGCTGTCGCCTCTAGCTTCGTAAGCCCGCCTGAGCTTTATGAGGTTGCTGATGGTACCGGCATGCAGATATCCGAGATCAATCGGCATATTCGAGATGAATTGCTGCTCACTGCCCCTGAAGAAATCACATACGAAGGCCCAGGCGGCGAAACAATTCATGGCTACTTGCATCAGCCACCGATGCTCACTGCCTCGCAGAGGTATCCCCTGATCGTATGGGCGCACGGCGGGCCATATAGCTGGTGGAGCAGCGCTTTTGACGGAGATATCCAGGCCATGGCTGCTGCTGGCTATTTCGTCTTGTATGTGAACCCGCGAGGCAGCATGTCATACGGCCAAGTTTTTGCCGGCAGCCTCGCCGGAGAATGGCCAGGGCCTGAGTATGATGACACGATGGCGGGCGTGGATTACGTGCTTGCCCACCATGAGATCGATGCAGAAAAAATCGGCATCGCAGGTGGTTCAGCAGGCGCGATCCTGACGGACTGGGCCATAACCCACACGAACCGATTCGGCGCTGCCGTTTCGATCAGTAGCGTTGCGGATAATTCGCTCTATTGGTTCTTGGGCGATCAGCCTGACATGGCAGACCCCGATAAATATCCCTGGCTGGATGAAAAGGATAAGGCTCGGTCGCCGATAACTCATGGGCTCGACGTCTCGACGCCTACGCTTTTCATGAGTGGAACCAGAGACTATCGAACGCCTTCATCCGTAGGCAGCGAGTTGATGTTCAAGTTGCTTAAGCACCTGAGAGTGCCCACTGCACTGATTCAATTCGAGGGTGCGGGGCACGTTATTAGAGGAAGTAATGACGCGCGCCACCGTGGTCTCAGCATTCACTACCTGCTGCGCTGGATGGATCTGCACCTGAAAGGAAGAGCCGCCCCGGAGTTTCAGGTACGCCCCGCAGGCTAGCGCGCCATCTGGTGCGTTGAGAGTTCGATTGGCTCAGTGCGAGGGCGCAATCGCTGGAGCTGGGTGTCAGCATCACTGGAATACACACATAAGCCTGGGCTTACGATTCTTTAGGCGGTGTGGTCTTTCTCGATGGTGTGCCCGCTGGGCTCTGGCTCCCATATCGGGACGTGGATCAAGTCGCGCTGCACCCCAAAAACGGAAATCGGTTGATCTAGCTTGACCTGGTGAATGTGGGCCGGGCTCTGGCTATGCGGTGTGGATGACGTCACCACGCCGCGATATGGAGCAAGTTCCGTCGATAGGTCAGGCCAAGAGACCGTTTTTTGATTAGAATTACGGATTGCATCCAAGACCCAGATTATCTCGGCATCAGGTGCACGTATCCCACATTCCCACAGCTGTATCACCCGCCACCCCGATGCCAGTAACACAGCCTTGTTCCTGGTATCTCGGGCGACGTTCTGGTCAAATTTTCTCTGCCAGAAGTCCAACCGGGTCTTGGGGCTAGTAGCGTAGCGACATCCGGGGTGTCTGTGCCAAAAGCAACCGTGAACAAAAATGCAGACACGATAGCGAGAAAGCACCAAATCAGGCTTTCCAGGAAGATCCTTCTGGTGCAGGCGATACCTGAAACCATGCCGATGCAGCAGGCGTCGGACCTTCATTTCTGGTGACGTGTTGCTGCCCCGAATGCCCGCCATCATGCGAGACCTGACTTCCTTACTGACTATGTCCATGACTCAAGGCCAAAAGAATCTTTTCGATAGTACGCCCACAGACCCTACAGGTGAGCTCGACCACGCCATTCAGGTGGTGGACCTCTTCGCGGGGCCGGGTGGCCTGGGTGAGGGATTCACTTCATTCGGGGACGGTAGACGGTTCGACATAGTTGGCAACCCAAGCGACATCACCCATTGGTAAAGTCATCAGGCTACTTTATCGAAATTCAAAACTAGCTCACCAATACCCCATCGAGAGCCTCCGCCCCGACTTAAGCTCACGGAACGGGCGCTCTGCTGCAAAAACTAACAAACAACGAGTGCAGGATGGTTCATTACCTCAGCTCAATGTAGATTTTGTAACCAATGGTAGCCAACATCACCACTATCCCTGTGGCCATCACCAGCACACCACTGTCCCGTTCCCGCCGGCTGTAGCCGACCATCAGGAGCAGGAATCCCAGGCCGATCAGGCCAATCATCACTTCAAGTTCTCGCATCAGTCTCTGCCTTCATCATTGTGGCTGGTATCGGTGGGAGACACCCAGCCGGGCACTCCGCGCCGGATCTGCCTGGAAAAATCGCTCGCATCGTTGGCCATCCGTGCCCGTTCGGTAAAGCGCCCGTGCTGACGCAACGTATCGAGGCTGTAGCCACCCTGCAGGCCACCGACCGACATGACATAGGCCGGCAGGTAGCCTGTCAGCAGCAAACGGTAATCGACCGGCAGTCCGCCAATGATCGTCTGCAGCATGTCGAAAACGATGGTGGTGCAGTTGGCCGTAATGGTGTTGTAGAAACGCGGCTGATCGACCAGGGCGTTGGCCTGCTGCACATAGGAGAGCAGCAACGCACGCATCGCCTCGTCGGGCATAGCAATACGATAGAGATAGCTGTCTTCGCCGCGCACGTTGGTGCGCACGCGCAAGGCATCACGCTCGTCAGTGGCGACGATGCTCAACTCGAACTGCTTGAAGAAACCACCAATCTCCGAATAGGCCTCGCCTTGCTCCTTGCGCACCTCAACGGTGAACGTCAGAAAACGCCCATCCGTGAAGCCGAAAGAAACCAGAACATGGGCGATGGCCGGCATGCCCCAATAGGAGGTGATCAGGTCGACCGAGGCGAGCTGGTCGAGATCGTAGCGACGTGTTTCCCAGGCAACGTCATAGTCATCATCGCTGCGCCAGTTGAAGTTGCGCACATTGTGCAGGATGAGCTGATTGCCCACGAGCTCGCCCTGGGTCATCTGCGCGACATCACCAGCCCAGATACGCTGGTTTGACGGTTCCAGGCTTGTCCACCAGACCAGCAACGCGGCGAAGACAAGCACCTGACCGACAAGCGCCAGTATGGGACGCCCGCGCCACAGCAGAACCTGCAGAATGCAGCCAAGCAGGCACCAGCCCGCAATCAGCACCCAGGTTGCCAGCCCTCCAGTCTGGTAGAACAGCGCCAGCACGCCCCAGGCCATGATCAGAAAAAACGACAGCGCGAGGACACTGCGCAGGAGAAGACCCAACAGCCCGTTCATGGCGCTCGTACCGTAGCCACCTTGGGGCTGGCCAGGCCGGTGAGGTGTTCATGCAGCACGCGGCGAATTTCGATGATCGCCTGCGGTGTTTCCTGCACGCTGTGCCACGATGGCACGACCAGCTCCGAGTCGGCGCCAGCCAGGTGCGAGCTGGCGTACGGCACCACGCCGTCACTGGACAGCAGGACCTCGAGGTCTGGCGTGTAGTTGCCGATGATCGAGTGATAGTGCACTCGTGGCGAAATGGGCAGGTCGGCTGCGGCCTTGACGAAGGGGTCCTGGTTGCTCAGGTTGTCGATGCTGTTGAGGGGGCGCACCAACGCGACCGGTGCCGCCGCATTGGGGTCAACCAGCACTTGGGCAACCTCCTTGAAACGGTTCAACATCGACACCGGCATCTTCACCAGCCCTGCGGCCCAGCGCGACACGCGATTTTCGGCAAACGGGGTACCCCGGTGTGGCGCCGCAGCGAATACGGCCCGGCTCACCTGAGGCAATGGCTCGAAATACAGGTAGGGCCCGAGCTTCGCCCGGGCTTTTTCCAGGCGCGCGCCTTGCATCCCGTAACTTCCCAGCATGGCATCCCACAACTGGTCACCCGATGAGGACAGCATCAGCCGTGACAACACGCCCCCCATGCTGTGCCCGACCAGCACCATATCGTGGCTGGCCTTGGCCGTGCCTTGCGGATCGAAATTCGCCAAGGTCTGCTCGATGGCCTCGCGGATGGCCTGATTGTTGACGGCCAGCGGCAGGTTGGTCGGGTAGTAGACCTGCCAGATCTGGTAATTGCGGCGCAGTTCCTCGTCGCCCAGCACTTCATTGGCCACGTTGATCCAGGCCTCCGGGCTGCTGGCCAGGCCATGCAGCATGACCACGATGCGCCGGTCGGGATCGAACGGCTGCAGCAGGTAGACATGGGGGCGTTCCAACACTTCGCCGCGTCCGACCAGAGTCAGCAGGGACTGCCGGGCAAACCCGGAACGCGCCAGCCACAGGCCATAGCCCGACGTGAAGTTGGCCGCCAGGGGCGCCTGCACACCTGCCATGTCCACCGAATCCTGCCGGTAGGGGTCATAACCGATCACTTCCACCTGATAGGTGGACAACACCTGCTCCAGGGTCTCCCCGGGAAAGCGCGCCACGGCAGTAATCGCCGGGAAGGGGGTTTCGCTCCAGGGTATTTCATCGCTCCCCTTGCTCACCACGCGCTTGGCCGTCACCGCTACCAACTCGGCACCCAGTCCATCCCGACGGTACTGGTTGCGCAACCCGCCAAAGGACAGGGACGCAGCCGGAATCAGCTCCTTCGGCAACAGGCGGTCATCGGCCAGCCTCACATCGGTCATGCGCCCGCCGATCGTCCAGCGCCCGGTCTTGAGGCGGAAATTACCCTGAGTGTCCTCGGGTGATGGTGGCCGTCCACGGTAGCGATCGAAGACCTCGACGAGCGCCTGCTGCACCGAAAAGTTGTAGTAGTCGCGCACCTGCGTCTGCCGGTCTTCCAGGGCGCGCTGGCTCGGTGTGCGGGTGGTCAGGAAGAGGTAGGCGTAGGCATACCGGGCACTCTCCAGGTAGGCATCGGTGCGGGCCTCCGCCGCCATCACCTTGCCGCCGTCCTGGGCTTCCTTCAGCCACAGCTCGGCCAGCGTGGAAAGCCGCTGTTCGTCACGCAACCCCGTTGTGCTGTCCAGCGCCTCGCGGCAGGCCGGCAGGTCAGCAAGGCAGCGCTTCTCATCACTGCCCACGACCTGCAGGGCAGCAACCGCCGAAGCACTGAGGTTGCCGGTGGTCAACACATCACCGCGGCGCTGGGCCAGGTAATCATTGTTGCTGACCGCCGTGACCTTGACCCCTGCACACCCGGCCAGCACTAGAACCAGCAGGACTGACGGAAAGCAACGCAGTGAACGACTCACAGTGAACGAAGTGGTGGTATAAGTTGAAGAGCTCACAATCGGTAGATACCCATTACGTCGGAAATGGCGCGGATCATCACGATCCGCATATGGTTCAGACGCCATCTCGACTGATACAGCGCGAAGTGATTCTGCTGGCGGTAGATGCCAGCCCCAAGTAAGTATCTGCGAATATCTTACGGCCTTATATCCGAAAAACTAAAACAGCCAATTATCCCCGCATTAACAATATATCTACACCGGGAGAGGCCTGAGATAATACCTGCCACAGACACTCCGACTCATAATGAGACGCTACACATGTCCGATGACGGCCACAGAGCCCCACGCCTGATCAAGAAATACGCCAACCGCCGTTTGTACGACACCCATACCAGCACCCACGTCACCCTCCCCGACATCCGCCAGTTGGTCATCGACGAAGTACCGTTCCAGGTGGTCGACGCCAAGACTGGCGAGGATCTGACTCGCAGCATCCTGCTGCAGATCATTCAGGAAGCGGAAAGCGACGGCGAGCCGCTCTTCTCCAGCGATATGCTCAAGGGCATCATCCGTTTCTATGGCCCATTCCAGGGCATGCTCGGCAACTATCTGGAAAAGAGCATCCAGACTGTGATCGAAATCCAGACCCAGACCGGGGTGCAATCCTCACAGGCCTGGAGCGACTTTATGCACAAGCAGGTGCCCGTCATGCAGGAGATGATGAGCCAGTACGTAGAACAGTCGAAGAAGCTCTACTTGGGCACCCAGAACCTATTCGGTATGTTCGGCGGCATCCCACCCGGCAATTTCAGGCAGACGAAAAAAGACGGTGATGAGCAATGAAACTCATCACCGTCCGTGACACGGCCGCCCTGCCTTACTTGCGCCCGCCCGCAGCCTTGCCGGCTTCACGAGTGGCCTGACCGGCCGCGGAAGCGGCGGCAGCGATGCCGTTCTCAGCGATCTCGGCTGCCTGCTTGGCGGCTTTCTGCGCGCTTTCATAGACACTGCCGGCGCTTTCCAGTGCCGACTTGAGCACGGCTACCGCCGGTTCCGCACCCGCCGGGGCGTTTTTGGCGATAACGTCCACCAGTTCCCGCACCTGCTTGGTGCCCGCCTCGACCTGGCGCTCGGCAAGCTTGGCGATATCCGCCTGCGTGCTGGAGACCAGATCGTACACCTCGCGATTGAACTCCAGCAGGCGCTCCGCCTGGGCTGCCGGCTGAGCGAAGGACGCCTGCAACTCGGCGAAGGCCTGCGGGTCACGCACTGACAGCAGCTTGCGCAAGCTGTCGAACTGCTCGCCACTGGAAGCGCGTAGCGCCTTGAATTGCAACTGACTGAGCTGCTCGACGCTCTCGAATACCTTGCCACTGATCTGCTGCAGCAGGTCAAGGTTGGCTTTCTGTGCGCTTTGCAGTTTTTCCGAATCAAAAAAAGACATGGTCGGATCTCCTGGCAATGGGGAAGGCCACCTACGGCCTGACACGCGAAAGCCATCCATGATGGAGCTGCCGCGCCAGCATAATATTGCACCGCACAAAAAAGATCGCAAGAGCTTTTTTGCACTGCAAAAAAATTTTGCCCAAGCCGCAGCGATTCGCTATAAACCTAGCCTTAACGCCATGCAGCCTCTCCAAGGGGAGGATTGAGCGCAGGCCTTTAGCACGCCACCGAGATAGGAAATGCTCATGAGCCAGGAAAGTTTTTTTGCGAAGCGAGAAGACAGCTTTTCCTCATTCCATAATCTGTTCGAACACCTCAGCCGTCTGCAGCAGTTGCACGGCAAGCTTATGCTCGATGCCTTCGGCCAACGCCATGCGGCCCTGCTCGCGCCCCTCAACGAAGGTCGCCTGCGTGCCCCCAGCCCGGGAGACTGCTGGGAATACCTGGTCGACTGCGGGCAACGCGGCCTGCTGTTCTGGGATGCACTGCGCCAGCGTGGCGACAATACCCTGGCCCACGAGCGCGCCGGCTATCCCCTGCTGCTCAAGTTTCCCTACGAGGTGCTGATCGACGGCCACGACCTGCCTCATCCGGTCAACTATTCCCTGCTGCGCATCCTTCCAACGGCTGACCAGCCAAGCGATGCCACGCGTCAGCCGGTCATCGTCATCGATCCGCGCGGCGGTCATGGCGCCGGCATCGGCGGCTTCAAGCAGGACTCCGAAATCGGCGAAAGCCTGCGCGCCGGGCATCCGACCTATTTCATCGCCTTCAGCCATGCCCCTGTACCCGGCCAGACTCTGCTCGACATCGCCGCCGCCGAAGCCCGCTATATCGAAGCGGTCAGCGCACGCCATCCCGAAGCCGGCAAGCCGGTGGTGATCGGCAACTGCCAGGCTGGTTGGGCACTAATGGGCCTGGCGGCGGCACGTCCGGAACTGCCGGGCCTGGTGATCGTCAATGGTGCGCCACTTTCCTACTGGGCCGGCGTCAACGGTCGCAATCCGATGCGCTATGCCGGTGGCCTGCTCGGCGGCGCCTGGATGACCCGCTTGGGCAGCGACCTAGGCAATGGCCGTTTCGATGGCACCTGGTTGGTCAGCAACTTCGAGAGCCTGAACCCGGCCAACACTTACTGGAGCAAGTACTACAACCTGTTCCGAGACGTCGACACCGAGACCTCGCGCTTTCTCGATTTCGAACGCTGGTGGGGCAGCCCTACCCTACTCAACAGCGAGGAGATCGAAGTGATCGTCGACGATCTGTTCATCGGCAACCGCCTGACCGGCGGTTCCGGTCGCACGAGCGGCATCGATCTGAAACGCATCGAGGCGCCCGTGGTGGTGTTCTGCTCGTACGGCGACAACATCACTCCGCCGCAGCAGGCACTGAACTGGATAGCCGACGTCTACCCCAGCGACCTGGCACTGCGCAGCGCCGGACGCACCATCGTCTACCTGCAGCATGCCAGCATCGGCCACCTGGGCATCTTCGTCTCCGGCAAGGTCGCCCGGCGCGAACACCGGCAGCTGCTCGGCGCCATCGATGCCATCGCCCTGCTGTCGCCTGGCCTGTACGAGTTGATGATCGACGATCTACCGGCATCCCCCAGTGGTGACCAGGCGTATCAGGTACATTTCGAGTCCCGGCGTATCGCCGATATTCTCGCCCACGATGAAGATGGCCGAAGCGACGAGCGTGAATTCGCCCTGGTCGACCGCGTCTCCGGACTCAACAGCACGCTTTACGACTGGTTCGTGCGGCCCTGGATGCGCAGGGCGATCAACGAACCACTCGCCGAATCCCTGCGCAAGAGCCACCCATTTCACCAGCAGCAGATCGTCTGGAGCAGCCTCAATCCAGCCCTCTGGTGGCTGGCGGGAAGCGCGGCCCTGACCCGCACCAATCGCCGCCCGGCATCCCCCAACAACCCCCTGCTTGCCTGGCAAGAGGTATTCTCCAGCGTCATCGAGGCCCAGCTCGATGGTTATCGCGACATCCGCGATGCATCCCAGGAGTTGCTCTTCCACAGCTTCTACGGCGGGCTGAGCACCCTGACCGGAGGGCAAGCACCGCGCTCGCAACAGAGCCACATAGAACAACGGGACAAGGCTCTGATCGAGCATCTGCACGACTCGCTTCTCCAGGGTGGGGAGCGGGAAGCGCTCATTCGCATTTTCTGCCTGCTCGCACGTGCCAGCGGCAGGTTCGGCAAAGAACGCATCGAAGAGCTCGCCCAGCGCGCTCGCACGCTCTCGCAACAGCTCGGCATCGACCCTCTCTCCGTACGTGACAGCGTCCGCCTGCAGGATCTACTGGTCTTCGCCCACCCCGAGGAAAGCCTGAACACCTTGCCCCTTTTGCTAGCCAAGGCCAGCCAGCGTGAAGTCGTCCTGACAGCCGCCACGCACCTCGTGCCTGAGTTGCTGTACGCCGAGGGTGCCGTGGGTGATCTTTGGCGTCGGTTGCATGATCTGCTCGAACACCCATTGCCGGATTTCGCCCAACCATCCGTGCCACTCATCACGGTGGACAGCCCGCCAGAGCAAATCCAGGCAAGCCTGCGCCTCCCCGAGGCGGACGCCCCTACGTCCAAGGCCGCCACGCGACCAAGGAAGAAAAATGCCGCCCGGCCTGCCAAGGCGCAGGCACAGACTGATGCCAGCCCGCCCCCGGCAGCGACCCGGAGCAGGAGCCCAGTGGCCGCGCCGGAAAAACCAGCACGCATCAAGGCAACCCGCTCCGCGCCCGCACCTGGCCTCGCGAGCCCGGACAAGGGAGGCAACGCCGAATGAGCTTGGATCACTACCAGGCGCTGCTGAACCGCTGCGCCGAGATTGGCCCGCTGCCCACCATCGTCGTGCATCCTTGCGAGGCGAACGCGCTACGCGGGGCGCTGGAGGCCACCCAGGCCGGGCTGATCACACCGATTCTGGTTGGCCCGCGCCAGAAGATTGCGGCAACCGCCAGCGAAGCCGGTCTGGATATCGACGGGCTGACCGTGGAGGACGTGCCACACAGCCACGCCGCCGCCGAGCGTGGTGTCGCCCTGATCCGCCAAGGCCGTGGCGAGTTGCTGATGAAAGGCAGCCTGCACAGCGATGAACTGCTGCATGCCGTGGCCGACCGCGAAAACGGTCTGCGCACGGAACGGCGCCTCAGCCATGTGTTCGCCATGAGCGTGCCCAGCTACCACAAGCCGCTGTTCGTCACCGACGCGGCGGTCAACATCTTCCCCGGCCTGGAAGACAAGGCCGACATCTGCCGCAATGTGATCCAGATGCTGCACGCTCTCGGCATCGAACAGCCCAAGGTGGCGCTGCTGTCGGCGGTGGAAACCGTCACCGCCAAGCTGCCTTCAACCCTGGAGGCCGCCGCACTGGTGGTCATGTCCCGGCGCGGACAGATCGACGGCGCGCTGCTCGACGGGCCACTGGCCTTCGACAATGCGATCAACGCCGAAGCCGCGCGGGTCAAGGGTATCCACTCAGAAGTCGCCGGCGACCCGGACATCCTGCTGGTACCGGACATGGAAGCGGGCAACATCCTCGCCAAGCAGCTGATCTATCTAGCCGGAGCCGAAGCTGCTGGCATCGTCCTTGGCGCCCGAGTACCTATTGTTTTCACCAGCCGCGCTGACAGTCCAAGAGCGCGCATCGCCAGTTGTGGGCTGGCCGTGCTACTTGCCGAAGCACGGCGCGCTCGCCTGGGGATACCTGTATGAGCCCTGTTCAGGACGAACTCATCGTCACCGTCAACGCAGGCTCTTCGAGCATTAAGACCGGCCTATTCTCCGGTCGCCGGGGCGAAGATCAACCTCGCTTGCTGGCGCGCGGAAAGCTGGACGGGATTGGCGTGGCGCCACGTCTACAGGTCGTCATGGCCGACGGAACGATAATGCAGGACACGAGTTTCGAGCCGGAACAGATTGCCAATATGCAGGCGGCCTTCCAGCAGATCTATCGTGTCCTTGAAGAAGGCCTACAGGATCGCCCACCGGTGCTGATCGGCCATCGTGTGGTGCACGGGGGCATGGATTTCAGCGCACCGGTGCGCGTGGATCACACTACACTGGCACGTCTGAAGACGCTGGAGCCTCTGGCACCACTGCATCAACCGCACAACCTCGCGGCAATCCATGCCGCGCTCGAGCACGACCCTCAACTGCCCCAGATCGCCTGCTTCGACACGGCTTTCCATGCTGGACGCAATGAAATCAGTCAACTCTTCGGCTTGCCCTACGCGCTATACGAACAGGGCGTACGCCGTTACGGCTTTCATGGCCTGTCCTTCGAATACGTCAGCCAGCGCCTAATCGACAAAACACCGGAGCTCGCTACTGGCAAGCTGGTCATCGCTCACCTAGGCAATGGTTCCAGCCTTTGCGCTATCGAAGCTGGCCGCAGCATCGAAATGACAACAGGTTTTAGTGCTCTCGACGGCTTACCCATGGGAAGCCGCTGCGGCGCCGTGGATCCAGGCGTATTGCTGTACCTGCTGGGGCAAGGCATATCTGTTGATGAGCTGGAAAAACTGCTGTACAGACAATCCGGCCTGCTCGGCATATCCGGGGTCAGCAGCGACATGCGCAAGCTACGCGCCAGCAACGAGCCGCGCGCGGCCCTGGCCATCGACTACTACGCCTACCGTATCGCCCAGGAAGTCGGTCGGCTTGCCACATGCCTGGGCGGACTGGACGCACTGGTATTCACGGCCGGTATCGGCGAGAAGGATGCTGAGCTGCGTGCCCAAGTACTACAACATCTCGCGCCGCTCTTCGGGCTGCAGCTAGACGACGCAGCGAACCGACGCAACGCCGAGCTTATATCCGGTACCTCCAGCACTCGATCAGTATGGGTCATTCCCACCGATGAAGAGAGCATCATCGCCCGCCATGCTTGGAAGCTGTATCAGGAGCAACAACCATGAGCATCAAAGAAAGCCTGTCCCTGGCTGGCAAGCGCGGCCTGGTGGTCGGCGTCGCAAACACCCATTCGATCGCCTGGGGCTGCGCCCAAGCGCTACATGAAATGGGTGCGGAACTGGCCATCACCTGGCTGAATGAGAAAGCCAGGGCGCATGTCGAGCCCCTGGCGCAACAGGTGCAAGCCAGCGTGCGGATGCCGCTGGACGTCACCCGGCCCGGCGAGCTAGAGGCTCTATTCGAGCACATTACAGAGCAATGGGGATCACTGGACTTCGTCGTACACTGCCTGGCCAGCGCACCCAAAGAGGAAATCCGCGGCCGCCTGCTGGACAGTTCCAGCAGCGGCTTTCAGCAGGCCATGGACATTTCCTGCCACTCCTTCATCCGCATGGCGCACCTGGCCGAGCCGTTGATGCCCCAGGGCGGCAGTCTGGTAACCATGAGTTACTTGGGAGCCCAGGAAACGATCGAAGGATACGCACTGATGGGCCCAGTCAAAGCCGCCCTGGAATCAAGTGTGCGCTACCTGGCCACCGAGCTGGGGCCACACAACATCCGCGTGCATGCCATTTCCCCCGGCCCCATGCCGACTCGAGCAGCATCCGGGCTGAAAGACTTTGATCACCTGCTGCAAACCTCTACCCATCGCGCGCCCCTGCGCCGCCTAGTCAGCTTGGAAGAAGTCGGCGGTCTGTGCGCATGGCTGGTCAGTAATGCCAGTCAGGGCCAAACTGGCGGCGTCCACTTCGTCGATGGCGGCCTGAACATCCTCGGCTAACCGCAAGGACTCTTCATGCAGGACAATACCTTTCTCGTTGAGGGGCTGGTCAGTTTTACTCTGGCGATCATGCTGCTGTTCGCGGGCAAGAGGCTCGCACAGCGTTACGAACCACTAGGCCGCTACAGCATTCCAGAACCAGTGCTCGGTGGCTTCCTTTGTGCCGCTGTTACCGCCGTTCTGTTCTACATACTGGATATCGAAGTGGTCTTCGACCTGGAGGTACGCGATGTACTGCTGCTCTACTTCTTCGCAGGCATCGGGTTGAAGTCGGATATCCGCAACCTGGTCAAGGGTGGCCGCCCGCTGCTAATTCTGCTGGTACTCGCCAGCGTGTTCATCGTCTTGCAGAACCTGCTGAGTATGGGCGTGGCCAGCGGTTTCGGCCTGGATCCCAGAGCCGGCCTGATGCTCGGCTCGATCTCGCTCACCGGCGGCGTCGGTACCACCCTGGCCTGGGCACCGCTGTTCACCGAGCAATTGGGCATCGAAAATGCCATGGAGCTAGGTATTGCCAGTAACACAGTGGGGTTGATCGCAGCGTGCTGTATCGGCGGGCCGATCGCTAACTACCTGATACGCCGCCACGCCTTAACCCCCTCTCGCGATTCAGACCTGGAAGTTGGAGTACCAGCAACCTCGGCAGACATCTCCGCCCCCATCAGCCATTACGACATCCTGTGGGCCTGGATGTGGTTGAACATGACGCTGATGTTGGGCCACGGCTTCAACTTGCTGCTGCTCAACAGCGGAATCACCCTCCCCTCGTTTGTCAGTTGCCTGTTGGCCGGGATCGTCATTCGTAACCTGTTGCAAGCAGCCATCGGCGGTCAACGCATCAAGCACTGGAGCGGAGCCGGCCAAGGGTTGGCGCTGATATCCGATATCTGCCTGGGTATGTTTCTAGTCATGGCGCTGATGGGACTGCAGTTGTGGCAGTTAGGCGGTGTTCTGGTCTTCGTCGTCACAGCCCTGACATTGCAGATAACATTGACGATCCTCTATACCGTATTGCTGGTTTTCCGTTGTATGGGCCGCAACTACGAAGCCAGCGTGATAGCCGCCGGCTTCGGCGGCATCGCCCTGGGTTCAACTGCAACGGCCATCGTCAACATGACGGCAGTTACTCAGCGCTACGGAGCCGCGCACCAGGCGTTCATTATCGTTCCGCTGGTCTGCGGCTTCTTCATCGATATCGTCAATGCACTGATCATCAGCCTGATGAGCGGCATCTGAGACATCCTCATGGGGCGTACTCTGCTCGCCTTCGTCCAGCCGGTATCGACCCGGAGACCTCCCGAACCAGCGCAGGCAGGCCTTGTGGAAACTGCTCTGATCGTGGAACCCCAGGTACTCGGCCACCTGGGTCAGACTGTATGAGCTGCGGCACAGGTAATAATCGGCCGACTGCCGGCGAACATCACCGAGAATGTCCTTGAACTTCAGCCCTTCCTTTTCCAGGCCTCGCTGCAGGGTACGCTTGCTCATGCAAAGAGCCAGTCCGATCGACTCCATGTCGCATCCTTCCTGACCCAGGCGCTCGATTATCAGGCCACGCACGCGCCCCCCCAAGGAGACACCACCCAACTGCCCCAGACGAAACTCGGCGAAGCGCTTATGTAACAACGCAAGCGCCTCATTGGCCGTGCTCAACGGGCGCAACAATTCTTGCTGGTCGAACAGGACACTAGTGTGCTGGGCACCGAAACGTAACGAACACCCGAATAACTGCTGATATTCAGGGAGATTACCCGGCTCGTCATGGACAAAATCGAATTGCAGCGGTTGCGGCAGCCCTCCCCCCATCAGCCAACGGCAAAAACCCAACAGGGCTGCGGCACCGGCATCCTCAAACGCTCGATTTCTGGGACAGCCCTCTTCAGGATGCTCCAAACATGTCAAACGCAGACGCCCGCCTTGCTCAGGAGACAGTGCGAGAGTGACACCATTGCCAAGTAGCAAGTGAAAACGCACAAAATGCTCCAGAGCCTGTTTCAGGTTGGCACTGGACATCATCACGTAGCCCACCAACTGGAAACTGCCAGGTTTGAAATGCACGGCAGCCTTGAGGCCGAGATTCGGATTGTCCGAATCCAACTCGGCCAGCGCCATCAGTCGATAGGCGCTAGCGCGCGTGAAGAACGCATCCTCCTGTGCCAGCAAACACATATCGATTCCTGCCTCACGACACAAACGCACCGCATCCAGTCCCTCCGCCTGCAGCATAGCCACCAGCATCCCGACGTAACTGGAACTGATCCTGTACATAGCATCCCTCTGCGCCCGTTCCCAGCCGAAAGGCAAACGATTGATCGCCGTGAAATACGCATATTAGAGGCCCGCAAGGCATTCTTCCTGATCCAGATCAAGACCAGGCCGAACCACTGTCAAAACGCGACAGAATTGGCGCGCAAGGACAACCCAGCGTCACCCAGAAACATTGTTCCTGCCCGTGAAGCACCGGAAGCTTGACCAAAATATCAAGGCTTCGATTAAGGAGGCATGGTCAGTGGCTACTTCGAGTAATTCGACACGTATAGCACTGGTCACCGGCGGCATGGGCGGCATCGGCACAGCGATCAGCCAGCGCCTGCACCAGGATGGTTTCACCGTAGTGGTGAGTTGCGGCCCCTACTCAAGCCGCAAAGCCTCTTGGATGGCGAAGCAATTAGAGGCTGGCTTCCACTTCCACTGCATCGACTGCGACATCACCGACTGGGACAGCACCCGCCAGGCTTTTGAGATGGTGCGCGAAAATGTCGGCCCGATTGATGTACTGGTCAACAATGCGGGGATCACCCGAGACGGTACGCTACGCAAGATGCCTCCCGAAAACTGGAAAGCAGTGATCGATACCAACCTCACCGGCCTGTTCAACACAACCCGTCAGGTCATCGAGAGCATGCTGACCAAGGGCTGGGGGCGTGTCATCAACATATCCTCGATCAATGGACAGCGGGGTCAGTTCGGCCAGACCAACTACTCTGCAGCCAAAGCCGGTATCCATGGTTTCAGCATGGCTTTGGCCCGAGAAGTGAGTGGCAAGGGCGTGACCGTCAATACGGTTTCCCCTGGCTATATCAAGACAGATATGACTGCGGCAATTCGCCCAGACATCCTTGAAGGCATGATTGCCGGAATCCCCGTCGGTCGCCTCGGCCAGCCTGAGGAAATTGCCTCGATCGTAGCCTGGCTAGCCTCCGATCAATCCGCCTATGCCACCGGCGCCGACTTCTCGGTGAACGGCGGCATGAATATGCAGTGATGCGCAATCGACTAGTCATAACATGAGGCATTCCAGATGATCGACGTCGTTATCGTCGCTGCAACCCGCACCGCCATCGGTAGCTTCCAAGGCAGCCTGGCCGAGATTCCGGCACCGGAACTCGGCGCCATCGTCATCCGGCGCCTGCTCGAGCAGACCGGCCTCGATGCTGCCCAGGTCGATGAAGTGATCCTCGGCCAGGTGCTCACTGCCGCGTCCGGACAGAACCCCGCACGCCAGGCTGTGATTCGCGCCGGCCTGCCCCACGTCGTTCCTGCGATGACCCTGAACAAGGTCTGCGGCTCGGGCCTCAAGGCCCTGCACCTGGCTGCCCAGGCTATCCGTTGCGGCGATGCCGAGGTGATCATTGCCGGCGGCATGGAGAACATGAGCCTGTCGCCCTACGTGCTGCCCAAAGCCCGCACCGGCCTGCGCATGGGCCATGCGCAGATGCTCGACAGCATGATCGTCGATGGCCTGTGGGATGCCTTCAACGATTACCACATGGGCATCACCGCCGAGAACCTGGTGGACAAGTACGGCATCAGCCGTGAAGCCCAGGACGCCTTTGCCGCCGCCTCGCAGCAGAAGGCCGTGGCCGCCATCGAAGCTGGTCGTTTCGACGCCGAGATAACCCCGGTGCTGATCCCGCAGCGCAAGGGCGATCCAATCGCCTTCGCCCGTGACGAGCAGCCGCGTGCCGGCACCACCGCCGAGTCGCTAGCCAAACTCAAGCCGGCGTTCAAGAAGGACGGCAGCGTTACCGCCGGCAATGCCTCCAGCCTCAACGATGGCGCCGCCGCCGTGCTGCTGATGAGCGCAGCCAAGGCCAAAGCGCTGGGCCTGTCGGTGCTGGCGAAAATCAGCGCCTATGCCAACGCAGGCGTCGATCCGGCGATCATGGGTATCGCCCCGGTCTCGGCCAGCCGCCACTGCCTGGACAAAGCCGGCTGGAGCCTGAACGAGCTAGACCTGATCGAAGCCAACGAAGCCTTCGCCGTCCAGGCACTGGCCGTTGGTCAGGAGCTGGGCTGGGATGCCGCCAAGGTCAACGTCAACGGCGGCGCCATCGCCCTTGGCCACCCGATCGGCGCCTCCGGCTGCCGCGTGCTGGTCAGCCTGCTGCACGAGATGATCCGCCGCGATGCCAAGAAAGGCCTGGCGACGCTGTGCATCGGCGGCGGCCAGGGCGTGGCGCTGGCCATTGAACGCTGACTAACGATTTCGCGGATCTATCGGGCGAGCTCCCCTGCACCCTCACCGCCTGGATGGCGGTGAGGGTATTCCCCGAAATGATCGCACCGTGCCCTTTGCCGGGCGCGGCCTTTTTTCATTTTCTTGGACAAACCATGAACAATTCACATTCTTTCGCTCACTACTGGTCAGGACAGGCGCCTTTCATCACCAGCTTCGCCCTACAGCAACTGCGCCTGTACGTAGCGCAAAACTCTTGGTTCAACGGGCATGACCAAAGCCAGTGGTTCAATGTCTCCCCCGAAGCGTTGGAACAATTGCAGGTTGACTACCAGCAACAATGGACAGCGCTTGGCCAGCAACTGCTGGCCCGTCAACCGTTCGACTTCGACGACCGGCGTTTCGCTAGTGGCAACTGGAGTGAACCGTTGTTCGGTTCCATGGCCGCCTTCTACCTGCTGAATTCCGGATTTCTGCTGAAATTGCTGGAGCTGCTCACCATCAAAGAAGAGAAGCCACGTCAGCGTCTGCGCTACCTGATCGAGCAGGCAATCGCCGCAAGCGCCCCGAGCAACTTCCTGCTGAGCAATCCCGATGCCCTGAAATGCCTGGTGGAAACCCAGGGGGCCAGCCTGCTCAGTGGTCTATTGCATCTGGCCGGAGACCTACAAGAAGGCAAGTTGCGTCAATGCGACCGAGGCGACTTCGAAGTTGGCGTGAATCTCGCCGTCACTCCCGGTGAGGTGGTGCTGGAAACTCCGCTGTTCCAGTTGATCCAATACCTGCCGCTCACCGATACACAGTACCAGAGGCCAATATTTATCGTCCCGCCGGCCATCAACAAGTACTACATCCTCGACCTCAGCCCGGAAAATTCTCTGGTTCGCCATCTGCTGGAACAGGGTCACCCGGTATTCCTGATGTCCTGGCGCAACTTCACCCAGAAACAGGCTGACATCACCTGGGAGCAGATCATCCAGGACGGAGTGATCAGCGCCCTACGCACTACCCGGGTCATCAGTGGCGAGCGTCATCTGAACTGCCTGGGCTTCTGCATCGGCGGCACCCTGCTGAGCTGCGCGTTGGCAGTGCTGGCTGCGAGGGGCGACCACGACATTGCCAGTCTGAGCCTGTTCGCCACCTTCCTCGACTACCTTGATACCGGGCCGATCAGTGTCTTTGTCGATGAGCAACTGGTGGCCTACCGCGAGCGCACCATCGGTGGCCATGGTGGTAAATGTGGCCTGTTCCGCGGAGAGGATATGGGCAACACCTTCTCCCTGCTGCGGCCCAACGAGCTGTGGTGGAACTACAACGTCGACAAGTACCTCAAGGGACAGAAACCACGCGCCCTAGATCTGCTGTTCTGGAACAACGACAGTACCAACCTACCTGGCCCCATGTACTGCTGGTATCTGCGCCACACCTACCTGCAGAACGACCTCAAGTCGGGCGAGCTGGAGCTGTGCGGGGTCAAGCTGGATCTGCGCTCCATAGAGGCGCCAGCCTACCTCCTCGGAACCCACGATGACCACATAGTCCCATGGCGCAGTGCCTATGCCAGCACGGCTCTTCTTGGGGGATCGAAACGCTTCGTCCTCGGATCTTCTGGCCACATCGCCGGAGTGATTAACCCACCAGCAAGCAACAAACGCCATTACTGGGTAAACGAGCACATCACGCCGATTGCTGACGACTGGCTACAAAGCGCTCAACAACACGCAGGTAGTTGGTGGGTCGATTGGTTCGCCTGGCTGGCCGGGCATGCCGGCGAGCTCCGGCCCGCCATCACGCGGATGGGCAATGCCGAATACCCTCCCCTAGAACAAGCGCCTGGGCGCTACGTGAAGCAATGACCGCCCGAAGTTTAGGAAAACCCTCGATGAAGCCACAACAGAAGAAAACCCTGATCCACACGGCCTCCGCCGTCGCCCTGGCCGCCGTGGCCGCACTGGTCTGGCTGGAACTGCGCCCGAGCGGCCTGGGTTCCGGTTTCGCCAGCGCCAATGGCCGGATCGAGGCAACCGAAGTGGACGTCGCCACGAAACTAGCTGGCCGTCTGCTGCAGATCGACGTCGACGAAGGCGATTTCGTCGCCGCCGGACAAGTACTCGCGCAAATGGACATCCAGGTGCTCACCGCCCAGTTGAGCCAGGCCCAGGCCCAGGTTCGCCAGGCGCAGAACGCCACCCGCACGGCCCATTCCCAAGTTTCCCTGCGCATCAGCGAGAAAGCCACCGCCGAAGCCGTTGTGCACCAGCGTCAGGCCGAGCTGACTGCGGCGCAGAAGCGCTACGCCCGTACCGAGACCCTGGTCAGACGCAATGCCTTGCCCCAGCAGAAACTCGACGATGACCTGGCCGCCCTGCAAAGCAGCCAGGCCGCACTCAGCGCCGCCCGTTCCCAGGTTCTGTCGAGCCAGGCCGCCATAGATGCTGCGCAATCGCAGGTGATCGAGGCCGAATCCAGCGTGGAGGCAGCCCAGGCCAGCGTCGAGCGGCTGCAAGCGGATATCGAGGACAGCCGGCTAAAGGCGCCCCGAAGTGGCCGTGTGCAGTATCGCGTCAGCCAGCCAGGCGAAGTCTTGGGTGCCGGCGGCAAGGTACTCAATCTGGTCGACCTCAACGACGTGTACATGAACGTCTTCCTGCCGGCGCAACAGGCTGGTCGAGTCGCCCTGGGCGCGGACGTGCGACTGATCCTGGATGCCGCACCGCAATATGTAATTCCAGCCAAGGTGACCTTCGTCGCCAGCGTCGCACAGTTCACCCCCAAGACAGTGGAAACCGCCAACGAACGGGAAAAACTGATGTTCCGGGTCAAGGCCCGAATCGATCCAGAACTGCTGCAAAAACACCTCGAACAGGTCAAGACCGGGGTTCCCGGCATGGCCTACCTGAAACTTGACGCCGCCGCCGAGTGGCCCGAAAGCCTGCACGTGCGAATCACACCATGACAGCGAACGACCCCAGCGTGGTGCAACTGATCGAGGTCAGCCTGCGCTACAACAAAACCTGCGCGGTGGACGCGGTCACCCTCGACATCCCCGCCAACCGCATGGTCGGCCTGATCGGCCCAGATGGCGTGGGCAAGTCCAGCCTGCTGGCCCTGATCGCCGGGGCGCGTAGGATGCAGGACGGCACGATACGGGTGCTCGACGGCGACATGGCCGATGCCGGCCACCGCCGCGACGTCTGCCCGCGCATCGCCTACATGCCCCAGGGTCTGGGCAAGAATCTCTACCCGACCCTGACCGTGTTCGAGAACCTCGACTTCTTCGGCCGCCTGTTCGGCCAGGATGAGCAGGAGCGCAGGGCGCGGATTGCCGACCTGACGCAAAGCACCGGCCTGGCGCCGTTTGTCGAACGCCCGGCGGGCAAGCTGTCCGGCGGCATGAAACAGAAGCTCGGCTTGTGCTGTGCGCTGATCCACGATCCGGATCTGTTGATCCTCGACGAACCCACCACCGGCGTCGACCCGCTGGCGCGCAACCAGTTCTGGGAATTGATCGAGCGCATTCGCAAGCGCCGCCCCGGCATGAGCGTGCTGGTCGCCACCGCCTACATGGACGAAGCCCAGCGTTTCGACTGGCTGGTGGCCATGGACGACGGCAAGGTGCTGGATATCGGAACCCCTGGCGAACTGCTCGAACGCACCGGCACCGACAATCTGGAAGAAGCCTTCATCGCCCTGTTGCCCGAAGCCAAGCGCAGCGGCCACCATACCCTAGTGATTCCACCGCGCCCGGCGGCCAGCGGCGAGAATGCGGTGGCCATCGAGGCGCACGGCCTGACCTGCCGCTTTGGTGATTTCGTCGCCGTCGATCATGTAGATTTCCGCATCGAGCGCGGGGAAATCTTCGGCTTCCTCGGCTCCAACGGCTGCGGCAAGTCGACCACCATGAAGATGCTCACCGGGCTGCAGCCGGCCAGCGAAGGCGAAGCCTTCCTGTTCGGCAAACCGGTCGACCCAAGGAACATCGACACCCGCCGCCGGGTCGGCTACATGTCCCAGGCGTTCTCGCTGTACAGCGAGTTGAGTGTGCTGCAGAACCTCGACCTGCATGCCCGGCTGTTCGAAATCCCGCCGCAACGGCGTCCCGCGCGCATTCAGGAAATGCTCGACAGGTTCGATCTTCAGGGAGTCGCCGAGCAGTTGCCGGAGGATCTGCCCCTGGGGGTGCGCCAGCGCCTGTCGCTGGCGGTGGCGGTGATTCACCAGCCGGAGATCCTGATCCTCGACGAGCCGACTTCCGGCGTCGACCCGGTAGCCCGCGACGGCTTCTGGGAGCTGTTGATCGACCTGTCGCGCAATGACGGCGTGACCATCTTCATCTCCACCCACTTCATGAACGAAGCGCTGCGCTGCGACCGCATGTCAATGATGCATGCCGGCCGAGTGCTGGACAGCGACACGCCTCAGGCACTGATGGACAAGCGCGGCCTGTCCACCCTGGAAGAAACCTTCATCGCCTACCTGCGCGATGCCACTGACGACAACGACACACCGACAGACACTTCGCAGGCGGCCCTGGAGGAGACGGCATTCGCCCAGACCAACGCAGTGAAATCACGTTTCAGCCCTAGGCGTCTGTACAGCTACGCCCAGCGCGAAGCCATGGAACTGCGCCGCGATCCTGTTCGCGCCACCCTGGCCTTGATCGGTACGGTTCTGCTGATGTTCATCATGGGCTACGGCATCAACCTGGATGTCGAGGACCTGAGCTACGCGGTGCTCGATCGCGACCAGACCACCACCAGCGCCGCCTATGCCGAGACCCTTACCGGCTCGCGCTATTTCCAGGAAAAACCGCCACTGCGCGACTACGACGAACTCGAACGGCGCATGCGCCAGGGCGATATCAGCCTGGCCGTGGAGATTCCGCCAGGCTTCGGTCGCGAGCTCAAGCGCGGTGACACACCACAGATCGGCTTCTGGGTCGACGGCGCCATGCCAGCCCGCGCTGACACGGTCAAGGGATACGTACAGGGCATTCACCAGAGCTACCTGCAAGATCTCGCCGAACAGGCTCCGCAGGGCGCAGCAGGCACAGCGTTCGATGTCGCCCTGCGCTACCGATACAACCCCGATGTGCAAAGCCTGCAAGCCATGGTGCCAGCGGAGATCCCGATTTTGTTGATGATGATTCCGGCAATGCTCACCGCCTTGGGCGTGGTGCGTGAAAAGGAACTGGGTTCGATCACCAACTTCTACGTCACACCGGTGACCCGCCTGGAATTCCTGATCGGCAAGCAGTTGCCTTATATCGCCTTGGGCATGGCCAACTTTTTCATGCTGGTGGCATTCTCGGTCTGGGTCTTCGACGTGCCAATCAAGGGCAGCATGCTGACCCTGACACTCGGCGCACTGCTCTACGTGACCTGCGCCACCAGCCTCGGCCTGCTGATCTCCTCGGTGCTCAATAGCCAGATCGCCGCGATCTTCGGCACCGCCATCGCCACCGTGGTGCCGGCTACGCAATTCTCCGGTCTGATCTACCCGGTATCGGCCTTGGAAGGCGCCAGCGCCTTGATCGGCAACCTCTACCCGACCAGCCATTTCATGATCATCAGCCGTGGCGTGTTCTCCAAGGCGCTGGGCCTGGCCGAACTCTACCCCTACTTCATTCCCTTGCTGATCACCATCCCCACACTGACCCTGCTCAGCGTCGCCGGCCTGAAGAAGCAGGAGCAATAAGATGCGCAAACTGAACAACATCCTGCAGTTGGGCATCAAGGAACTGCGCAGCCTGTATCGCGATCCTGCCCTGTTGCTGCTGATCCTCTACGCCTTCACCCTGAGCATTTACTCCCAAGCCAACAGTGTGCCGGAGTCGCCGCACCGGGCCAGCATTGGCGTGCTCGACGAGGATCGCTCGCAACTGTCGACGCGCATCGTCGGCGGCTTCCAGTTGCCCTACTTCATCAAGCCCGCGGCCATCGACCTGGAAACCATGGACAGCGGCATGGACGCCGGGCGCTATACCTTCACCCTGAACATCCCGCCGCAGTTCCAGCAAGATCTGCTAGCCGGACGCCAGCCAACCATCCAGCTCAATGTCGATGCCACACAAGTCAGCCAAGCGTTCACGGGGGCTGGACATATCCAGCAGATCATTAATGACGAGGTCGGCGAGTTCCTCAGGCGCTTTCGTGGCGCCAACGCGGTACCCGTCGAAGCGGTGGTACGCATGCAGTACAACCCCAACCTGGTGCAATCCTGGTTCGGCTCCGTCAACGCAATCGTCAGCCAGATCACCATGCTATCGATCATCCTCACCGGCGCCGCACTGATCCGCGAACGCGAACACGGCACCATCGAGCACCTGCTGGTGATGCCCGTCACGCCGTTCGAGATCATGTCGGCCAAGGTCTGGTCGATGGGCCTAGTGGTGCTGGCCGCCACCGCCCTGTCCATGCGCATCATCATCGAGGGCTGGCTGGCCGTCCCCATTCCCGGCTCCGTGCTGTTGTTCCTCGGCGGTGTCGCCCTGCACCTGTTCGCCACCACCTCGATGGGCATTTTCTTCGGCACCGTGGCCCGCTCGATGCCACAGCTGGGCCTACTGATCATTCTCGTGCTGTTGCCTCTGCAGATTCTTTCCGGCGGCATGACCCCGCGCGAAAGCATGCCGGAAGTCGTACAGAACGTCATGCTGGCGGCACCCACCACGCACTTCGTCGAGCTAGCCCAAGCCATTCTCTTCCGTGGCGCCGGCCCGGCTGTCGTCTGGCCGCAAATGCTTGCCCTAGGCGCCATCGGTAGCGTGTTTTTCATCGGTGCCTTGTCGCGGCTGCGCAAATCCCTGCATTGAGAAGGCCATCCACACGGTGCCATTCGAATAGACATGCAAGACAGACCAAATAAGGAAACTAATACGTGGAGATAACCACAACCGCTAGGTTGGCCCTGGTGACAGCCATCTGCCTGGGCATCCCAGCACAGGGCTGGGCAACCTCCCTACCCACCCCGGCCAAAACCGACCTGGTCACCGTGTACAAACAAGCAGCGAAGAACAACGCCGATATCGCTGCCGCTCGCGCCGACTACCAGGCGCGTCGCGAAGTGGTGCCGCAGGCGCGTGCCGGGCTGCTGCCCAACCTGTCGGCGGGGGCCAATTATGGCGATACCCGCACCGAGCTCGATTCGCCGAGTAACACCCTGTCGCGCAGCGGTCTGGTGTATCAGGCCAACCTGAGCCAGCCACTGTTCCGTGCCGATCGATGGTTCCAGCTGCAGGCGGCCGAGGCGACCAGTGAGCAGGCGGCGCTGGAGCTGTCAGCGACCGAGCAGAGCTTGATTCTGCAGAGCGCCGAGACCTACTTTGCCGTGTTGCGCGCCCAGGACACCCTGGCCTCGACCCGTGCCGAAGAGGCGGCGTTCAAGCGCCAGCTGGATCAGGCCAACGAGCGCTTCGATGTTGGCCTTTCCGACAAGACCGACGTGCTCGAAGCGCAGGCCGGTTTCGACACTGCCCGAGCCAACCGCATTCTCGCCGAGCGCGCCGTGGATGATGCCTTCGAGGCCCTGGTGGCGCTGACCAATCGCAGCTACACGGCAGTCGAAGGTATCGTGCATACCTTGCCGGTATTGGCGCCGACACCGAACGACGCCAAAACCTGGGTCGATACCGCCGCTGCGCAGAACCTCAATCTGCAGGCCAGCTTCTTCGCGGTCGATGCTGCCGAGGAAAACCTGCGCCAGCGCAAGGCCGGCCATGCGCCGACCCTGGATGCCGTGGCCAGCTATCAGAAGGGCGATAACGACGGCATGGGCTTCAGCAATAGTGGTGCTCGCCTTCCAGGAACACAGCCTTACCGTGACGACGTTTCGCAGCGCTCTATTGGCCTGCAGCTGAATATCCCGCTGTACAGCGGCGGCCTGACCAGCTCGCAGGTACGCGAGGCCTACCAGCGCCTGGGGCAGACTGAGCAGCTGCGCGAGAGCCTGCGTCG
>JBLUOL010000064.1:0-25564 GCA_048065775.1 Pseudomonas sp. GW6
CGCATCCTGTTGCTCGAAGACGACGCCACTGGGCGCGAAGCCCTGGCCGGCTTGTTGCGTCGCTGGGGTTGCGAGGTGCAGGCCTGCGCCGATCTGGCCGGTGCGCTGCAGGCTCTGCGCCAGGAGGCGCCGCAGTTGCTGATCAGCGACTATCGGTTAGCCGAGCGGGGCGACGGGCTGCAGGCCATCGAGCGACTGCGTGAGGCGGCAGGGCAGATGTTGCCGGCGTTGCTGATCACTGCTGATCTGAGCCCGGAACTGCATGAACGCTGCCTGCCGGCGCACGTCATTCCCCTGGGCAAGCCCCTGTTGCCGGCGCGTTTGCGCCAGGTGCTGGCCACTCAGTTGCAGGCACGCCAGGCACTCACCTGATCACAGCCAGCCGCGCTGACGGGCGGCGCTGACGCAGGCGGTGCGGGTATGCACGGCGAAGGTTTCGAACAGCGCCTTGAGGTGCGTTTTCACCGTGTCTTCGGCCAGACCCAGCTCGCGGCTGATGGCTTTGTTCGGCAGGCCTTCTGCCAATAATTGGAGAATTTCCAACTGCCTGGGTGTCAGCGGTGATGAGCTGCTTGGCGCCGGCAGGGTTTCGCCCAGCAAGACGCGGGTCACCGCCTGGCGCAGGGCGTTACCATCGGAGCTCTTGGGGATGAAACCGAGTGCGCCGGCGGCCAGCGCCGCCTGAGCCTCTAGCGCGGAATCACTGGCGCTGAGAATCGCCACCGGCGTGCTCTCGCCGCGCGCCAGCCAGCGCTGCAACAGTTCGATGCCGGGCTCGTCAGGCAGGCGCAGGTCGAGCAGGATCAGGTCGTAGTCATGCTGACGCAAGCACTGCTCCGCTTCTGCAGCGCTGTGCGCGGTGTGGATCTGCAGGTTCTGGCTCAGTGGCGACAAGGCCAGGGAGAGGCCGTCGAGAAAGATGCGGTGGTCGTCGACCAGCAGCAGGCGAAGATTGTCGGGCAGGGTGGTGCAGAGGGCAGTCATGATGTTCTCACGCGGCTTTTATTGTTGTTCTGCCGCGTAAGTTTAGCCAAAGCCGCGCCTCGATTAGAAGCGATAGCTGAGTGAAGCCCCCAGGCCATGAGCGCTGTTCTTGTAGCGCGCACTGTAGGTGCCACGGGTAGCGCTGACGTGGTTCACGTCCACCGACTCTTCCTGCAGGTAGGAGTAGGCCACGTCGATGGTCATGTCCTGATTGGGGCTCCAGCCGGCGCCGACGCTGAAGATGGTGCGGTCACCGGAGGGCACGCGCGGCGAGCGGTCGACGTTGTTGGTCGGCGATTGGTCGATGGCGATACCGGTGCGCAGCGTCCACTGCGGGCTGACCTTGTACGACAGACCGACCGCATGGGCCCAGGTGTCGTGCCAGTTCTGCTCTTCGACGATGGTGGAAAGGTTGGCCGGCAGCGTCGCGGAATCGTTCTCCACGCGGATTTCCTTGAAGCGGCTCCAGCGCGTCCAGGTGCTGCCGACATACAGCGTCAGCGCATCGCTCAGGTCGTGAGTGATGGACATGTCCACCGACTCGGGCGTGGTCAGGTCCAGATTGGCGTCGTACTTGCCGGCGATGCCGGCCAGCGCGCCGCTACCGGAAACACGAGTATCGCCTTCCAGTTCGTACTTCACGCGCGAATGGTAGGTCACGCCTGCGCGGGTGTTCGGGGTGAACTCGTAGAGCACACCGACGTTGAAGCCGACAGCGGTGTCGTCACCCTTGACCTTCACCTTGCCGTCATTGCTACCGGGGCTCAGCGGGTTGAGCACGGAGGAAGTGAGTTCGCCTTCGATGTGGTTGAAGGTCGGGCCGAAACCCACCGACAGCTTGTCATTGAAGCGATAGCTCAAGGTCGGCTGCACGGTGATCACCCGCACGTAGCTCTTGTCGGCGTAGTAGCGGCCCTGGAAGCTGCTCTCGTAATCGGTCATCAGGCCAAAGGGCACGTATACGCCCAGACCGAAGGCGACCTTGTCGTCCAGCGGTTTGACGTAATAACCCATGGGTACGCCAGTGGTCGGCACCATATCACCGTCGTTGCTACCCGACAGCGCCAGGGGGCCTGCGTTGGCGCTGGCGTGGCTGATATCGCTCTTGGCGTGAATCGCCGCCGCCCCTACATACACTTCGTCGCGCTTGAGGCGCGCCATGCCGGCCGGGTTGCCGAACACGGTGCTGGCGTCATCGGCGGATGATGAGCGGCCGGCGAAGGAGGTACCCATGCCGGAAATGCTTTGTTCGTTGAGGGCGAAGCCGCTGGCGAAACCATGGCTCGAGGTGGCGGTGATGGCGACGGCAAGACCGGTCTTGAGAAGACGTTTGCTCACGGGGAAGCTCCTGTGGTGAGGCGGGGGGCGCACGCTACAGTTTTTCCTGACCCCTGCCAAGACGCTGAAGTTCCCTAAATAGAGCGCATTGTCGGACAATTGGTTTGAAAATGTACGGATTTTCTGAATTAGACTTTCTGACTATTCGGTCAGGCCACCTGGCTGACGGGCTCGATGCAGCGTTGCCAGGCATCGAGAAAGTCATGTTGACGAGCCTGGGGCTGAAAAACCTTGCACCAGATTCGGCCCAAGGCCGGCAGATCATCGGCGGCTGGCATCTCGAGTTTCTCGCTTTCGACCAGCAGCCAGGCAATGGCCGTGGCGTAACGCAGATTGACCGTCAGCTCCACGTGTGGAGCTTCAAGAAAGGCGTGCTGGCTGGCGAGGCCACGTACACGGCTGGCAAGCTCCGGGTCGAAGGCCAGATGCTGGTCCCAGAGTATCTGGTGGCGCTGTTCACTGATGCGATACAGGCCGTGACCTTGCGGGGTGTCCAGCGCACTGCCCAGTGCTGACTGACAGGCCGCAGCTCCCAGCAGCAGCGCTTCGGCCGTGGCGCTATGGCGTTCGAGATAGAGAAGGGTAGGGCGGATCACATGCTGGCTGAGATCGCAGGCGGCAATTCCCATGGCATCCTCGCGGAGGGTGCCGGTGGGGCCGGGCGCGTGGCAGCTTTTCTAGTGGCTCTTCGATAAAGGCCCCACCGGGAGCGGGGTTAGCCGCTCATTCTCAAGTCTAGTGCGATATTTAAGCTGTAAAGGTCTGTTTTTAAATTGATTTCGGATCTGAGTTATTGGGCATATTTCGATTGGTGCTTAAAACCTTCGATCAATCGCCCGTGACTATCGGGCGTGTCGGATCGGTGATCCATTCGCTCCAGGACCCCGCATAGAGTGGTGCCAGTGGGTAACCAGCGAGGCTCATGGCGAACAGGTTGTGGCAGGCAGTGACGCCGGAGCCGCAATAGGCCACCAGGTTTTCCAAGGTACGTTCTCCGCGCAGCTTGTCGAAGCGCTCGCGCAAGGCGGTCGGCGCAAGGAAGCGGCCATCGTTACCCAGGTTGTCGGTGAACACGGCACATTGCGCGCCGGGAATGTGTCCGGCGACCGGGTCGAGCGGCTCGACCTCGCCTCGAAAGCGCGGTAGTGCCCGCGCATCGAGCAGGGTCAGGTCCGGGTTGCCCAAACGCTGGGCCAGTTGATCGGCCGTCAGCAGCAGGCTGTTGTCCGGTTGCGCGGAAAAATCACCGGGAACGTTGCTCGGTGCCGCTGTGGTCAGTTCCTGGCCGGCTTCACGCCAGGCTTTCAGGCCGCCATCGAGCAGGTACAGGCCATCACGTTTGCCCAGCCACAGCAGCAACCACCAGGCGTGCGCGGCGAAGGCGCCGGGGCCATCGTCATACAGCACTACCTGGCTGTCCGCCCGCAGGCCGCAGCTGCGCAGGCGCTCGACCAGTGCGCTCGGGTCGGGGAGTGGGTGACGGCCGGTGACGCCCTTGACCACCGGAGCGGACAGATCCTGTTCGAGGTCGAGGAAGTGGGCGCCCGGAATATGCCCATCAAGGTAGCTGCGGCGGCCGTAGGCCGGGTCTTCGAGGGCGAAGCGGCAGTCCAGGATCAGCAGGTTTTGCTGTCCCAGACGTTGTTGAAGGTGTTCCGTGCTGATCAGTTGAGCGAGTGGCATGGTGTCTCCTGTGTCATAGCAGGGTTTGCGGCATCATACCGCCTAGCCTGCTATCCGATCCCCACGAAGAACGAGCCTGTTCAGCTTCATTCGGCAAAGCTGTGACGCCAGTGGTGCAAGCTGTGGTCGATATTTGTGCGCTTTTTGCGCTTATTCGGTGCGTAATTAAATTGGGAAAACTTTGCTTTAGAGGCTTTTCAATCTTGGCGCACTGGATGGCGCACTAAAAAGTTTCATCAAGGCGACATTTTGATCTGTTTTGGTGCCTTGCTGCCTGCTAGAGTGCCGGCCACTTTGTCTTTGTGGTGTCGAGGTGCCGCATGTCGTTGTCCGTCGATTCTTTCCTGGCGCGCCTGAAACAGCGCGATCCCGATCAACCGGAATTCCACCAGGCGGTGGAAGAGGTGGTGCGCAGCCTGTGGCCCTTCCTCGAAGCCAATCCGCGCTATCGCGAGGCCGGCATTCTCGAGCGTATGGTCGAGCCGGAACGGGCCATCCTGTTTCGCGTGCCCTGGGTCGACGACCGTGGCCAGGTGCAGGTCAACCGCGGCTACCGTATCCAGATGAGCAGCGCCATCGGTCCGTACAAGGGCGGTCTGCGCTTCCACCCCTCGGTGAACCTGGGCGTACTCAAGTTCCTCGCCTTCGAGCAGGTGTTCAAGAATTCGCTGACCTCGCTGCCCATGGGCGGCGGCAAGGGCGGTGCGGACTTCGACCCCAAGGGCAAGAGCGAAGGCGAGGTGATGCGCTTCTGCCAGTCGTTCATGGCCGAGTTGTACCGCCATATCGGTGCCGACCTGGACGTGCCGGCCGGTGATATCGGTGTCGGTGGCCGCGAGATCGGTTATCTATTCGGCCAGTACAAACGTCTGTCCAACCAGTTCACCTCGGTGCTGACCGGCAAGGGCCTGAGCTACGGTGGCAGCCTGATCCGTCCGGAAGCCACCGGCTATGGCTGCGTGTACTTCGCCCAGGAGATGCTCAAGCGTATCGACCAGGGTTTCGAGGACAAGCGTGTGGCCATTTCCGGCTCCGGCAACGTCGCCCAGTACGCGGCGCAGAAGGTCATGGAGCTGGGCGGACGGGTGATCTCGCTGTCCGACTCCGAAGGCACGCTGTACGCCGAGGGCGGCCTCAGCGACGAACAGTGGCAGTACCTGATGGAGCTGAAGAACGTGCGTCGTGGTCGCCTGCGCGAGATGGCTGAGCATTACGGTTTGCAGTTTCTCACCAGTCAGCGTCCCTGGGGCCTGGCCTGCGATATCGCCTTGCCCTGCGCGACGCAGAACGAGCTGGACGGAGAGGATGCCTGCGCGCTGCTGAACAACGGCTGCATCTGCGTGGCCGAAGGCGCCAACATGCCCTCGACCCTGGAGGCAGTGGATCTGTTCGTCGAGGCCGGCATCTGCTACGCGCCGGGCAAGGCGTCCAACGCCGGTGGTGTGGCCACCAGTGGCCTGGAAATGAGCCAGAACGCCATGCGCCTGCACTGGAGTGCTGGCGAGGTGGACGAGCGTCTGCACGGCATCATGCAGAACATCCACCATGCCTGCGTCCATCACGGTGAAGAGAACGGTCGCATCAACTACGTCAAGGGCGCCAATATCGCCGGCTTCGTCAAAGTGGCCGATGCGATGCTGGCGCAAGGCGTGGTCTGAGCTCATCGCAGTAGACTCGGGGCCCCGCGTGAGAACGCGGGGCCTCGTCGTTTCTGGCGGGGCTGTGCTGCTCGGCCGATTCAGGCATGCTGCCTGCCCTCACGCTCGCTACACAGGTCTTGGTTCTGCATGAAACGTTTTGTCTTGCTCGACACCGCTCCGATCCCGGGTACGAATGGTGCGCTGAACCTGTTTGAGTACGGGGAAGACTTCGTCATCAAGATCGCCGGTGGTGATGGCGGGCAGCTGATGAATACACGCATGCACGGCTCGGAAGATGCCCTGGCCGCGATTCCCTGCAAGCAGATCGCCAGTCGTCCACAGGTGCGGGTGCTGATCGGAGGTCTGGGCATGGGCTTTACCCTGGCCTCGGCGCTACAACACCTGGGCGCGGATGCCGAGGTGGCGGTGGCCGAGCTGGTGCCTGGTGTGGTCGAGTGGAACCGTGGCCCGCTCGGGGCGAAGTCCGGTTATCCGTTGAATGACCCGCGTGCAGTGATCATTCAGGAGGACGTCGCCAAGGTGCTGCAGGCCGCCGAGCAGTGCTACGACGCGATCATGCTGGACGTCGACAACGGCCCCGAAGGGTTGACCCAGAAGGGTAATGACTGGCTGTACAGCATGGATGGCCTGCGTCAGTGCGCCAAGGCGCTGAGGCCCAAGGGCATGCTGGCGGTGTGGTCGTCCAGCGCCGACCGGGCATTTTCGGAGAAGGTGCGCAAGGCGGGCTTCAAGGGCGAGGCGGTGCAGGTGTATGCCCATGGCAACAGGGGCACGCGACATACCATCTGGATTGCCCAGAAGGTCTGAGCCTGCAGTCTTTCGATTTGGTGGGCTGAAGCCCACCCTACCGTAGGGTGGGCCGGGCGGCGATCCGCTTCAGCCCACCAACTTGGCGCACCACCGCGAATGACCGCCTCGCCTTTTTACCGTTATTCGCAGGTGGAATCTCATCGAAAGATCGTGGGCAGACTCTCAGTGAATCTGCAGTTTGCCGATGCGATCGTTATCCAGGCTGCCGAAGTACAGGTAGTCGCCCACCGGCTTCACCGAGGTGACCATGCGCAGGTGCGTACCGCTGGTGTCATGCAGGCTACGGACGATCTCGCCGTTCTCGTTGAGGGCGATGGCGAAGCCGTACGGGATCGCTTTCGGCCACAGCGCGCGCGGCAGTTTGGCCAGTTGCGCCTTGAGCCAGGGGTGGCGATGGAGGAAGTCGGCGTCGGCCTTGCGTGGGGTCGGCAGTGCTACCCAGAAGGTGCCGTTGCGGTCGCCCTGCAGGTTATCCGGCAGGCCCGGCAGGTTGTCGATGAAGATGTCGTGCTGGCCGGCCTTGTCGCCCTTGAGCCAGTAACGGGTGATGCGGTAGCGATAGGTCTCGTTGACCAGCACGAAGTCCTCGTTCGCCGACAGCGCCACGCCGTTGGCGAAGTACAGGTCTTTCAGCAATACGCGGGTTTCGCCACTGGCCGGGTCATAGCTGAGCAGGCGGCCGTGAGGACGGGCCTCGAGCAGGTCGAGCAGGTAGTCCGGCTGTTCGAAGCGCGATGAGGCGTCGCTGAAGTAGATGGTGCCGTCGCTGGCGATGTCCAGGTCGTCGGTGAAGGCGAAACGCAGGCCTTCAGCCTCGGTGGTCAGCACCTTGATCGCGCCCTGCGGGTCGATGCTCAACAGGCCCTTGTAGGCATCGGCGACGATCAGGTTGCCACTGGCGTCGAAGTTCATGCCCAGTGGGCGGCCGCCGGTGTCAGCGAAGGTTTCCAGGCTGTCGTCTGCCAGCACGCGAACGATGCGGCCGTCATGCAGGCCGGCGTATACCCGGCCTTGGCTGTCGACGGCAGTGTCTTCCGGACCATGCACCTGGCCGCGCGCCAATAGCTCGGCTTTCATCAGGGTGTCGTTGGGCTCCAGTGCGCCCGTCATCGCCGGGGCGGGCGCTGCGTCCCAGGGCAGTGGATCGATCGGGCTGGGGGTCAGGGCCAGGTAACTGGCCGCTGCGGCCAGCAGCATGACGATCAGGGCAAGCAGTTTCTTCAGCATTGTTGTTCTTCCGTGTCGGAGGTGGTGCGCGCCACAGATTACACAGTTCCGGTGATCGGCGGCAGGCTGTCGCCCCGTGCGCTGGCCTGGGCATATATACTGCGCGGCATTCTAGACGGGAGAGCCGCGTGGCTAACGACATTCACTGGATTCTCGACGACGCCAGCCTGGCCGAGCATTGCGCTGCCTGGCAGGCGCTGCCCTTCGTCGCGTTGGACACCGAGTTCATGCGCGTCGACACCTTCTATCCCATCGCCGGGTTGCTGCAGGTCAGCGGTGGCGACGGCGCCTACCTGATCGACCCGCTGCGCATCAGCGACTGGCGGCCGTTCGCCGCGCTGCTCGAAGCGCCGGGTGTGGTCAAGGTGCTGCATTCGTGCAGTGAGGACCTGGAGGTCTTTCTACGCCTGACCGGCAGCCTGCCGGCGCCGCTGTTCGACACGCAATTAGCGGCTGGTTACCTCAATCTCGGTTTCTCCATGGGCTACTCGCGCCTGGTGCAGGCGCTGCTCGATATCGAGCTGCCCAAGGGCGAAACCCGCTCCGATTGGCTGCAGCGGCCACTGTCCGAACTGCAGGTGCGTTACGCCGCCGAGGACGTCTCGCATCTCGTCGAGGTGTATCGCGCCCTGATGGCCCGCCTGGCGCCGCAGAAGGTCGAGTGGATTCTGGAGGACGGTGCCGAGCTGGTCGCCAATCTTGGTCGTGAAGTCGTTCCGGAAGATGCCTGGCGCGATGCCAAGCTGGCCTGGAAACTCTCGCGCCAGCAGCAGGCCGTGTTGCGCGCGCTGTGCGCCTGGCGCGAGCGCGAGGCGCGCGCGCGCAACCAGCCACGCAATCGCATCCTGCGCGAGCATTCGTTGTGGCCGCTGGCCCGTACCCAGCCAGATAACCTGGTGGCGCTGGCGCGCATCGAGGACATGCACCCGAAAACCGTGCGTCAGGACGGGGAGACGCTGCTGCAGCTGATTCGCGAGGCTGCGGCGCTGCCGCCCGAACAATGGCCCGAAGCTTTGCCCGAACCGCTGCCAATCGAAGCCTCTGCGCTGTTGAAGAAGCTGCGCGCCGTCGGCCAGCGTGAGGGCGAGCGCCTGGATATCGTGCCCGAGCTGATGCTGCGTAAGAAAACCCTGGAAGCCTTGCTGAAAAGCGGCTATCCCAATGGTCCTTATCAATTGCCCGACTCCCTGCGCGGCTGGCGCCGGGAGTTGATGGGGCAGGCGCTGCTTGACTGCCTGGCCGCTGAAGGAGAGTCCGCGTGAAACGCATCTGTTCCATCTACAAGAGTCCGCGCAAGAACGAGATGTACCTCTACGTACTCAAGGCCGATGCCCTGAAGCGTGTGCCCGAAGGGCTGCTCGCCGTGTTCGGCCCGCCTGCGCATGCCTTCGACCTGGTGCTCAGCCCGGAGCGGAAGTTGTCTCGGGAAGACATCGCCACCGTGCTGGAGAATCTCGACAAGCAGGGCTATCACCTGCAGATGCCGCCCCCCGAGGAGGAATACATTCAGCATCTGCCCGATGAACTGCTGCGCCGTAACGATCCGGTGTAACAGGCCCTTGAAAAACGTAGGCGAGGCAGGCAAGACAAGGCAAAAAAAGCCGAAAAAGCGCAGTTTACATGCTGTAAATGAGCATTTTGAGGCTTTTTTTTAACGCAGTATTGCCAACGCAGGTAGTTTTTCAACGGCCTGGTAAGTCATGCGCCTGCTGATCGCCGAAGAGGATCATGCGTTCTACGCCGAGCGTATTCGTAGCGCCTGCCCTGAGTTGCAATTGGTCGCCGGCGTACAGCTCGAACAACTGCGTGTGGTCGCCGGCGACTGCGACCTCTGGCTGGGACAGCCCGACCTGCTCGCGCTCTTGTTGCGCGACGGTGTGCGCCCGCAGTGGCTGCAATCGACCTGGGCCGGCATCACGCCGCTGCTGGCGGAGGGATTACCGCGCGATTACCGTCTGACCCGCGCTGTCGGCATCTTCGGTCAGGTGATGGCCGAATACGTGCTCGGTCATCTGCTGGCCCATGAACGGCGCTTGTTCGCCCGCCTGGCGGCGCAGGTCGAGCAGCGTTGGGATCACCGCCTGCCACGCAGCCTGCGCGGACGCCGCGTGTTGGTGGTCGGTTGCGGTGATATCGGTCAGGCCGTCGCCGAGTTTCTCCAGCCTTTCGGCGTGGAACTGCGTGGTGTCGCCAGTCAGGCGCGTGAGCAGGCGCCGTTTCTCGAGGTCGCGGCGATGGATGAACTGCCTCATCTGGTCACCTGGGCCGATTACGTGGTCAACCTGCTGCCGGACACGCCGGCCACGCGCGATCTGTACGATGCCCGGCTGCTTGCCCATTTCCGCCCAGAAGCGGTGCTGATCAATGCCGGTCGCGGTGTCGCCGTGGTCGATGCCGATCTGGTCGCCGCGCTCGAGCGCAACCAGTTGGCCGGCGCGGTGATCGACGTCTGTCGCGAAGAGCCGCTGCCGTCCGGTCATGCGTTCTGGAATGCCCCGCGCCTGCTGCTCACCGGCCACAGCTCGGCGCCTACCGACCCGGCGCTGATGAGTGAGCTGTTCATCGACAACCTGGTGCGCTGGCAAGCGGGAGAGCCGTTACGGGGTGAAGTGGATTTCGCCCGCGGTTATTGAGGCACTTGGCGGGTTGCCCCCGCCCTACGGGTGCAGATCTGTAGGGCGGGTGCAACCCGCCAGCGGCGATGACCGGCTCGTACAATCAATCCCTGATGGCGCCATTCGGCATGCGCCGCTTGGCCAGGGCTGGGGCTCAAGCTAGACTGCCGCGCTTTTTTCGCCTGAGTCCATACCGCTGCCATGGCTGCCAACCTCGAACCCTTCTGGAAACGCAAGACCCTCGCCCAGCTCGATCAGGGGGAGTGGGAGTCGCTGTGCGACGGCTGTGGCCTGTGCTGCCTGCAGAAGCTCGAAGACGAGGACGATGGCGCCGTCTACTACACGCGCATCGCCTGCAAATTGCTGGACTTGCAGACGTGCCGCTGCAGCGATTATCCCAACCGGGTCAAACATGTGCCTGACTGCATTCAGCTCACTCCGGCGCAGGCCGATCAGTTCCAGTGGCTGCCGCCGACCTGTGCTTATCGCCTGGTCAGCGAAGGCAAGGACCTGCCACATTGGCACCATCTGGTCTCTGGCGACCCGGACGCCGTGCACGCCGAGCGCATTTCCCAATCAGGACGCATGCTCAGTGAGAACAGCGTGGCCGAAGACGACTGGGAAGATCATCTGATTTTCCGCGCGGGTTGATTGCCGCGCGGCTTCGTGGCAAATCTGTCCCCCGTTAATGGAATTTGCCCTGTGGCGCAGCTGTCATAAGCTGCCACGTCCCGCATCAGGAGTTTTGCTCGATGTCCCTTCGCTTGCCGTTGTACGCGTCTCTGCTGCTTCTGAGTCTGCCGGCCTTCGCTGCCACGCAGAAGGTCGATCTGGATTACCGGGTGCGCTTTCTGCCCGAGAGCAATCAGGCTGAAGTCAGCATCACGCTGGAGAAGGGCGAGTACGTGCGCAGCCTCGACTTCAATCTTGGCGAAGACGGGCGTTTCAGCGATTTCCAGGCCGATGGCCAGTGGTCGCAGGAGGTTGCCGGGCGCGGCAAGTGGCAGCCAGGCGAGGGCAAGAGCGTACTGAGCTACCGCGTGCTGATCGACAGCGAACGCAAGCCGGGGCGCTACGACGCCAGGATGACTGACGACTGGGCATTGTTCAGGGGCGACGACCTGATTCCGGCGGCCAAGCTCGACCAGCAGAACAAGACCGAGCTGGTGGCGCGCCTGCAGTTCGAGCTGCCCAAGGGCTGGACGAGCGTGGAAACCGGCTGGCCGCGCATCGGCAAGAACCGCTTTCGTATCGACAACCCGCAGCGCAAGTTCGACCGCCCGACCGGCTGGATGCTGGCCGGCAAGCTGGGTACCCGGCGCACCCGCCTGGGTGATACCGAAATCGCCATCTCCGCGCCGGTCGGCGAGGGCATGCGGCGCATGGATATCATGACCTTCCTCACCTTCGTCTGGCCGCATATGCAGCAGGTGTTTCCGCGCGACCCGGACAAGCTGCTGATCGTCGGCGCTGGCGATCCGATGTGGCGCGGCGGCCTGTCGGCGGCCAACTCCTACTTCATGCACGCTGACCGGCCCCTGGTCAGCGAGAACGGCACCAGCTCTCTGGTGCACGAACTGGTGCACGTATTCGGCCGCATCTATGGCCGCGAGCGCAGTGACTGGATCGCCGAAGGCCTGTCCGAGTACTACGCCATCGAATTGATGCGCCGCGCCGGGGGTATCAGCGAAGACCGTTATCAGAAGATCCGCGAGCAGCTGATTCGCTGGAGCAAGCCGGTCAACAGCCTGCGCACCGACAATGCCAGCGGCGCTGTCACCGCGCGTGCGGTGCTGCTGCTGCAGGAGTTGGACCGGGAAATCCGCCAGAAGACCAAGGACAAGGGCAACCTGTCGCTGGATGACGTGACCCGTGGTCTGATGCGTCTGGACAAGGTCAGCACCAAGGACTTCATCGACATCACCGAGAACGTCATCGGCGGTCCGTCGAAGACGCTGGATACGCGGTTGCTGCGTTGAGTGTTACCGCTTCGCTCCCTGTCTGCTGGTTCGAGTCAGAACAAGGGGCCGGAGCGGGTATTGTTACCTTTGGCCAGGCGGTCGTAGAGCACCACGTTGACCGTCGCGGCCAGGTTCATACAGCCCTGGGTCGGGATGTACACGACTTCAGCGCCACACCAGTCGAGAATCTCCTGCTGCAGTGAGCCGTCCTCTGGGCCGAAGATGTACAGCGCCCGGTCGGGATGGGTATAGGCGGGCAGGGCGCGTGCATCATCGACCAGTTCCACCGCCACCGGGGTGCAACCCAGCGGCAGGATCTTGCGCAAATCGTCGATGTTGATCAGCGGGATATCCTGATGAGCCTTCTTGGTGTCGGTGATGAAATCCTTGGCACGGTCGTAGCGGGTGCCGGTGTAGAACACCGAGCTGACGTCATAGCAGCCCGCCGCACGCATGATGGAGCCGACGTTTTCCGGTGATTTCGGGTTGAACAGGCCGATGCAGGCGTATCGTTTGTTGGCCACGGTGGCACTCGCAAAAGCGCCTATTATACGGTGCTAACCACCGGCCCCTAGCAGGCTGTTGAAAAACTACCTACGTTGGCAATACTGCGTCAAAAAGGGCCTCGCGTGCGAGCCCAGTCAAAATGCTCATTTACAACTCGTAAAGTCGATCGCGACTCCGAGCGTTTTTCGGTCGTGTTTTCCTTGTCTTGCCTGCCTCGCCTACGTTCTTCAACGGCCTGCTAGTCCTTTTTCAACAGGCTGGCCAGATCGCCAAAGGCCTTGTAGGTCGATTTGGCAGCCTGAGGGCTGGCGGTGGAGCCTTCGGCGAAATACTGCTGGTCGGTGTAGCGCGAGTGTTCGTTGTCATGACAGAACAGGCACAGCAGCTCCCAGTTGGAACCATCGGCCGGGTTGTTGTGGTGGTTGTGATCGCGGTGATGCACGGTCAGTTCGCTCAGGCGCTTGCCAGAGAACTCGCGGGCGCAGCGGCCGCAGACATGTGGGTACATTTTCAGCGCTTTCTGCCGGTAGCCTTCTTCGGCCTGGGCGGACAGGTAGTAGCGGTTGTTATTGGTGCTCATGACAGAACCTGTTATCGGGAGGTGAACGCTTGACTGGATATGTTGCCAGAATAGAACGAAAGCCAGCTGTACAGGAGATATGTCATGCGCTTGCCTATGTTCGCCGTGATGATTCTGGCCTCCAGCCTTGCCGGCTTGGCCTGGGCTCAGGAACCGATGCGCATGCCGTCCGCGCCTGGGGCAGGTGCGCCGGGCACTGCGACGCCACAGCCTTACGGCCAGCCTTCCACGCCCACTACGATCAAGCGCCAGGGATCGGCGCCCCTCTTACCGCCGCCCCAGGGACAAACACCCCCAGGGACTGCGCCGAAATCCACTGGCGATCAATCGATTCCGCAGCTCGATGAGCAACTGCGCCGCAATAGCCAGGGGCTGGACGGGCAGCGCAAGGCGGAGTGATCGGCGTAGGAGCGGCTTCAGCCGCGATGCTTGGGGAATTGCGGCTGAAGCGGAATGCAGCCCAACCGCTCCTACGGCTGTGCTATCCCGAGCACGCGGAACAGGAAGGCGTACTCCAGCGCCACATCCTTGATGCCCTGATAACGTCCACTCATGCCGCCATGGCCGGCGCCGAGGTCGGTCTTGAGCAGTAGCAGATTGGCGTCGGTCTTTTCGCGGCGCAGCTTGGCCACCCACTTGGCCGCTTCCCAGTACTGCACGCGGCTGTCGTTGTAGCCTGCGACGGCGAGGATGGGCGGGTAGGCCTGGGCGCGTACGTTCTCGTAGGGCGCGTAGGCCTTGATACGTGCGTATACCTCGGGCTGATTCGGGTCGCCCCATTCGTCGTATTCGGTGACGGTCAGCGGCAGGTCCGGGTTGAGCATGGTGTTGAGCACATCGACGAAAGGCACTTCGGCAATCGCAGCAGCGAACAGCTCGGGGCGCTGGTTGAGCACGGCGCCGATCAGCAGGCCTCCGGCGCTGCCACCACTGATCGCCAGTTGCGCGCTGGTGGTCAGACCTTCGGCGATCAGGCGCTGGGCGCTGGCGATGAAGTCGTCGAAGCTGTTCTGTTTGTGCTCGAGCTTGCCGGCACGGTACCAGGCTTCACCCATCTCGCCGCCACCGCGTATGTGCGCGATGGCGAAGACGAAACCGCGCTCCAGCAGGCTCAGGCGGGCGTGGGAGAACCAGGGGTCGAGGCTCGCGCCATAGGCGCCGTAACCATAGAGATAGAGCGGTGCAGGCTTCCCTGCGGCGAATACCTCGCGGCGCGCCACCAGGCTGATCGGTATCTGCGTGCCGTCGGCCGCGGTGGCCCAGAGACGCCGACTTTCGTAGGCGTCGGCATCGAACGGGCCTTCCACCGGTGTCTGCTTGAGGACCTGCTGAGCGCCCGTGGCCAGTTCCAGTTGGCGCACTTGCGCGGGGCGGTTCAGCGCTTCGTAGCGCAGGCGGATCACCGGGCTGTGAAACTCCAGGCTGTCCTGCACGTAGAGGCTGTAGGCCGCATCCGGCAGTTGCACGCGATAGGGGGCCTGGCCCTGCGGCTGCACCTCCAGAATCGGCAGGCCGCCCTCACGCAGGGCAAGGGTGAGCGCGCGCTGGTTCAGCGTGGCGCCTTCGAGCATCACCTGCGGGTCGTGGGCGCGAATCTGTTGCCAGTGCGGGCGCTGCGGCTGCGACTCACTGGCGCGGTAGAGCGCGAAGTTGATGCCGCTCTGATTGCTGCGGATCAGCCAGCACCACTGGCCGTCCAGCATACCGTGATCGACATCGTATTCGTGGCCTTCCTCGCGCGGTGCCAGGCAGCTGAAATCGCCTTGCGGCTGTTGCGCGTCGAGCACCCAGACCTCGCTGGTGGTCTTGCTGCCCAGTTGCAGGATCAACTGGCGCTCGGAGCTGGAGCGGTAGCAGTGCAGGAAGAAGCGGCCATCTGCTTCCTCGAATACGGCTTGCGCAGCGGCGTCGCCGAGGCGGTGACGGTAGAGCTTGTAGGGGCGGTGGGTGTCGTCCAGTTCGGTGAAGAACAGCGTCTGGCTGTCGCCCGCCCAGGTCATGCTGCCGTCGCAGTCGTCGAAGGGCAGTTCGCTGATCTGGCCGCTGTCCAGCTCCTTGACGAACAGACGGTAGATTTCCTCGCCGCTGCTGTCGAGGCTGTAGGCCAGGCGCTGCTGGTCAGGGCTGATGCTGAACGCACCGACGGAAAGAAAGCCGCCGCCGGCCAGTTCGTTGGGGTCGAGCAGCAAGGCTTCACTGGCCGTGTCGACATCCAGCGAACCATCGGCAGGGCGACGGCAACGATAGTGCCGCGGATATTCGTCTCCGGCGGTGGTGCGCTGATAGTAGAGGTAGTCGCCCCAGGGCGTCGGCAGCGACAGGTCGGTCTCGCGAATGCGCCCCTTGATCTCTTCGAACAGCTGCTCGCGCAGGGCCTGCTGCGGTTCCAGCACGGCGTCCAAATAGGCGTTTTCTGCCTGCAGGTGCGCCAGCACCTCGTCACTGTCGCGGTTTTCCAGCCAGTGATAAGGGTCGTTGCCGGCTTCCTGGCGGGCGATGGGGGCAGAGGACATGGCGTGGCTCCAGAGAACGAGAGGGCGACGGCAGGGGCGCCGCGCTGGGCAAAAGCCGCTATCATAAGCGCCCCTTTGCCAGACCTGCCACGCCGGCGCCTGCTTATGATGAATGAAAACGACTACCTCCTGGCCTGGGCGGCCTACGGGATTGCCGCCCTGGGTTGCCTGTTGGTATGGATGCGCCTGACCAGCTGGATGTGGCGCTACGTGCGCGAGCCGCTGCGGGTGCTGATGGCCGTGCTGCTGTTCAGCCCGACCATCGTCGACCCGGCGCGCGAACTGTTCGCGCCGGCTCTCGCGGTTACCGCCATGGATATATTGCTCAAGGTTGGCAACAACGCCTGGCGCGCGGTCGCTGATCTGGCGCTCTACAGCCTGATCGCGCTTGCCGTGTATCTATTGTTCGTCGCTGTTCGCTGGCCCATCGAGCGTTGGTGGAAAGGGCGTCAGAGCGAGCATGTAACCGAGCCCGACGAAGACCCGCGCACCTTGCGCGAGCGCATGGAAGAGGACGACGACCTGCCAATTCGTGACTACGGGCGTGATCGCTCGGGGCGTATGGAACCGCGTATTTGATCTGACCCCTTGCGCCTGCCGGCCCAGGCGTTCAGCATGATGGCCTTGTGCAAGGGAGGCCCGATGGATTGCGTGTTCTGTGCCATTGCCGAGCGACGGCTACCCGCTCATCGTCTGTATGAAGACGAAGATTTCATCGTGCTGCTGGACATCTTCCCGATGCGTCCGGCCCATGTGCTGATCGTCAGCCGCCTGCATGCGCCATTTCTACGTGATTTGCCGCCACCGGTGCGTGAACGTCTGTTGACGCTGGCCGAGCGTATCGCCGCTGCGCTGCGCGAGACGGGCTTTGGTAAGAACGGCATCAACCTGCTGATCAATGACGGCCCGGATTCCAATCAGCACGTGCCCCATCTCCATTTACACCTGATTCCGCGTCGGCCGGGTGACCTGCCGGCGCTGCTCTGGCGATTGCTGGTGCGTTTTCTGCCAATGGGCCGCAAGCGAATCGAAGCGCGTCTGCAAGATGAAGCCGAGCGCCTGCGCCTGATCCTCGGCAAGGAGAATTGATTCGATGTGCGAATTGCTCGGCATGAGCGCCAATGTACCCACCGATATCGTGTTCAGCTTTACCGGGCTGATGCAACGTGGCGGCCGCACCGGGCCGCACCGTGATGGTTGGGGTATCGGCTTCTACGAAGGGCGCGGCTTGCGTCTGTTCCAGGACCCGCGGGCGAGCAGCGAATCTGAGGTGGCGCAGCTGGTGCAGCGCTACCCGATCAAGAGCGAAGTGGTGATCGGCCATATCCGCCAGGCCAACGTCGGCAAGGTCTGCCTGGTCAACACTCATCCCTTCAGCCGTGAGTTGTGGGGGCGTAACTGGTGTTTCGCCCATAACGGCCAGTTGGCGGGCCTGGAAGGCTCCACTACCTTCTACCGACCGGTCGGCGAGACCGACAGCGAGGCGGCGTTCTGCGATCTGCTCAACCGCGTGCGTCGCGCCTTTCCCGAGCCGGTATCGGTGGAAATGCTCCTGCCGGTGCTGGTGGCGTCCTGTGCCAGTTACCGCAAGCTCGGCGTGTTCAACTGCCTGCTCAGCGATGGCGACTGGCTGTTCAGCTTCTGCTCGACCAAGCTCGCGCATATCACCCGCCGCGCGCCGTTTGGCCCTGCGCAGCTCAAGGACGCTGACCTGAAGGTGGATTTCCAGTCAGAGACCACGCCCAACGACGTGGTGACCGTCATCGCCACTGAACCTCTGACCGACAACGAACAATGGTCGCTGTACCAGCCGGGCGAATGGCGCCTGTGGCGCCGCGGCGAATGCATCACTCACGGCAAGGCCTGATCTCATGCTTAGAAGCTACCTGCGCCTGACGCTGTTCGCTTTCGGCCTGTTGCTCGGCGTGCAGGTGCCGGGCTTCGTCGATGACTACGCCAAGCGGGTCGAGGCTCATCGCCTGGAGTCACAGCAGAGTCTCAAAGGCTTTCAGGAAACGGCGCGCAATTTCTTCAAGGGCGATATGGACGCGCTGGTTGCGCACTACCGCGTCAGCGATGACCCGGTGATGCGCAGCGATGCCAAGAGCGTCGGGCACCTGGTGCAGCGCTCCGCCTTGCTCGAACGCGAATGGCAGGCCATGCAGGGGCCCTGGTACGCCCAGGCCTGGCACCTGGCGACTGGCGCGGATCACGAGCTGTTCGAGGAAACCCTGCAGGCTTACCGTTATCAGGTGCTGTTTACCCCGGATGCGATTCTCTGGGGTGTGATCAGCGCACTGCTGCTGGCGTGGCTGGCGGAGGTGCTGGTGGTGCTGTGCGGCTGGATGTTCGGCGCAGGGCAGACCAGGCGCGCTCAGCAGCGCCACTGGCGCTGAATACCTGCCCAGGGGCATCGGGCAAAACGCCGGCTCAGTAGCCGAGTGCCAACTCCGGCCCCAGGTAGTCATTTACCTGGAGGATATCGTCCTCGCCGAGCAGGCCGACCGCAGCGGCCAGTTGCAGGCGTGCGAGCAGATAGCGAAGTTTGGCTTCGAGCAGATCACGGCGGGCGATGAACACCTGTTCCTCGGCGTTGAGGATATCGACATTGGTACTGGAGCCCGCGAGAAACCCCTTGCGCGCTGAATCCTGTGCCCGCTCGCTGGAAATGACGGCCTGCTGCAGGGCGCGAATGCGTGCCTGGCCGCTCTGCACGCCGCGGAACTCACGGGTTGTGGCGGAGAACACTTCCTCGCGGCTGGCATTGACCTCTTCCCCGGCCTGTTCACGGCTCGCGGTGGCCTGGCGCACCCGCGCGCTGACACCGCCGCCGGAGTAAAGCGGCATGGTGAATTCCAGGCCGATGGAGCTGTAGCGGTTGGTCTGGTTGATGGTGGAGAGTGAATCGCTCTCGCTGTCGGTATAGCCCAGTACCAGGTCGAGAGTCGGCCAGTGGGCGCTGCTGGCGCGTTTGACCTCCTCTTCGGCGAGGCCATGATTGAGCTGGCGTGCGCGCAGCGAAGGGTTGTTCAATTGCGCCTTCTGTAGCCAGTCCTGAAGGTTGTCCGGTTGCAGGGGCGGGGTAGGAAATTCCGCGTGCAGGGTGGCGAGTTGATCCGGGTTGTTGCCGAGCAACTCCTGCAGCAGGCGCAGGGCGACCACCAGATTGTCTTCGGCTTCGATCACGCCGGCCTGCGCCAGGTCACGGCGGGCGGTGGCCTGGTCGACGTCGGTGATGGTGCCGTCGCCCAGATCGAAGCGGCGTTTGGCAGCCGCAACCTGTTGCTCGAAAGCCTTGAGCTTGGCGCGCGACAGGTCGATGGTCTCGCGCGTCAGCAACACATCGAAGTAGCGGCTGGCCAGGCGTACGGCAACGCTCTGCGTCTTGGCATCGAACACCGCTTCGCTATAGCTGGCGCGCTGCTTGCCCTGGCGGTACTCGACCATTTTCTGGCGGTTGTACAGCGGTTGACGCAATTGCAGGCTGAGATTTTCCGAGTCGTAGTCCAGATCGTTCTCGATGCGCCGGCCAAATGCATTCTGTTGCTCCTGGGTGCCGTCGACCTGGCTTTTGCTGGCCCTGGCCGTGATCTGCGGCAGTAACCCGGCTTTGCCGATAGCGGGGTTTTCCAGACCAGCGGCACGCTCGTGGACGGCCGCACGATAGGTCGGGCCCTGCAGTTGCAGCAATTCCCAGGCCTGTAACAGGTCCATGGAGTGGACGGGTAGGCAGGCCAGGCAGCAGAGGCCTGACAGGATCTGGCGTACGAGCATGTCATTGCTCCTTGAAGGCCCCGTCGATGCGATCGAGCATGGGCTTCATCAGATAGCTCATCAGGTTGCGTTCACCGGTCTTGATCGTCACGGTGGCCGGCATGCCGGGGCGAATGCGGTTGCTGCCCAGCTTGTCCATGCCGTCGGCGGTGACCTCGATCTCGGCCAGGTAGTAGGGCTGCTTGTTGGTCTCGTCGATAAGGCGATCGGCGGAAATCGTCAGTACGCGACCGGGGATGTTCGGCGTCTGCGCGTGATTGAACGCGGGGAAGGCGATGTCCACCGGCAATCCCGGTTGCATCTTGTCGATGGCCTGCACCGGCACCATGGCATCGACCTGCAGCGGCTCATTGGCCGGCACCACGTCCATGATTCGCGAGCCGGCCTGGATCACCCCGCCTATGGTGGAGGCAGACAGTCCCAGTACCACGCCATCGATGGGCGAGCGGATCACCGTGTTGCTGACTTCGTAGTCCAGTGCTCGCAGACGGTCGGCGAGGGCAGCGGCCTCTTTCTGCATATCGCTGAGCTGCGATTGCACTTCCTGCTGGTAATTCTGTTCAAGCTGGAGGATGCGCAGTTTGAGTTCGGCGATCTGGTTGCGCGTACGCCCTGTGTCGGCGATGTTCTGCGCCAGCGAGGCGCTCAGTTCGGCGGCGTTGCGTTCCAGTTCGAGCATGCGGTTGCGCGTCACATAGCCTTCCGCCGCCAGGCTGCGCACCCCGTCGAGTTCCTGGTTGAGCAGCCTGATCTGCGCGCTGCGCGAGTGCTGTACCTGGCGCAGGCCCTTGAGCTGTTCCTCGGCGCCGTGGATGTTCTCGCGGAGAATCTCGGCTTCGCCGCTCAGTGCCGCGCGGCGGGTGGCGAACAGGCGCTGCTGCAGGGCGACCGAGGCATCCAAACGTGGGTCGCCGGCGAAACGGCTGAGCAGCTCGGGATCGAACTCCACCTGTGTGGCGCCGTCGCGCTCGGCCTGCAGGCGGCTTTTCACCGTGCTGACCACTATGTACTGGGCGCTGACCATGCCCTGCTCGGCGATGGCGCGGGTGGCGTCCAGTTCGATCAGTGGCTGGTTGCGTCGTACCAGATCCCCCTCGCGCACCAGGATGGCGCCGACCGAGCCGCCGGTCAGGTGCTGGATGGTCTTGCGGTTGTCGGTGACGTTGACTGTGGCATTGGCCACCACCCCGGCATCCAGCGGCGCGAGAATGGCCCAGAGAATGAATCCACCGAAGCCTGCGAGCACCAGCGACAAGCCCCAGCGACTCGGTTTGCCGTCGTCCATGTCAACCGTGCAGGGGCTATCCGTCAGTATCAGCCCCTTGCTTTCGAACTGCAGATCGGACATGACATATCACTCCTTGGCCCGTACCGAGGCCAGAGTCGGCGACCCCTTGCCGGTGGGGATCACGTTGGCCTGGCGCAACGCAGCGAATACCTCATCGCGGCTGCCGAACATCTGCACAGCGCCTTCGCGCAGTACCAGCACCTTGTCCACCATGTTCAGCACGGCGGGGCGGTGGGAGATCAGCACCAGGGTCTTGCCGCGGTGCTTGAGGTCGAGCAGCGCTTGCAGCAACGCCGCTTCGCCGACGTCGTCGAGGCTGGCGTTGGGCTCGTCGAGGACGATCAGCGATGGCTCGCCGTAGAGTGCACGGGCCAGGCCGATACGTTGCTTCTGGCCGCCGGACAACGAGCTTCCGTCGGCGCTCAGGTGGGTGTCGTAGCCTTGCGGCAGGTGCAGGATCATCTCGTGCACGCCGGCCTGCCTGGCGGCGAGGATCACCGCCTCGCCGTCTATTGCGCCGAAGCGCGCGATGTTTTCGGCGACGCTGCCCTCGAACAACTCGACGTCCTGTGGCAGGTAGCCGAGCCAGGGACCCAGCTCAGCCTTGTTCCATTGATAGATATCGGCGCCGTCTAGGCGCACCTTGCCGCCTTGCGCCGGCCAGACGCCAACCAGCAGACGTGCCAGGGTGGATTTGCCTGAGGCTGAGGGGCCGATGATGCCCAGGGCCTCGCCGGGTGCCAGGTTGAAGCTGACACCGCGCAGGATCGGCGTGGGCGAGCCCGGTGCGCTGGCGAAGGCGTTCTCCACGTGGAGCATGCCCAGCGGCTTGGGTAGCGGCATGGATGGCTTGTGCGCAGGAAAGTCAGCCAGCAGCCCGGATAGCCGAGCCCAGGCTGCACGGCTGGAGAGCAACTGCTTCCAGGCCGAGATCACCTGCTCCACCGGCGCCATGGCACGGCCGGAGAGGATCGAGCAGGCGATCATCATGCCCGGGGTGATCGTGCCCTGGATCGCCAGCAAGGCGCCGGCACCAAGGATCAGTGACTGCAGGGTGACACGCACGAAACGACTGCCTCCGGCGATGTAGGCCGCGCGGTCGGAGGCCAGGGTCTGCAGCTCGAGAATTTTCAGGTGGTTGCCGAACCAGCGCTGGCGAATCGCCGGCAGCATGCCCATGGCCTCGATCACTTCGGCATTGCGCAGGTTGTTGTTGGCGAAACTGCCGGATACCAGCGAGGCCTGATTGGCCTCGGCCAGCGGCTTGCGCGTGCTGACTTCGGTGAGCCAGGCCAGGCCCACCAACAGTAACGAGCCGATCAGAGTAATCAGGCCGAGCAGTGGGTGTACCAGATAGATCACCAGCAGGAAGATCGGGGTCCAGGGGGCGTCGAAGAAGGCGAACAGGCCGTTACCGGTGAGAAACTGGCGAACTTGCGAGAGATCCTGCAGCGCCTGCGCCGGGTTGCCGCCGGCGCGGCGCAGGTTGCGCTCGAAGGCGGCGCCGAAGATGCGCTTGTTGAGCATCATGTCGAGGCGGTTGCCGACGCGGATCAGCACGCTTGAGCGCACCACCTCCAACAGCGCCATCAGTACATACAGACCGATCACCAGCACCGTGAGCATCAGCAGGGTGGTGACGTTGCTGCTGACCAGGGCACGGTCGTAGACCTGCAGCATATAAACCGCCGGGGTCAGCATCAGCAGGTTGATCACCCCACTGAAGGCGGCCAGGGCATAGAAGGTTCGGCGCAGACGAAACAACGCCTCGGCCAGCTCGGAACGCGGGGACTGCGGTACGTCCATGGGACCCTCCGGCACTGCTTGTTCGCTGGGCGTCCTGCGTGGTGTGACGGTATTTCGACGATTGGTGTGCAGGACCGTCTATTGGAGACATTTTATTGTCTCTTTGGGTGTCGCCTTCTAGGTATAGATGGATTTTTCGTCGATGTGCAAGGGATCTCAGCGTCTTATTTTTTCGATGTTTCGTTTTGTTTCATCAAAAAAATCTTTATTCAATAAAAGCTTATAGGAAATAAGGATAGTTAACGAGGCGACTGACGGTATCTTGACAATCCTATTGGCTAGGACTTAAGTCTAGGCGTGTGATCCAAGCCAATAAGTCGACACGGCTTTCGTTGGCAAGCTCCTGCATGGGGTGATCACCACCGGAATCACGTTTTACCGGACGCCTGAGGCGTCTTTGCTAGGGCATTTCGCCGACCTGCAACTGCACGGGTCTCCTACTGCCTGATTTCTGACGCTAGGCTTCGTGCCAGCTTCAGCATAGGGACATACCAAATACTGATTGCACGCCGATTAGCCCAGCAGGTCGGTGTGGCAGCGTTTGGCCTCTATCCCGGGAACGCTCTGACGATTGCGTGATGCGCAACGGACAGGGTGGGCTGCTTCTGTGCCAGGGATTCCTCCGATTTCGCGCATTCAGCCGCTGGGTTTCAGAGGTGGAAGGAAATGGCCGATTTCATCAAATCCGATCTCGAGTTCATCCTGCAGCAGATTTTCATTGCTGAGGCGCATGCCGCCGGACAGAGCCTGAGCGAATTGCTGCCCAACTCCCAGGTGCCCTGGGGGCTGCGTACAGTGGATGGCAGCTACAACAATCTGGTGGAGGGCCGTACCTTCTGGGGCGCCGCCGACCAGGAGTTCCTCCTGTTGCTGGACCAACAGTTCCGCAACGACCAGGACGGCGACACCTTCGATATGAACGGTGCGGCGCCCGGTGGGCTGGTGACCAACACCGACTACGGCGCCGCCGGTAATGTGGCCGATGCCGACCCACGGATCATCTCCAACCTGATCGTCGACCAGACCATCAGCAACCCGGCGGCGGTACAGGGTTTCATTGATGCCGGGATGGGCGTGCTTGCCGACGGCAGCCAGCTGGACCCCGATGGCAACCCCTATCCCGTCGGCACCGTGCTGGATCTCGACGGTGTGGCGATTCCTGCCGGCCAGTCGTTATTTATTCCCAATACTGCGCCGGACGAAGGGCTTTCGGCCGGCTTCAATACCTGGTTCACCTTCTTCGGGCAGTTTTTCGACCATGGCCTGGACCTGGTCAACAAGGGCGACAACGGTTTCGTCTTCATTGCGCTGCAGCCGGACGATCCGCTGTACAACCCCGCCACGCCGCAGACCAACTTCATGGTGATTACCCGCGCCAGCGTCGAGGTGGATGCGGACGGCAACCGGGTGCACGTCAACCAGACCACGCCGTTCGTCGACCAGAACCAGACCTATAGCTCGCACGCTTCGCACCAGGTATTCCTGCGCGCCTATGTGCTGGTGGACGGCCAACCCATGGCCACCGGCAAGCTGCTGACCAACCGCGATCTGGGCGGCGATGGCATCTTCGGTACCGAGGACGACGTGGAACTGGGCGGCATGGCCACCTGGGCCGTGCTCAAGGCTCAGGCTCGCGATGTGCTGGGCATCGAACTGGACGATCAAGACGTCGGCCGGGTGCCGCTGCTGGCCACCGACCAGTACGGCAACTTCATCCCGGGCGCCAGTGGCCTGCCGCAGCTGGTGACCGCCGGTGGACTGGTCGAAGGCGACCTGGCCGCGCCGGTGGATGCGTCCCTGGCGCTGACCACCGGTCATGGTTTCCTCGACGATATCGCCCACTCGGCCAACCCGTTCAACAGCCAGACCGGTGCGCCGCTGGTAGCCGATGCCGATGGTGTGGCCGGGGTCAATGACGGCCTGGCGGGCACCTACGACGATGAACTGCTCGACGCCCACTTCATGGCCGGCGATGGCCGGGTCAACGAGAACATCGGCCTGACCGCCGTGCACCATGTGTTCCACGCCGAGCACAACCGCCTGGTCGAACACACCAAGGACGTGGCCCTGCAGGCCGCCGCCGACGGTGATATCGCCTTCCTCAACCAATGGCTGCTGGTGCCGGTCAATAGCGTACCGGGCAATCTGGATAGCCTGCAGTGGAATGGCGAACGGCTGTTCCAGGCCGCCAAGTTCGGTACCGAGATGCAGTACCAGCACCTGGTGTTCGAGGAGTTCGCCCGTAAGGTACAACCGCTGGTGGACGAGTTCCTCATCCCCAACGGTTACGATGCCACCATCAACCCGGCGATCATGGCCGAGTTCGCTCACACCGTGTATCGCTTCGGTCACTCGATGTTGACCGAGACCGTGGATCGCTTCGACCCGAGCTTCCAGAACGACAGCAGCATGGGCCTGATCGAGGCCTTCCTCAACCCATTGGCGTTCAATGACAACGGCACGCTGACGCCCGAAGAAGCTGCTGGCGCCATCGTCCGTGGCCTGACCCGGCAACTGGGCAACGAGATCGACGAGTTCGTCACCGGTGCTCTGCGCAGCAACCTGCTTGGCCTGCCGCTGGACCTGGCGGCGATCAATCTCGCCCGCGGTCGCGACACCGGCGTGCCATCGCTGAACGAGGCGCGCGCCGAGTTCTATGCCATGACCGGCGACAGCCAGCTCAAGCCCTACACCAGCTGGCTGGATTTCGCCCTGCACCTCAAGCACCCAGAATCGCTGATCAACTTCATCGCCGCCTACGGCACCCATGCCAGCATCACCGGGGTGACTTCGCTGGCGGCCAAGCGCGCCGCGGCC
>JBLUOL010000065.1:0-25508 GCA_048065775.1 Pseudomonas sp. GW6
TGCCGCCGCAACCGCTGCAGACGCTGGCGGCCGACGTGCGTCAGCCCATCGTCATCATCGGCAGCGGTTATGCCGGTTATGGCCTGGCCCAGGCCCTGCGCCGCGCCGATGCCGAGGTAGAAATACGTGTGCTGACTCAGGAATCCGGGCACCTGTATTCCAAGCCGGCGCTGTCCATCGGCTTGGCTCAAGGCAAGAGCGCCGACGCGCTGGCCGGTGAGTCGGCGCTGGCCATTGAGAAGCGCCTGAAGATTCGCGTCTACCCGCATTGCACCGTGGAGCGCATCGACACCACGGCGCGGCGCCTGCACACCAATATCGGTGAGATGGAGTACGGCCAACTGGTGCTGGCCAGCGGTGCCGCGCCGATTCGCCTGCCCATCGAAGGGGCCAGCGACGCGCTGATCAGCGTCAACAACCTGCATGACTACCGCAGCTTCCGCGAACGCCTGGTCGGCGTGCGACGCGTGGCGATTCTCGGCGACGGCCTGATCGGCTGCGAGTTCGCCAACGACCTGGCGGCCAGCGGTTTCCAGGTGAGCGTCATCGGCCTCGGTAAATGGCCGATGGAGCGCCTGCTGCCGGCCGAAGCTGGGCAACATCTGCAAAGTGCGCTGGCCGCGCTGGGCGTCAGCTGGCACTTGCAGAACACCCTGCGCCGCGTCGATGCGCTGGAGCAGGGCTACTGCCTGACCCTGGCCAATGGCGAAAGCCTGGAGGCCGATCTGGTGCTCTCGGCCGTCGGCCTGCAGCCCAATCTGGGCCTGGCCAAGTGTGCCGGGCTGGCCGTGGGCCGTGGGATTAGGGTCGATGCTCAGCTGCAGAGTTCGCAGCCGGGCATCTACGCGCTGGGTGACTGCATCGAGGTCGATGGGCAATTGCTGCCCTATCTGGCGCCAATCAACCAGGGCATCGCCGCGCTGAGCAAGACCTTGCTCGGCCAGCCGACGGCGGTGAGCTATCCGCTGATGCCGGTGACGGTGAAAACCCCGGCCGCGCCGCTGTGCCTGTTGGCGCCGGCACCTGGCACCGCCGGTGAGTGGCGCTGCACACCAAGCGCCGATGGTCTGAGCGCCGGTTTCTACGATGCCCAGGGGCTGGCGTGCGGCTTCGTCCTGCTCGGACGACAGGCACAGACCCAACGCAACAGCTGGCTGCAAAGATGCCAGAACGCACAACGATCAGTGGCCTGAGGGCACGCACATGAGCAAGCAAATCAATCTGCCCCATGACGACAGCAGTTGCGGCTGGTACGCCGCACTGCCGCAGCAACCCGCTTGCAAGCGCCTTCACGGCGAGCAACGCGCCGACTACGCAGTGATCGGCGCCGGTTTCGCCGGCCTGGCCGCTGCGCGCCGCCTTGGCGAGTTGCTGCCGGACAAACGCATCATCCTGGTCGACGCCCAGCGTGTCGGCCAGGGCGCTTCCGGACGCAACTCCGGTTTCGTCATCGACCTGCCGCACAAGTTCGCCCTGGAACATCCCGACCCGGCACACAAACAGCGCCTGCTGTCGCTCAACCGCGCTGCCATCGCCCAGCTGCAGGGGTTGATCGAGCGTCACGGCATCGACTGCCAATGGTCCCATGCCGGCAAGTATCAGGGCGCGGTGGGCCAGCGTGGCCTGGCGTATCTGCAGCACTTCGAGCAGTTGCTGAAGAATCTGGGCGAACCCTTCCGCCTGGTCGAGCGCGACGAGCTGGCGCAGGTGCTGGGCAATGCCTATTACAGCCGCGCGATTTTCACACCGGGCTGCTATCTGATGCAGCCGGCGGCATTGGTCACCGGGCTGGCGCACTCGCTGCCGGAGAATGTCGAGCTGCTGGAAGAATCGCCCATCACCGGTCTGCAACGCGACGGTCACGGCGGCTGGCTACTGCAGGGCAGTCAGGGCACGATTCGCACCGAGCAGTTGCTGCTCGGCACCAGCATCTTCACCCAGGAGTTCGGTTACCTGCGCAACCGCCTGCTGCCGGTGATGACCTTCGCCAGCTGGACGCGTCCGCTGAGCGATGCCGAGCTGGCGGCCTACGGCGGTCAGCTCGACTGGGGCCTGACTCCGGCCGATCACGCTGGCACCACGGTACGCATGACCCAGGACCGTCGCCTGATCATCCGTAACACCTACAAGCACGTGCCCAAGTACGGCAAGAGCACCAGCGACGGCATGCGCGAGTCGGTGCGCGCCGATCATCGCAAGGCCTTCCTGGCGCGCTTCCCGCAACTGGCCGATGTACCGTTCAGCCATACCTGGGGCGGTGTTTACGCGATCTCGCGCAACTTCACCAACTTCTTCGGCGAGCTGGAGCCGGGCGTGTTCGCCTCGGCCTGCGACAACGGCGTCGGCGCGGCCTGGGGCACCATCTCCGGCACGCTGCTGGCGGAAATGGCGGTGGGCAGCGATTCGGCGCAGTTGCGCGATATCCAGGCGGTCACCGGCATGCCATCGCTCAATCCTCCGGAGCCGTTCCTCGGTTTGGGCGTGCGTTCGCGCATTCGCCTGGCGGCCTGGAACAGTCGGAGCGAGCTATGAACCAGGCCGTTTCCGGGAAGGGCCCGGTGCTGCTGGTCGATCACCATGATCTGGAGTTCCTCCCGCGCGGCGGACCGCCCGGCGCAGCCTTCGTGGCGCGGGCGATCAGCAACGAGATCTCGCCGAATATCGGCATCGGCTTCGCACGCTGGGAGGGCGCTGAGGTGGCCTGGACCCTGCTGTATGACGAGGTGATCTTCGTCATCGAGGGCTGCTTCGAGCTCAAGGCCAACGGCGAGCTGTATCGCGTCAAGCCGGGGCAACTGCTGTGGATTCCCGAAGGCACCGAGCTGGTCTACGGCGGACATGCGCTGTTCGGTTATGTGGTCCATCCAGGTGACTGGAAACAACGGCACGGTCTGGCTTAGCCAGGGGAGCGTTGCCGATGGTCCTGCGCGCAGATGGAGCACTTCGGCTCCGGCGGCGTCCACTTTCATCCCTCAGGAAGTCCAGCCATGTTCGAAAACAAGAATAAGTATCTAGCCGACGAGGTCGCCACGCAGCCACTGCGCAATCCGGTCAGTGGCGAGACCCACAGGGCTGCTCGCGCCTATCGTTTGCAGCGAGTGCGTCAGCAACTCAAGGCCGCCGATTGCGCGGCGATACTGCTGTATGACCCGGTGAACATCCGCTACGCCACCGACACCTCCAACATGCAGGTGTGGACGCTGCATAACTACGCCCGCTATGCGCTGGTATTCGCCGATGGGCCTGTGGTGCTGTTCGAGTTTCACAATTGCGAACACCTGCACCAAGGCAACGAGCTGCTCGACGAGATACGTCCCGCGATCAACTGGAGCTATTTCGGTGCCGGCTCGCGCATCGGCGAGAAGGCGCTGGCCTGGGCCGACGATATACAGGCGGTGATTCGCCAGCATGCCGGAGACAAGGTGCGCCTGGCGGTGGACAAGGCCGACCTGGAGGGCCTCGACCTGCTGCGCGAGGCTGGCCTGGCGCTGATAGAAGGGCACAGCCTGATGGAGCAGGCACGGCGGATCAAATCCCCCGAGGAGTTGGAGTTGATGCGCTGGACCATCGCCGTGTGCGAGCGCGGCATCCAGCGCATGCACGATGCACTGCGCCCCGGCATGACCGAGAACGAGCTGTGGGCCTGGCTGCACTACGAGAACGTGCGCCACGGTGGTGAATGGATCGAAACCCGCCTGCTGGCCTCAGGGCCGCGTACCAATCCGTGGATGCAGGAGTCCAGCGACCGGGTGATGCAGGAAGGTGAGATCGTCTGCTTCGACACCGACCTGATCGGCCCATACGGCTACTGCGCCGACATCTCTCGAGCCTGGACTGTCGGCCACGTTTCCCCCAGCGCCGAGCAGCGCAAGCTCTATCGTCTGGCCCATGAACAGGTACAGCACAACATGGCGATGTTGCGTCCGGGCTTGAATCACCGCGAGTTCGTCGAGCAGTCCTGGGACATTCCACCGGCCTACTGGCACAACCGTTATTGCTGCGTCGTGCACGGCGTCGGCCTGGTCGACGAGTACCCGGCTCTGGCGCACAAGGGCGCCGACTGGGCCAGCAGCGGCTACGACGGCGTATTCGAGGAAAACATGGTGCTCTGCGTGGAAAGCTATATCGGCGAGCAGGGCGGCAAGGAGGGCATCAAGCTGGAGCAGCAGGTACTGATCACTGCCAACGGCTGTGAAGCCCTGTCGCGCTACCCGTGGCAAACGGATTGGCTGTGATTGGGGTGGGCCACAATAACTGGTGGAGGAGAGCACCACGGTGCACATGACCCAGAATCGCCGTCTGATCACCCGTAATACCTGCAAGCACGTGCCCGCGTACTGCAAGCGCCGCAGCGGCACCATGCGCGAGTCGGTACGCACCGATCATCGCAGGGCTTTCCTGGCGCGCAGCCCGCAGTGGGGCGATGTGCCGTTAAGCCATCGCTTCGGCGAGCTGCAGCCGGGCGTGTTCGCCACGGCCTGCGACAAGGGTATCGGTGCGGCCTGGAACAGTCGGGGCGAGCTATGAGCCAGGTCGTTTCCGAGAAATTCCCGGCGCAGTTGGTCGATCACCATCGATCTGAAGTTCCTCCCGTCCGGCGCCGCCTTCGTCGCGCAGGCGATCAGCCACGAGAACTCGCCGAACATCGGCATCGGGTTCGCCCGCTGGGAGGATTACCGATGGTCCCATTTTGCTGCGCGCCCGGCTCAGGCGTGGTGGTTGTCGTTGATAAAGGGGTGAGCAATTGCTCGGATTGACCCAGGCGTTCGCTGCACTCTATCTGGCCAGCCTGCTGATGCAGCTCGGCTCGACCCTGCTGATGACCTATCTGGCGCTGCGCCTGACTGCCGGCGGCGTCGCCGAATTCTGGGGCGGCGCGCTGATGGCAGCCAATGCCCTGGGCATGGTGGTCGGCGGCAAGGTCGGCCAGGTGCTGATCGGCCGTGTCGGGCACATCCGTACCTACGTGGCCTGTTCCGGCATCATCTGCGCGGCGGTGCTGACACATGCCTTCAGTGAGGCATTACCGCTCTGGCTGTTGCTGCGCTTTGTCGTCGGCGTGGCAATGATGTGCCAGCTGATGGTGGTGGAGAGCTGGCTCAACGACTGCGCGCAGAGCGATCAGCGCGGCAAGGTGCTGGGCATCTACATGGTCGCGGCCTACGTCGGCATGATGCTCGGTCAACTGGCGCTGAGCATCGACGGCAATCTCGGCCTGCATGCGCTACTCGGCGTGGTCATCGCCTTCGCCCTGAGCCAGGTGCCAGTGGCGCTGACCCGCAGTACCCATCCGACCTTACCGGACTCCGAGCCGATCGACCTGCGTCTGTTTTTGCAGCGAGTGCCGCAGTCGCTGTTCACCGTACTGATCTCGGGGATGATCAACGGTGGTTTCTATGGCTTGTCGTCGATCTATGCCAGCCGACAGGGCCTGAGCACGGTCGAAGTGGGCCAGTTCATGGCCCTGGCGATTGCGGCTGGGCTGCTTGCCCAACTACCACTGGGCTGGCTGTCGGATCGCCTGCCACGCGCCAGCCTGATTCGCGGTGTGGCGGCGTTGCTGATCCTGACCTGCCTGCCGCTGGCGTTCTATCAGGGCCTGTCGTTCGGCGTGCTGCTGTTGTTCAGCGCTTGCATCGGTTTCCTGCAGTTCTGCCTGTACCCGCTGGGCGTGGCCCTGGCCAACGACAACATGGAGCCGCGTCTACGCGTATCACTGGCGGGTTTGTTGCTCGCTACCTTCGGTGTGGGCGCCTGCATCGGCCCGCTGCTGGCCGGTGCGCTGATGGGGCATTTCGGCCCCTCCAGCCTCTACCTGTTCTTTGCCATCAGCGCGGCGGTACTGGCGGTTGCCGTGGGACAAGGGCGCGTGACCGGCGAGCACCTGCAGGACGATGCGCCGCTGCAGCATCAGGCCACACCCAATGCCCTTGCCTGCACGACCCTGGCTGCGGTTATCGAGCCAGCGGTCAGCGTGGAGGAGCGAGTCGAGGAGGCACCCAGCCAGAGGCTCTGAACGATCCATCCCTACCTGCGAATGGATGCGCAAAGCTCAGCCAGAACGACGAGCCGGCAGGTGCCTGCCTGGCGGCTCGCCAGCGCCTGTGAAATATGGCTTTGAGGCTTTCTGGCGGCGCTCTGAGTGATCGTGCAGATTGATGATTAAAAGTCATAAGTCGCGCAGATTAAATGGTTTGTCGATGGATTCGGGCCTGTTCGACTATTGATCACCCGCAGCGATTACCGAGCCGCCAACTGCACCTGCAGGGCTCGGCCCGGATGCGGAGAAAACTATTACAAGAACAAAATCGAGGTGCGTGCATGAAGCCTATGGTTGCGGAAAACATAGTCGGTCGAGACTTGAATATTCGAGTGCTCGGCTTGAACTTCCATCGCGTCATATTCCCCGTTTCCTTCTCCATCATCCTGTTGCTGGTTCTCCTGGCACTGAGCAATCCCGTGGTCTTCGGCGAGACGCTGGAGGGCATCAAGGGCTGGATCCTGAAGAATTTCGACTGGTTCATCATCATCATGGGCAATCTGGCGGTGCTGTTCTGCGCCGGTCTGGCGCTGTCACCGCTGGGTAAGGTGCGTCTCGGTGGGCGCGATGCCAAACCCGAATTCAGCACCCTGTCGTGGTTCTCCATGATGTTCGCCGCCGGCATGGGCGTCGGCCTGCTGTACTGGGGCGTCGCCGAGCCGGTGGCGCAATACACCGCCTGGTGGAAAACGCCGCTGAACGTGGCTGCCAGCACCCCGGAGGCCGCCCATGCGGCGATGGGCGCGACGCTGTATCACTGGGGCTTTCACCCTTGGGCGATCTACCTGACCAGCGCGCTGGTGGTGGGGTACTTCTCCTACAACAAGGGCCTGCCACTGTCGCTCAGCTCCGGCCTGCAGCCGCTGCTGGGGCGTGGGCATCGTGGCTTGCCGGGGCAGATGGTCGACGTGTTCACCGTGGTGCTGAGCATCTTCGGCCTGGCCACTTCCCTCGGTCTGGGCGCGATGCAGGCCACGGCCGGTATTGCCCACGTACTGGGCACCCCGAACACCTTCGCCTTTCAGCTGCTGTTCATCGTCGCGGTCACTGGTCTGGCAGCGTTCTCGCTGTGGCGGGGGCTGGATGCCGGGGTCAAGGTCCTGAGCAACATCAACATGCTGCTGGCGTTGGTGCTGTTTCTGCTGGTCGCGGTCGGTATTGGCGGCATGGCGTTCTTCTCCAACACCCTGAGCGCAGCGGTCGACTACGGTCAGATGTTCCTGCCACTGAGCAACTGGATCGATCGTCCTGATCAGGACTGGTTCCAGGGCTGGACGGTGTTCTATTGGGCCTGGTGGTGCACCTGGGGCCCGCTGGTGGGCATCTTCGTCGCCCGCGTTTCCAAGGGCCGCACCCTGCGCCAGATGGTGGGCATGGTGATGCTGGCGCCGACCGTGGTCACTCTGTTGTGGTTCTCTGCCTTTGGAGGCGGCGCCATCGCCCAGGTGATCGACGGCAGCGGTGCTCTGGCGGCAGGCCTCAGTGACGTCAACATGGCTATCTTCCAGTTCCTGGAAATGCTGCCGCTGGCCGGTATCGGTTCGCTGCTGGTGGTCGCCTTGTTGGTGTTCTTCATGGTGACGTCGGTGGACTCCGGTGCGCTGGTGATCGACAACCTGTCGGCCGGTGGCGACCCCGACACCCAGCCGGTGCAGCGCGTGCTGTGGCTGGTGATGATCGCGTTGGTGACCGTCACGTTGTTCGTGATTGGCGGCGATACTGCGCTCAAGGGCATTCAGGCTGGTGCTGTGGCCATGGCCCTGCCGTTCATGGTGCTGATGTTGTTGCTGATGATTGGTCTGGTCAAAGGCCTGATCGAAGACTGCCGCAACTGACGTCTGCCAATCGACGCCCCGACACTCGCCGCAAGGCTGGTGTCGGGGCGTTTGCGTTTCTGCGTGCACCACTTTTACGACCAAAGGTGCGTTTTACCCAGCCGAAAGCAGCATTGTCTGGCGCTGGTTCGTTGTCGAAGCTGGACGCTAGGCTGCCCAGAGAACCCTCGATGACCCTGCACGCTCCACGTTCTGCCCCTGTTCGGCGCCTGGCCAATGGTGCTCTGCTGCGTGCGCAGCAACAGCCCTGGGCGCGACAGGCAGGGTTGTGCCTGCGTGTGGCCGCCGGCAGTCATGACGAGCCACCGGCCTATCCGGGCCTGGGGCACTTTCTCGAACATCTGCTGTTTCTCGGCAGCCGCAATTATTCGCCTGATCAGGGGCTGATGGCGTTCGTTCAGCGCCACGGCGGGCTCGTCAATGCCTCGACTCAGGCGCGCCACACCGATTTCGTCTGCGAGCTGCCGGCCGAGTTGCTGCAGCCGGCGCTGATGCGTTTGCTGGATATGCTTGGCCAGCCGTTGCTGGAGCTCGACGCGCAGGTGCGCGAGCGCGAGGTGCTGCACGCCGAGTACCAGGCGCGCAGCCAGGATGCCGACAGTCGCATCAATCATGCTCTGGGACAGGCGCTCGCTGCCGGGCATCGCTGCGGCGCGTTTCTGGCAGGTGATCGCAGCACACTCGTTGTGGAGTCCGCGGAATTTCAGCGGGCGCTGCGTGATCATCACCAGCGTCACTACCAGGCTCGGCATATGCACCTGACTCTGGTCGGCCCACAACCGGCCGAGCAGTTGCTGGATATCGCCGAGGCGCTACTTGGAGCGTTGCCGGCAGGCGAGGGCGACGCCTGTTCCGCTCCGCCGCTGGACCTGCTGCCGCTGCGAGCGCCGTGCCTGCACCTGCAACACAAACACCCCGGTGTGTACCTGGGCCTTGCCGTGCAGCTCGACACCCCCCACCTGAATGCATCGTTGGATCTGTTGCTGGATGCCTTGCAGGACCCTGAGCCCGGCGGCTTGCTCGACGGCTTGCGTGAATTGCAGCTGTGTCGGCAGTTGCAGGCAAGGGTGCTGTATCAGCATGGGGGGCAATGCCTGCTGCGCCTGGACCTTCCCGGCGCAGCAGCGGAGCAGGGTGCTGCGTTACGCGCGGCCGTGCAGAGTTGGGCCGCGCAGCTGCAGGGCCATGCAGATTGGTCATTGCGACTGCAGCACCAGCAGCAGGTGGCAGCGCTCAGGTTGCTTGGGCTCAGTCCGTTGGCGGCGGCCAGGGAGCTGCAAACGCCTGCTCAGGACGACAGCCACACCTTGCGCGATCTGAATGCCTTGCTGGTTTGTCTGGCTCGTGGTGAGGGGCTGATCGAACTGCAGTGCGGCGAGCAGGCGCAGCCGCCGTGGCCGGCAATCGGATTGGATTTGCCATTGCAGGCCTTGCCGATGCCATCACCAACTCCAATTCCAATTCCGAACCACCCGTGGCGGCTGCCTGGCGATGATCCGTTACTGGCCGGCGCTGTCGTGGCATCGGCCGTTTTGCCGTTGGCCGCGTTGCGACATCATCCGGGGCAGACCGAGGGTGGGCCGGCGGCGCTTTACTGGCGCGGCCCCTGTTCGGGTACGGGTGATGCGATAGCCATCGAAGCGGGGTTGCTGGCGCGCAGCACCGATCTGCGCTGGCGTGGTGAGCGGCTGGGCATCGTCAGCCAGCTGAGCGTGCAAGCGGCTGGCTGGAGTCTCTCATTGCGCGGGTCGGCACCACTATTGCCGACCTTCAGTGCTTTGCTGGTACCGCTACTGTTGGCCGCGCGGGATGAACCCGTCGAGCCCGATTCCCAGGGCATGTTGTTGCGGGCGCTGCTGCAACGTTTGCCGCAGCTCTGCGAGCTACCCAGGGCCTCGCGGTTGGAAGGGCTGAGTGTTGGGCTTGGGGCGCGCGAGCAGGCGCAGTTGAACGAGTCGTGCGTGGCTGTCGAGGCGCTTACGGATCTGTCGCCCGCGCCGTGTATCGAGACTGGAGTCGACTGGCACCAGGTCGCGCAGCCAAGTACGGATGCCGCGTTGCTGTTGTTCTGTCCCTTGCCTGCCGTCGATGCCTGCACCGAGGCTGCCTGGCGTGTGCTTGGCCAGGTGCTGCAGGGGCGTTTCTATCAGCGCCTGCGTGGCGAGCTGCAATTGGGTTACGCGCTGTTCGCCGGTTTCCACCAGGTCGAGGGTTGCCGGGGCCTGTTGTTTGCCCTGCAGTCACCCGTCTGCGAGGCGGCCGGCATCTTCGACCATATCCGCGCCTTTCTGCGCGAGCAACGGCAGGCGCTCGCCGCACTGGACGATACGGCCTTGTCGCGTTACCGCGATGCCTTGCTGCCAGCGCTGAGCCCGGCCAAGGCCAACCTGGCGCGTGCCGAGCAGCTGTGGCAGCTGCATCTGGCAGGCTTGCCCGAGGTGCACCTGCAACGGGTGCAGCAGGCGCTGACAGCCCTGACCCAAAACGATCTGCTCCAGGCTCATGAGCAGTTGCTAAGCGCCCGCGACTGGCGCGTGTTGGCCAGCGGAACTCCGTCGCCGGCCTAGGCTGCGTTCTCTTCAGCGCTCTTTGCGCGACTGCGATCAAATTTCCCACGCCATTTTTTCTGCAGGAGCCCCGGTCCGGTGCAAGGCTCTGGCTTTGCGTCGTTCTTTCGATTCGCCGCGGGGCGCGGCTCCTACAGGGTGAGGCAGTGTCTGGTGCTTGTGTAGGAGCCCCGACCCGGGGCGAAGCCTTGTGCAGCTGCGCCGCTTGTTGCTGGTGCATTTCTACGTCCTAGGGCTGGCACGGTACTAATACCTTTCTCCCACTACCGGTAGCAGGTCGGTCGCGAGCCGGCGGAAGCGCGACGGTAGCGCCCAGCCAAAGCAGCAGCGAATCGCTGCCAAGGCAGCGTATGGCCCGCCGGACCCGCTTTCGATAATCGCCTCCGACACGACTGCCCTGGCGGTCGCCACTCAAGCGGAGAGCGTTATGCACAACAACAAGATCGCCATCACTCGACTTCTGCCCCTGACCCTGGCCACCGCCGTCGCTCTGGCGACCGCGCAGCAGGCCGCCGCCGAGATCGTCCTGTATGACAAGGACGACACCACATTCTCCACCGACGGTTACATCAACGCCTTCTACGTCAACAGCGACGTGGACCGCGACGGTGAGCAGTTCGACCGCCGTCAGTCGCGGGTGAAGATGGGTTTTCTGCCCAACTGGATCGGCTTCAACTTTGGCAAGCAGATCGATGGTCTCAAGCTGACCGGCCGCTCGTCCTTCTGGGTCACCATCAACGACAGCGAAACCAACGGCACCGACACCGCCATCGACGTTCGTCAGTTCTATGGCACCGTTTCCAGCCCGGAATGGGGCGAGGTGCTGGTGGGCAAGGACTTCGGTTTGTTCTCGCGCTCCAACATCTTCCTCGACGAGCTGCTGGCCGGTTACGGCAACGTCTCCGATACCCTCGGCCTGGTGGACGGCAACGGCGTGTCCTTCGGCAACATCGGCACCGGCTACCCGTACCCGTTCCCGACCTCGCAGATCACCTACCGCAACAACAACCTGGCTGAAGGCCTGCGCTTTGCGGTCGGCATCATGGACCCGGTCGACACCAACGACGACAGCGCCACCGGCAAGGCCTACCAGGAAAACCCGCGTTTCGAATCGGAAGTCAGTTACCAGTTCGATGTGGGCGGCTCGACCATCTACACCTGGGTCAACGGCGCCTACCAGACCTCCGAGAACACCGACGACACCGTCGACAAGGTCACCTCGAAGGGCCTTGGCTATGGCGTGCAGGCCAAGTTTGGCGGCCTGTCGCTGACCGGTTCGGGCTTTCAGGCCAAGGGCATCAACCCGTTCTTCACCAACAACCTGGGCGAGCCGACCCTGCGTGACATCGACAGCGACGGCTACCTGCTGCAGGGTTCCTACACCTGGGGCAAGAACCGTGTGGCGCTGTCCTACGGCAAGACCGAGGACGACGGCAACGGCCTGGGCGTGGCAGCGGACTACGAGACCCGCGGCATCGCCTATTTCCGCACCATCAACGACAACCTCAAGCTGGTCGCCGAGTACAACCAGTACCAGATCGATGCCGCCGCCGGCAGCGGTCTGAACGAGGACACCGACACCTTCGCCGTCGGTGCGGTACTCAGCTGGTAAGCCACATGGCTTGCGGACGACGGGAGGCCCAAGGGCCTCCCGTTCTTTTAGGGATCGAAAGAGAAAAAACTGATGATCGGACTCTGGAGCGAATCGGCTCAAACCTATCTGCTGGTGCTGGCGATCAGTACCACGCTGCTCTTCGCGCTACCGATCTTCCTCGTACCGCTGACCTGGGCGCGCCTGATGCGTTGGCGCATTCCGCAGGATGTGGACCTGGCGGTGTACTTCGGGCGCTGTCTGGGTGCCTTCATCCTGATCGTCGAGGCGCTGATGCTGCGCGCCGCGCTGACCGGTGAAGCGCTGCACACGACCTTCGAGGTGCTGGCCGCGGTGGCCCTGCTGATGGTGCTGGTGCATGTGCATGGCGCGATCAAGCGCATCCAGCCGTGGACGGAAACGCTGGAGATCGGCTTCTACGCCGGGATGTTCGTGCTGACCCTGATGTTCTGGCCGGCTCCGTAAGAACGCTGGTGCGCACGGCGCACCAGTTTGTAGGGCGGGTGCAACCCGCCGTTGCCCCACTGGCGGGTTACACCCGCCCTACCTATTGAATTGCAGCGGGTTGTCGACCCATGCATGGCGTGACCAGGGTTGCGGCGGGCCTCGCGTACTGCTTCGCGAGTACGCCCTACGGATCGACTACCCAGTACTCAAGTAGCATGGGGCGGGCAGCGCCGGCCTCGTAGAATTTCCCCATGATCAGCAGGTGCATTGGGGCGTGATATGGCCTTGGAACAGTCGGAGGGCGTGCTCAGCGCCGTCTCCAGCACGAAGGATGTGGAATTGGCCGCCCAGGAACTGGCACGTCAGCTGATCCATCCCTATCTCGGTTTCGTGCTGTTCTTCTGCTCGGCTGAATACGACCTCGACGGCCTCGGCCAGGCGCTGGAGGCCCACTTCGGCGGCGTCAGCCTGGTCGGCTGTACCAGCGCCGGCGAGATCACCCCGCAGGGCTATGGCCGTGGCTGCGTGGTAGCGCTGGGCTTCGACTTGCGCTGCTTCTCCATCGCCAGCGTGCTGATCGACGAGATGGAACGCTTCAATCTGCTCGATGCGCAGCAACTGGTCGATGGCCTGGTCAAGAACTGTCGCAGCAACGAGCTGGCCTCGATCAAGGGCCATAGCTTCGCCCTGACCCTGCTCGATGGCCTTTCCAGCCGCGAGGAATTGGTGCTCGGCGCACTCAGCGCGGCGCTGGGCAGCATCCCGCACTTCGGCGGTTCGGCTGGCGACGACAACCACCTGACCCATACCCACGTCTATCACGGCGGGCGCTTCCACAGCGGCGCGGCGGTGGTGGTGCTGTTCAATACCTGGCTGGAGTTCGAGGTGTTCAGCACCCATCACATCCAGCCCAGTGCGGAAAAGCTGGTGGTGACCCGTGCCGACAGCGCCACGCGCCGGGTGTACGAGCTCAATGCCGCGCCGGCCGCGCAGGAATATGCCGACCTGATCGGCCTGCCGATCGAGGCTCTGGATCTGCGCGCGTTCGCCGCCTATCCGCTGGCGGTGCGGATCAGCGATCACTACTACGTGCGCTCGATCCAGCAGGTGCACGACGACCTCAGCCTGACCTTCTACTGCGCGGTGGAGAACGGCATCGTCCTCACCGCCATGCACCCCGGCCCCTTGCTGCCGAACCTGCAGCAGTTGTTCGCCGGGTTGGTGCAGCGACTCGGTCCGCTGCTGCTGACCATCGGCTGCGACTGCTTCCTGCGCCGCCTGGAGATCGAGAACGATGGCGGCGTCGAGTCGGTCGCCACACTGCTGCGCCAGCAGCGGGTGATCGGCTTCAACACCTACGGAGAGCAGTTCAATGGCATGCACATCAACCAGACCTTCACCGGTGTCGCCATTGGCCGACCTGTTGGGCGTGGCGAGCGCTGAGCTGCAGGCACGTTGTGCGGCGCTGGAGCAGGAGAACGCCAAGCTCAAGCGCATCAACGCCGCGCTGATCGAACGGGTTGAGTCGATCCATTCCCGTGGTGACGATGCCTATGCGGCCTTTCAGCATTCGGTGGTGCTGTCCGAGCAGGTGCGTGAACGCACCGATGCGCTGAACCAGGCGATGGCCGAGCTGAAATCCAGCAACCAACTGCTCAGCGATGCACGCCTGCGCGCCGAGACCGCGCACCAGCATTTGATCGACGCCATCGAGAGCATCTCTGACGCCTTCGTGCTGTTCGATGACCGCCAGCGTATCGTGCTGTTCAACAGCCGCTTCAAGGCGCTGTGGGCGCGCAGCCGCGCGCGCATCGGCACCGGTACGCGGTTGGAAGAAATTCGCCGGCTGAGCCGCAGCACCGGCCTAGTGGTGGAAGCGCAGCTGGGCAAGGAGGGTGAGCCGAGCCTGTTCCGCCTGCAGGACGGGCGCTGGGTGCAGGTCAGCGAGAGGCCGACCCGCGAGGGTGGGCTGGTGATTCTCTATACCGACATCACCGAGGTCAAGCAGAGCGAGGCGCTGCGCCGCGAGCAGGCCCTGGCGCAGAAGTCGCGCCTGCTGCAGCGCGCGGTCGACAACCTGTCGCAGGGCATGGCCATGGTCAATGCCGATGGCGCGCTGGAGTTGTGGAACCACCGTTTCCTCGAACTCTGCGGCCTGGCGCCGATCAACGCCCATCGGCCGTTCGCCGAAGTGATGGCGGAAAGCGAACTTGAGCCGCTGACCCCGGACAGCCGCGATGCCGCCGGCAAACCGCTGCGCCAGGTGGAGGTGCGTCTGTTCGACGGGCGCATGCTCGAAGTGCGCACCCATCCGCTGCCTACGGGCGGCTTCGTCAACACCTTCACCGATATCACCGAGCGCCATCGCCAGGCTCAGGCACTGAGTGACAGCGAGCGCTGGATTCGCCTGATCACCGACCACGTGCCGGCGCTGATCGCCTATCTGTCGGCCGATCTGGTCTACGAATTCACCAACAAGGTCTACGAGGAATGGTACTGCTGGCCGCGTGGCGCGATGCTCGGCCAGAGCCTGCGCGAAGTGCACAGCGAGGAGCATTGCCAGCGCCTGGAGCCCTACGTCGAATTGGCGCTGTCCGGCGAGAGTGTGACCTTCGAATTCGCCGAAACCAACCATAACGGACAGGAGCGCTACATGCTGCGTTCCTACGTGCCCAACCGTCAGGCCAGCGGCGAGGTGGTCGGTATCTTCGTGCTGATCCGCGACATCACCGAGCGTCGCCGGACTGCCGAGGCATTGCACCAGGCTTATCAACATCTGGAGCAGCGCGTGCGCGAGCGCACCGCCGAGCTGACCACGGTGAACGACCAGTTGCGCCGCGAGATCGACGAGCGCACGCAGATGGAGGCGCGCCTGCGTGAGGCCAAGGGCGAAGCCGAGCAGGCCAACCTGTCCAAGACCAAATTCCTCGCCGCTGTCAGCCACGACCTGCTGCAGCCGCTCAATGCCGCGCGGCTGTTCACCAGCGCCTTGCTGGAGAGGCGCGACCTTTCCGGCTGCGCGCCGCTGGTGCGCAACGTCAGTAACTCGCTGGAGGACGTGGAAAGCCTGCTCGGCACGCTGGTGGACATTTCCAAACTCGATGCCGGGGTGATCAAACCCGATATCGCGCCGTTCGCCGTCAGCGAGCTGCTGGAGAACCTGGCCGCCGAGTATCACCAGATCGCCGGTAGCGAGGGTTTGCGCCTGGACTACCTGCCCAGCTCGGCCCTGGTACGCAGCGACGTGCAGCTGCTGGCGCGGATTCTGCGCAACTTCCTTAGCAACGCCATTCGCTACACCGCCAGCGGGCGCATCCTGCTGGGCTGCCGGCGGCGCGGCAACAGCCTGTCCATCGAAGTCTGGGACACCGGTATCGGTATCGCCCAGGACAAGCTGCTGGAGGTATTCCAGGAGTTCAAGCGCGGCGACAACGTGCAGCGCAAGCAGGATCGCGGCCTCGGCTTGGGCCTGGCGATCGTCGAGAAGATTGCGGGCATGCTTGGCCACCGCATTCGTGTGGCGTCGCAACAGGGAAAGGGCTCGATGTTCGCTGTGGAAGTGCCTCTGACCCGCCGCGCGCCACGCGCGCGCAGGGTGCAGGACAGCCCGGATCTGTTGCTCGAACGCCTCAGCGGTGCGCGGGTCTGGGTGCTGGATAACGACGCGGCGATCTGCGCCGGCATGCGCACCCTGCTTGAAGGCTGGGGCTGCCGGGTGGTTACCGCGCTGAGCGAAGAAGACCTGGCGTGCCAGGTGGACAACTACCACGCCGAAGCCGACCTGCTGATCGCCGACTATCACCTCGACGACGAGCGCAACGGCGTCGACGCGGTGGCGCAGATCAACGCGCGGCGCAGCACGCCGCTACCGGCGCTGATGATCACCGCCAACTACAGCAACGAGCTCAAGCAGCAGATGCGCGAGCTGGGCCACAGCCTGCTGCACAAGCCGGTGCGACCGATGAAGTTGAAGGCGGCGATGAGCCATTTGATGGAGCGTGGGGCAGGGGCTTGAGAGTGTCGTGAACCCCGGTGCGCATGGCGCACCCTACGACGCCCAAGCATCGATCACCCCGTAGGGTGCGCTGTGCGCACCGAGGCGTGCGAATCCGTGCAATTGAGCGCGGTACCCATGGCAAACCCTATATGGCATCACTCATCCGCGATCAGTCGCTTGCCCAGGCTGACCGAGGCATCGACCTTGTAGCCAAGGCGTTCGTAGAAAGCCAATGCCGCGGCATTGGTATCGCGTACCTGCAGGCTGAGCTTGGGGCAGCCCAGGGCCAGCAACTGCTCTTCGATATACGCCATCAGCTGACGGGCCAGGCCCTGCTGGCGTTGCTCCGGGCACACCGCCAGGTAGTTGACCCAGCCGCGATGCCCCTCGTAGCCGGCCATGGCCGAGGCCACCAGCTTGCCGTCGATCTCGCCTACCAGAAACAGCTCGGGCTGCACCTTCAGCTTGCGCTGGATGTCCTTGTGCGGATCGTTCCACGGGCGGGTCAGGTCGCAGCGTTGCCAGAGATCGACGACGGCGGCTTCGTCAGCGAGCCGGAAGGGACGGATGTGCATGCTGGGCTCCAATCGGTGAGGTCGCCGTTTTAGCACGGGTTGATGACGGGAGTCAGGACAACCTCGTTCGTCACTCCCGCGAAGGCGGGAGCCCAGGTGCTGCGTGCGGGATTGACTGTCACTCCTCAGGAGCTAGCGCCGCAGGTAGGAGGCGAAATCGATATCGCCGGCCGAGAGGATCGCCTGCACGCGGTTATGCACGCCCAGCTTGCGCAGAATGGCCGAGACGTGGGCTTTGACCGTGGTTTCGGCGATATCCAGGCTGTAGGCGATCTGCTTGTTCGATTCGCCCTTGGTCATACGCTCGAGCACCAACAGTTGCTTGCGCGTCAGTGCCTGCAGCAGTTCCGGGGCGATGCTGTGGTGGTCGTGGTGCTGGCGCGAGCTGCCGCTTTTCTGCGAACGGATGATGTCCGGCGGCAGGTAGACGTTACCGTCGAGAATCTGCGCAATGGCGTCGGTCATCTGCGCGCGCGGCGAGGACTTGGTGATGAAACCCACCGCACCATAGGTGATGGCCTGCAGCACGATCTGCTTGTCCTGCTCGGCCGAGACGATCACCACCGGGATGGTTGGCGCCTCGTTGCGCAGGTTCATCAGCCCGCCCAGGCCATGCATGCCGGGCATGTTCAGGTCGAGCAGGATCAGATCCAGGTCGTCGTGGCTTTGGGTCAGCTCCAGAGCGCTGTCCAGGTCGGCGGTTTCCATGATCTCGCTGCCGGGAAACCCGTCGGCGATGACGTTATGGATGGCTTCACGAAACAGCGGATGGTCGTCGGCAATCAGAATCTTGTACATGGCCTTGCACCTCGTTGTTGTGATTATGGTGTGGCGGTGGGCGTGAGGAAAGCGGCAGGCAATTCGGCCGGTTGGGCGGGCGCTATCGGCAGGCCGGCCTGTTCCCAGGAGTCGATACCATCACGATACCAATACAGCTGGCGGTATCCCATGGCATGGGCGCGGCGCGCGGCGTTCCAGCTCGGCCAGCAGTCGGGGCGGCAGTAGAAAACGAAAGGCTTGTCCAGGTCGCCTTTACTGGCCTGGTTCAGGTAATGGGTGAAGTAGCGCAGCCATAGCGCTTCCAGGTTTCCGCTGCCGGTGTTGGGTAGCCACAGACTGCCGGGGATGTTGGCGTGGGGCTCTTCTTCGATGAAGCGATCATGGCGCCACAGCTGACGGTAGACATCGACCAGTTGAACATCGGGGCGTTCGTCGAGCAGCTTTTGCAGGGCGGGAGTATCGAGAACCTGAACACCCTCAAGCGTTGACGGTGTCGGGCTGCGGTACTGGCTGCTGCGATAGCCGTCGGCATCGAACAGCTCTTCGGCACGCACGACGCAGACCAGTAGCAGGGAGGCGAGCATCAGGCCTGCTTGCACGGGCAGACGGTACTTCATGGCAAGGTCTCTACTTATTGTTGTGCCGGTATTACAGGCCATGGTCGCAGGCTTGGGAATTCTACGTTGGAGAGGAAAACCAGTACCAAAGTAGTAGAGATGGCTGGTGGGGCGTGCCTGGAATCTGTCGTAGGGCGTACTCGCGAAGCAGTACGCCATCAGGTTTGCGAGGCGACGAAGCGCGGCGGACTGTTCGCTGGCGCTCCTGAGTCCGCCCTACGGGGGGATTCCCTATTGGTTAACCCGCCTTGCGCAGCGCCGCATGTTGCGGATTGAAGCTGGCCACGGCCAGCAGTGTCAGCAGCACGGTGAGGCCGGTGCAGATCAGCAGCGCCTCAACATGCAGGCGCAGATATAGAGCGTTGCGCACCAGCTCCACGGCGTGGGTGAAGGGGTTGACTGCGCACAGCCAGTACAGCCACTCGCTGGACTCGCGCATCTTCCACAGTGGGTACAGCGCAGATGACAGGAAGAACATCGGGAAGATGACGAAATTCATCACCCCGGCGAAGTTCTCCAGCTGGCGGATGCCGTTGGACAGCAGCAACCCCAGTGCACTGAGCAGCAACGCCACCAGCAGCAGCGCCGGCAGCGCGGCGAGCAGGCCCCAGGCTGGCGGTTGCACGCCATACACCCAGGCGATGGCGAGGAAGGCATAGACCTGTAGTAGCGAGATCAGCGCCGTGGCCAGCAGTTTGGCCACCAGCAGGAAGGCGCGTGGCAGCGGGCTGGTGAGCAGCACGCGCATGCTGCCCATCTCGCGGTCGTAGACCATCGACAGCGAGCCCTGCATGCCGTTGAACAACAGGATCATGCAGGCCAGGCCCGGCACGATGTAGGTGTCGTAGGTGATATAGGTGTCGTAGGGCTCGATGATGGCGATGCCCAGCGCGGCGCGGAAACCGGCGGCGAACACCAGCAGCCACAGCAGCGGGCGCACCAGGGCGCTGAGAAAGCGCGAGCGCTGCAACACGAAGCGCAGCCATTCGCGCAGGACGATGCCACGCAGGCATTCCCAGTAGGCGGTCATGGTTGCGGCTCCGTTTTGGAATCTGTGGGGGTGGCCGGGCGGCGCTCCGCTTTAGCCGCGAGCTCTTCGATATGGTGGATCTCGCGGCTAAAGCCCCTCCCACAACTGGGCCGCAGCGCCTCACGCACATAGCCACGGCCCAGCGCCTCGTCGCCGGTGAGGCGGGCGAAGCTGATGGCCAGGTCTTCGCCGAACTGGCTGGCCTTGCCCCAGGCCACGCGCGCGCCGCGATGGAGGATCAACAGATCGTCGCTGGGCTCGATCTCATCCAGCAGGTGGGTCGTCCACAGCACGCACAAGCCCTGCTCGCGGCACAGGTTGCGCACATGCCGGCCCAGCGCCAAGCGGCTGGCTGGGTCGAGCCCGGCGCTGGCTTCGTCGAGCAGCAGCAGGCGCGGCTGGTGGAGCAGGGCGCGGGCAATTTCCACGCGGCGACGATGGCCGCCGTTGAGCGTGCGCACCTTTTCGTGGCGACGTTCGGCGAGATCCTGGCGCAACAGCTCCTCGTCGATGCGCGCCTGCGCCTCGCGGCGCGGCATGCCGTGCAGCGCGGCATGATAGGCGAGGTTCTGCTGCACCGAGAGGTCGAGATCCAGCGTGCTTTGCTGGAACACCACACCCAGCTGGCGCAACGCCTGGCGCGGTTCATCGCGCAGGCTGTGGCCGAAGATGCGGATGTCGCCCTGCTGCAGGTCGTACAGGCGGGTGAGCAGGGCGATCAGGGTGGATTTACCGGCGCCATTGGGGCCGAGCAGGGCGCCGAAACGCCCCGGCGCCAGTTCGAAGGCCAGGTCGTTGAGCGCCTGGCGGGCACCATAGGCGAAACCGACGCCGCTCACCTCCAGCGCATTCATGGCGTGACCACCACGCCCCAGGGATAGCGGCCAACCTTGATTGACTTGGTCACCTTGAGCGTATCGACGTCGATCACCGATACGTCGCCGCTGACGCCGTTGGTGGTCAGCAGGCGCTTCTGATCCGGGGTGAGCGCCAGATGCCAGACGCGCCGGCCGACCAGCAGGTAGTCGAGAATCTCGTAGGTCTTGGCATCCACCACGGCCACATGGTTGGCCGGGCCGAGGGCGACGAAGGCGTACTTGCCATCGTCGGTGAGCTTGACCCCCACCGGCTGCACCTTGTCCGGGTGCACGCCCTTGATGGCGAAGTTGAGCACCTTGAGCACCTGGCGCGAGTCGACGTCCAGCACCGTCACCGTGCCGCCGATTTCGGCCGAGGCCCACAGACGTTTGCCGTCCTTGTCGAATTCGACGTGACGCGGGCGCTGGTCGACCAGGGTGTTGTCCACCAGTTGATTGGTGCTGGTATCGATCCAGTGCAGCATGTTGGTGGTTTCGCTGGTGTTGACCGCCCACTTACCGTCCGGGCTCACCGCCATGCCTTCGGGTTCCACGCCGACTTCGATCTGCGCCAGCACTTCGTCGCTCTGGGTGTCGACCACCGTTACCAGGGCATCGTCTTCGTTGGAAATGTACAGCCAGCGGTCGTTGGGATGCAGGGCGAACTGCTCGGGGTCGGCGCCGGAGGGCAGCTCCTTGATGATCTTGCGCGTGGCCAGGTCCATTACCTGCACGCGGTCCGAGTCGCTGGCGCAGATGTACAAGAGCTTGTTGTCGGAAGACAGCAGCAGCCCACGCGGGCGCATGCCGACATCGAGGGTGGCGGTGACTTCCAGGCTGTCGAGGTCGATGACGCTGATGCTGTCATCCTTCTCGTTGGACACGTAGGCAGTAGCGGCGAAGGCCGAGTGGCAGGCCAGGCCGAAGGCGACGGCGCAGGCGAGACGGGTCAGACGCATGGGGTTGATCCTCTTGTTGTAGTTGTTGGTAGCCGTTGCTTTTGTGGGAGGGGCTTTCGACTCGGGCATCCTGCTTCGTTCTATCTCCTGCATCCCTGCAGTCGCAGCCGCGACAGTCGCCGCTAAAGCGCCTCCCACAGGTGTTCTGCTTTTCTGTAGGAGCCCGCTTGCGGGCGATACTTTGCGATGATCGCCGGCAAGCCGGCTCCTACAGGGACATACCCGCCAGATCACAGCTCACCTCGGGCCGGTCGTAGCCAAGGCTGTCCATCTCGTTACTGGGATGGAGAAAACCATCCTGCGGCGAGGTGCTGACCAGGGCGCGTGGATGCACCAGCGGAATCGGTTGGCGCAGCTCGCCGTTCCACGGACGGAAGCTCAGCTTGCGACCCTTGAAGCCGTCCAGCGGCAGTTGTTCGTTCAGCAGCTGGTGGCGAATGCCCTGCGGCTCGGCGGCGCGCTGCTTGGTGATGGCCGTGGCCACGCTGCGCACGGCCATCCAGGCAGCGAAGTCGCGGTCGTTCATCCAGCGTCCGGCCAGTTCCTCGAAGCGTTTCTGCAACTGCGCGGCGCCGAAGGTTTCCACCGTCTTGTGCCAGGCGGTCGGGGTCAGGCCCTGGGTGCCGGCCACCGGGCGCGGTAGCCAGGTGTTGTAAGGCAGGTATTCGCCGAAGTCGCCGCGCTCGTCGGCTACCAACACCACGTCGTACTCGCTGGCCTGGGTGAATAGCGGCATTTCCGCCTGGGCGCTGCGGCGCTGGTCGTTGTCGAAGCTCCAAGGCTTTTCGGCGACGATCTTGTGGCCGAAACGTTTGGCGGCGCGCTTGAGCGCGTCGGCGTAGGCGATGTCGTCCTCGGTGCTGCCGGTGACCAGCAGCCAGCGTGTCCATTTGCGCACGGCGAGGAACTGCGCCAGGGCGTCGGCCAGCATGGCGCGGCTGGGCAGGGTGTGCAGCACGTTGCCCAGGCATTGCTCGCGGCGCAGGCCGTCGTCGGCGCTGCCGGCGTTGAGCAGCAGGCTGTCCGGCAGGCGCTCGCTGAGCTGGCGCAGGGTAGCGGCCGGGGCATTGACTACGAACAGGCGAATGCCGGCCTGATGCTGTTGTTCGGCGGCAGCAAGCAGCTCGGTTGCATCCTCGCTCTCGGCGCTTTGCAGTTCGAACTTCTGCTTGAGGAAGCGCCCGGTGCTGTTGCTATCGATGATCGCCAGCTCCGCGCCACGGCGGCCGGCGTCCAGCGGTTCGGGGATGACGTTGGACAGCAAGGGCCCGCGTGGTGGTTGATGAGCCAGGTAGCCGATGCGCACCTGCAGCTCGTTCGCGCTGGCTTCGACCACCAAGCTGAATATGGCAGCGAGGCAGAACAACAGGCGGCAACTGATCCGGTGCATGGGACGACTCCTGCAAAGGGTGTCGCCAGCATAGGAAGCGTCGCCAGGTCGGGAAATATGCCCAAGGTCGCGCCGGCTTAGTACAAAGGTCGTAGCTCTTCAGGGCCGTTCTTCAAGGCCTTCACTCGCCTTGTTGGCGGATATCCAGGCGCAGGCCATGGATGCTGGCCTTGCCGTCGCGGATGCGTAACTGGGCGTTTTCGCGAATTTCCAGCTGCTGTATCCGGTCGCCGCGTTTGAGCTTCTCCCGGATCAGCGAGAAGGCCAGGATAGTGCCGCCTGCGTTTATCAGTTCGGGCTCATTGCGCTGGTAGCTGTACTCGTCGGCCTGGGCAAAGGTCTGCTGCCAGAGCGTGCGCAGCTGCGCCTTGCTCAGATGCTGCCAGTTACGCTCGTGCGGCAGGCGCACCAGGATCTGCGCGTCATCGTCGATCAGCGTCATCAGTGCCACGGCATCCTGGCGTTGGGCTGCCTGGTCGACCGTCGCGAGGGCCGCCAGTGCGGCGCGGCGTTCGTGCTCGGTCGGGGTGATGGTGGTGCGGCTGCCTTCGCGGCTGGCGAGAAACTGCTGGGCCTGCGGATGTTCTCCCTGCCTGGCCGCGGCCCGTATCCAGCTCAGCCCGACACTGTGCTGGCCTTGCTCGTACAGGCGTTCACCCAGCGTCCACTGCGCCTCGGCGTTGTCCTGTTCGGCAGCTCGTCGATACCACTGCGCCGCCTGGTCCGGGTCGGCCTCGGTGCCCAGCCCCAGGTCATGGGCGCGGGCCACCTCGTACATGCCGATGGCGTCACCCGCATCGGCGGCGCGCTGGTACCAGGTCAACGCCTGCTCGAGGTCGGCTGCGGTGCCCAGGCCGGCGGCGTACATGTTGCCGAGGTTGAGCATGCCCTGGCGGTTACCGGCTTCGGCGAGCTGGCGATAGCGCTCGAAGGCCTCGTCGAAGTCGCCCATCTTGTATACCGCATAGGCGTCCAGCACCTGGATCATCTCGCGGGCGATACGCGTCTGTTCGTCGTCGCCGGCACTCAGCGGCGTGCTCAGCAGTGTGCCCAGCAGCAGGCAGGCGAGATGACGCATGGCGGTACTCCAAGAGGGTGAAGCGGTGAGTCAGGCTAACAAGCCGGGTACGTGCGGTATTTAGTTCGATGGTGGCGGATGGATGCGCCGATGGTGGCGGGTAGAGCAGGGGCGATGGGCATTGGGCCCGGATCTGGCGGGAAATCTGCCCAAAGTGCCAGCTGGGCAGTACCAAGGTAGTAACCCGGTGCGGGCCTTTACTTCCTAGCATGGCAGGCGACGTCCAATAACAAGAACAGGTGAACGCCATGCGTATTTTCAAGGCCCTGCTACTGCCGCTGTTGCTGATCATCAGCCTGCTCGGTGTCGATCAACTGCACGCCGCCGGCGATATGACCCGCCGGCCGGTCGCCTTGCCCGACCTGGTGCTGGGGAGCGAGGAAAGCGACTACTTCATGTCGCAGAACGAGTACCAACTGGAAACCGGCCAGGCCTACCAGCTCAAGATCATCGCCAGCGGGCAGAAGGAATACGCCTTTCAGGCCCCCGAGTTCGCCACGTCCATCTACCTGCGCAAGGTCGAGGCCGGCGGCGTGGAGATCAAGGCGGTGACCCTCACCGAGCTGGAGTTCGAGGACGCCGGCGAGGCGGAGATCTTCTTCCTGCCGGTCAAACCGGGCAAATACCGCTTCTACGCCAAGGGCCTGGAAGGCAAGGGCATGCTCGGTCATTTCGTGGTCAAGTAGATGACCGCCATCGGCCGCATCAACCTCGGTGTCAGCCTGCTGTTCGTGCTGGTGACCCTGGCCGGGCTGGCGCTGCTGTTGCGCCAGGCCAGCCACGATGTGCAGCGCGAGCTACGGGCCGCCGAAGCCGTGGTGGAATACCTCGGCGAAGTGGCGCGCAGCAATCCCGGCAGCCTGCGCCCGGAGCTGACCGAGAACCTGCGGCATATCCGCGTGAGCTGGCTGCGCCCGGGCGATCAGCCCAGGGCGCAGAGCAAGAGCCTGATCGAGCGCTGGATCGCCGAACGCCTGCTGGGTTCGACGACGCTGGTGAGCGATGCCTGGCCGCTGGCCGATGGCCGCGAGCTGCATATCGCTCTCGACCCTTTCGATGAGATCGAAGAGATCCAGGACTCGCTGCTGCAACTGCTGTTGCTCAGCGCCTTCGCCCTGATCCTCAGCCTGCTGACCATTCGCTTTGCCGTGCACCGGGCTCGACGCGTGCTGGACGAGCTGCTCGCCGGTCTGCGCGACGTCGGCGCCGGTCACTTCGACACCCGCCTGCGTGACCACGGCCTGGCCGAGGCCAAGCACCTGGCGGCGCACTTCAACGAGATGGCCACCACCCTGCAGCAGGTGCAGGCGGACAATGCCGAGCTTACTCAGGCGCTGCTGGAACTGCAGGAGCGCGAGCGCACGCGCCTCGGCCAGACCTTGCATGATGACCTTGGCCAATACCTCAGCGGCATTCGTGCCCAGGCCTGCCTGCTCAAGGTGATTGCCGACCGGCCGCAGAAGGTGCAGGACACCGCGCGCCTGCTCGACGACAACTGCGAGCGCCTACAACAGGGCTTTCGCAGCCTGATCCGCGATCTGTATCCGGTAGTGCTGGAGCGCCTGGAACTCGGCCCGGCGCTGCAGCAACTGGCCGCCGACTGGCAACAGGCGCAAGGCATTCGCTGCCGTCTGCAACTGGGCGAGCACCTGCCGAGCCTGCCGCTGGCGAGCAAGGCCCATCTCTATCGCCTGGTGCAGGAGGCGCTGACCAACGTGGCCCGC
>JBLUOL010000066.1:0-25285 GCA_048065775.1 Pseudomonas sp. GW6
CGCAGGCTCTGAAGGTCGTGCAGCCGCGTCTGCAACTGGTCACGCCGGGCATTCGTCCCGCCGGCAGCAACGCCGACGACCAGAAGCGCATCCTCACCCCTCGCCAGGCGCTGGAGGCCGGCTCCGATTATCTGGTTATCGGCCGCCCGATCAGCCAGGCTGCCGATCCGGCGCAGGCGCTGGCAGTGGTGGTTGCCGAACTGCGCGCCTGAGCCCTGTAGCCCGGATGAAATCCGGGGGGGGGCTGGTATGCCGTCCGATCTGTCCCGGATTTCATCCGGGCTACCCGCTGATCGCGACGCCGCGCTGGTGGAGTCGCCATCAGCGCCCTGCATGACCCTTCACTCCAGAGCCTGATAGTGCTGCTCACCGTCTGGCTTGCTGGCTAGACTCCTCGCCAATTCAACAAGAATCGCTGCGAGGAAGCAGACATGAGCATGACGTTTTCCGGCCAGGTCGCCCTGGTCACCGGTGCAGCAGCCGGTATTGGCCGTGCCACCGCCCAGGCCTTCGCTGCCGAAGGGCTCAAGGTGGTGGTTTCCGATGTCGACGTGGCCGGTGGCGAGGGCACCGTCGAGCTGATTCGCGCGGCCGGCGGCGAGGCCTGCTTCGTGCGTTGCGACGTGACCCGCGATGCCGAAGTCAAGGCGCTGATGGATGCGACCGTGGCGCAGTACGGCCGCCTGGACTATGCCTTCAACAACGCCGGTATCGAAATCGAGAAGGGCAAGCTGGCCGACGGTAACGAAGCCGAGTTCGACGCCATCATGGGTGTCAACGTCAAGGGCGTGTGGTTGTGCATGAAGCACCAGATCCCGTTGCTGCTGGCCCAGGGCGGCGGCGCCATCGTCAATACCGCCTCGGTCGCCGGCCTGGGTGCCGCGCCAAAGATGAGCATCTACGCCGCCTCCAAGCATGCGGTGATCGGCCTGACCAAATCTGCTGCGATCGAGTACGCCAAGAAGAAACTGCGGGTAAACGCGGTATGCCCAGCGGTGATCGATACCGACATGTTCCGCCGCGCCTACGAAGCCGACCCGAAGAAGGCCGAGTTCGCCGCCGCCATGCACCCGGTCGGGCGTATCGGCAAGGTCGAGGAGATCGCGGCTGCCGTGCTCTATCTGTGCAGCGACCACGCCGCGTTCACCACTGGCCAGGCGTTAGCCGTGGATGGTGGCGCCACGGCGATATAAAGGCTCTAGCTCGGTCGTCTGCACGTCGGCTAAGGTTGGCTCGCAGGGCCACTGCCAGCAGTGGCCCTGACTCAGCACAATCCTGCCAGGTTCAACTGGAGCGATAACAATAATGACCGCCGATCCCTTGCTGACGTTTTTCCTTCCCGCTGCGCTGGGCATCATCATGCTCGGGCTTGGCCTGTCACTGAGCCTGGCCGACTTCGCCCGCGTGGCCAAATTTCCCAAACCGATATTGATCGGCCTGGCTTGCCAACTGCTGTTGCTGCCGCTGGCGTGCTTCTTCCTGGCCAAGGCTTTCGGCCTGGCACCGGCTCTGGCCGTCGGCTTGATGCTGCTGGCGGCCTCGCCGGGCGGCACCACGGCCAACCTCTACAGCCACCTGGCCCATGGCGACGTGGCATTGAACATCACTCTCACCGCGGTCAATTCGGTTATCGCGATTCTGACCATGCCGCTGATCGTCAACCTGTCGCTGGCCTACTTCATGTCCGCCGATCAGGCTATCCCGCTGCAGTTCGCCAAGGTGGTGCAGGTGTTCGTCATCGTTCTCGGGCCGGTGGCCGTCGGCATGTGGCTGCGCAGCCGTTTCCCCGGCTTCGCCGAGCGCATGCAGAAACCGGTGAAGATCGTCTCGGCACTGTTCCTGCTGCTGATCATCCTGCTGGCGGTTGCCAAGGACTGGCGCACCTTTGTCGATTACGCGCCTGCGGTCGGCGGTGCGGCACTGGCCTTCAACCTGCTGAGCATGGCGGTGGGCTACTGCGTGCCACGCCTGCTCAAGCTCAATCTGCGTCAGGCGATTGCCATCGCGATGGAGATCGGCATCCACAACGGCACCCTGGCCATCGCCCTGGCACTCAGCCCGGCGCTGCTGAACAACCCGACCATGGCGATTCCGGCGGCCATCTACAGCCTGATCATGTTCGTCACCGCGGCGCTGTTCGGGCTGTGGGTCAACCGTATGCACGGCGCCGAGCTGGCTCACGAAACGGTGGCTGAACAGTAGGGTGCGCCGTGCGCACCGCTTGAACACGCTGTTATCCAGTGGTGCGCACGGCGCACGCTACCGCTCGTAGCCTGGATTGCATCGGAGTTAGCGCTTGCCCCAGTTCAATACGGCCAGGGTCAGCAGGCCGGCGACTATGCCCCAGAACGCTGAACCGACGCCGGCCAGGGTCATGCCCGAGGCGGTGACCAGGAAGGTGATCAGCGCCGCTTCGCGCTCGTTGGGCTCGCTCATGGCCTGGGTCAGGCCGCCGATGATCGAGGCGAACAGTGCCAGCGCGGCGATGGAGAGGATCAACGCCGCCGGCAGCGCCGCGAACAGCGAGGCCAGGGTGGCGCCGAAGATGCCGGCGATGGCGTAGAACACCCCGCACCAGACTGCCGCGGTGTAGCGCTTGCGCGGGTCTTCATGGGCTTCCGGCCCGGCGCAGATGGCGGCGCTGATGGCGGCCATGTGAATGCCGTGACTGCCGAACGGTGCCATCAGGATCGACACGAGGCCGGTGCTAGTCAGCAGCGGCGAGGCCGGTACGTCATAGCCATTGGCGCGCAGTACGGCCATGCCCGGCAGGTTCTGCGAGGCCATGGCGACGATGAACAGCGGAATGCCGATGCTGATGGCGGCGGCCAGCGAGAAGCTCGGTGTAGTCCATTCCGGCGTGGCCAGCTGCAGCTGGAAGTTCGTGAAGTCCAGCAGGCCGAAGACCGCTGCCAGCACGCTGCCGACGATCAGCGCGGAGAGCACCGAGTAACGTGGCCACAGGCGCTTGCCAAGCAGGTAGGCGAGCAGCATGGCAACCACCAGTATGGGCTGCTGCTCGGCGGCCACGCAGATTTCCAGGCCTATCTTGAACAGCACACCGGCCAGCAGAGCGGCGGCGATGGAGCCGGGGATGCGGCGCATCAGGCGGTCGAAGGTGCCGGTCAGGCCGATCAGCACGATCAGCCCTGAGGCGAGGATGTAGGCGCCAATGGCCTCACCGTAGGACACCTGCGGCAGGCTGGTGATCAGCAGCGCAGCGCCGGGAGTGGACCAGGCGATCATCACCGGCGCGCGATAACGCAGCGACAGCACGATGCAGCAAAGCGCCATGCCGATGGACAGCGCCCAGATCCACGAGGAAATCTGCCCTGCAGTGAGGCCGGCGGCCTGGCCGGCCTGGAACATCAGCACCAGGGAGCTGGTGTAGCCGGTGAGCATGGCGATGAAGCCAGCGACCACGGCCGAGGTGGAGGTGTCCGCCAGGGGGCGCAGACGAGTAGGGGCGGCGTCTTGCATCAGAACATTCCAGTGTCGACGATGATGGGATACAGCGAGGCGACCAACAGCAGCGCCATGCCGATATTGAAGGCGCGCAACGCACGCGGGTTGTCCAGCCACTTGCGCAGCATGCTGCCGGCGACGGTCCACAACCCCACGCTGGGGCAGTTGACCAGCGCGAATAGGGCTGCGATCAGTAGCACGTTGCTGAAGAAACCATCCTGTGGGGTATAGGTGGTAATGGCGCCAATGGCCATGATCCACGCCTTGGGATTGACCCACTGAAAGGCCGCCGCCTGCAGGAAGGTGAACGGCTTCGCTTCAGGGTTCTCGCGGCTCTGCGGTGCGCCGGACTGGGCAATCTTCCAGGCCAAGTAGAGCAGATACGCGGCGCCGACATAGCGCAGCACGTCGTGCAGTACCGGCAGGCGTTGGAACACCTGGCCGAGCCCCAGGCCCACGGCAGCCACCAGCAGCATGAAACCCAGGCTGATGCCGAGCATGTGCGGAATGCTGCGGCGCACGCCGAAGTTCACCCCGGAGGCGAGCAGCATCATGTTGTTGGGCCCTGGCGTTACCGAGGTGACGAAGGCGAAGGCGATGAAGGCGAGCAGCAGTTCGGTGGACATGGTCGTTCTCCGGTGACTGGCAAAGCCTATTGCGCGGCCGCCACGCCGTCGCGGTACAGCCACCGGTGGGTTGAACCGTACAGTCTGGTCAAGCGCAGCGTGGATGGTTAGCCTTGATCTTTTGCAGACAAGGAAGCCTCATGCAGCCGGACAACCCCTACAGTGCCCCGCAGGTCGAACTGATCGATGACCAGCCGGTGCGGCAGCTTCCGGGCTGGAGCGCGCGTCAGTTACAGGTGCTTGGCTGGTTGGCGCTGATGTCTGCGCTGGGCAGTGCGCTGATGCTGGGCGTTATTTTCGCTAGCAGTTGGCTGGGCCAGGCAGAGCTGGAGGAGGTCGAGCGCTATACCCGCTGGCTGGGACTGTTGCTGATGTTGTTGGGCAACTACTTGTTGATCCGCCTCAAGAGTTTCATCGAGCAGCGTTTTGCTGCGCCGGGGCTGAGCTGGCCGGTCTGGATCATCGTTGTTCTTGCCCTGGTCAGCGGGGTGATGGACTTCATGGTTGGGGATCAACTGTTCAAGGCGCTTAGCGTGCTGACCATCGCCTACCTGGGCCTGATGGTACTCATGGGGCTCGGCATTACCTGGTTCGGTATTCTCCTGCTCAAGGTGAGGCTGGGGTACGCCTCTCTGCGGGTCATGGCCTGGCTGTCCATCGCCAGCGGTGTGATGTTGGCCAGTGTGCTGTTTTTGCCGCTGGCTATAGTGCCGGCACTGGCGGTTTGCGTGGCGCAGGGGCTGGTGTTCTTCAGAGGCGCTGCCGAGTTGCAGGGGGCTGCGAGTTAGCAAGGCCCAAAACGACAGGAGCCGCCCCATCGGGCGGCTCCTGTTTTTTCAGCCGATCACCACTTGTAGTCGAGGCTGGCCGTGACCCGGCGTGGGTCGCCGGCATAGCAGTAGAAGCCATCGCAGGTGGCCAGGTATTCCTTGTCGAACAGGTTGTTGGCGTTGAGCGACACGCTGGCGCCACGCAGGCTGGCGTCGATCTGGCCAAGGTCGTAGCGCACCGCCGCGTCGTAGACGGTATAGGCGCTGCTGTGGCCGTCGGAAGGATCACGTACGAAGCCCATGCTACCGACAGAGATGTTGTCGGTGGAACCGACGAAGCGGGCGCCAAAGCCGACGCCGAAGCCCGCCAGCACACCCTGACTCCAGTCATAGTCGGCCCAGATCGAGGCCTGATGCTCGGGGATCAGTGGCAGGGCGCGGTTCTTGTCGCGTGGATCGCCGACCTTGGTCATCTTGCTGTTGGTGTAGCTGTAGGAGGCGGTAAGGCTGAGGTTCTCGGTGATACTACCGGTGGCTTCCAGCTCCAGGCCGCGGACTTCTACCTCGCTGACCGGCTCGGTGGCGCCGGCGATGTTGGTGGTCACGATGTTCTGCCGCGTGAGGTCATAGACAGCGGCGGTGAACAGCATGTCGCTACCCGGCGGTTGATATTTGATACCCAGTTCGTACTGCTTGCCGGTGCTGGGTTTGAACGCCGCGCCGCCGTTGCCGCCCGCTTCGGCCTGGAAGGATTCGGCGTAGGACACATAGGGCGTGAAGCCGGAGTCGAACACATAGCTCAGCGCCGCATTGCCGCTGAATTGGCTGTCGCGACGGCTATCCTTGGCATCGTTGGCGTTGTGGAACACCGAGTCGGTGTCCAGACGGTCCCATCGGCCACCGAGGGTCACGCGCCAGTTGTCCAGCGACATTTGGTCCTGAAGGTAAAGGCCTGTGTTACGACGCTTCTGGTTGTAGTCCTGGTAAGCCGTGTAGCTGACGCCGCTGAAATCCTGGCCGTAGATCGGGCGAATGATGTTGCTGCTGGGAGCAGAACCGTACAGCCAGCGGTAATCGGTATCCACGCGCAGGTAGTCGAGGCCCAGCAGCAGGGTGTGGCCGATGGCGCCAGTGTTGAAGTCCGCCTGGAAATTGTTGTCCACGGCGAAATGGCTGATGTTTTCGTCGTAGACGTTGGCGCCGCGTGCGACCGTACCGTCGTCAGCCACGGCGGTTGCCCAGCCCCCGGCCGTGATGATCTGGTTATCCAGTTCGAGCTTGCTGTAGCGCAGGTTCTGGTTGAATTGCCAGGTGTCGTTGATGCGGTGCTCGAAGGCGTAGCCCAGTGCGTAGAAGGTCTTGTCGTAGAACTCCCAGTCCGGGTCGCCGAGGTTCTTGTGGTAGTCGACCTTGCCGGCCGGGGTGCTCAGCTTGGTGCCTTGCAGCGGCAGGAACTGGCTGGTGCCGCCGGTATCGTCACGGTTGAACTGACCGAGGAAGGTGAGCTTGGTGGTGTCAGCGATATTCCAGGTCAGGCTAGGCGCGAGGTTGAAGCGCTGGTCGTCGATATGCTCGACGGTGGTGCCGCTGTCCCGACCCGTACCGCTGAAGCGATAGAGGAAGCGGCCGTCGTCATCGATCTTGCCGGTGCTGTCGAAGCTGATCTGCTTGTGATTGTAGTTGCCGACCTGAACCTGCACTTCATGGCTGCTTTCAGCCTGTGGGCGGCGGCTGACGGCGTCCACCAGACCGCCTGGTGGGGTCTGGCCATACACCGCCGAGGCCGGGCCGCGCAGCACGGCGACGCGCTCCAGGTTCCAGGTTTCCAGCTTGGCCATGGTGTAGCTGCCCTTGGGCAGCGGCAGGCCGTCGAGCATCTGGATCGGTTCGAAGCCGCGGATCTTCATCCAGTCGGCGCGGCTGTCGCTGCCGTAGCTGCTGGCGATGACGCCCGGCATGTAGCGCACGGCATCATCGAGGTTCTGCACCTTGCGGTCCTGCATCTGCTCGCGGGTGGCGACGGAGATCGAGCGTGGGGTTTCCAGCAGTGGCGTGTCGGTCTTGGTGCCGGTCGCGGTGCGGTTGGCCAGGTAACCGCGGGTTGGGCCCCAGGCGGTCTCGGCGGCCTGTTCGCTGGCGGTCACGGTGACGTCCGGTAGTGCCATTGCCGCTTCTGCTGCAGGGGCCAGGCTGTAGGCGCCGCCATTGCCGCTTTGCAACTGCAGGCCAGTGCCACGCAGCGCCTGATTGAGGGCTTCGATGGCTTCGTAGTCGCCGTTGACCGGTGCCGAGCTTTTGCCCGCGGTCAGGGCTGGGTCGATGCTCAGGGTCACGCCGGCCTGGCTGGCGATCTGGTTGAGCGTGGCTGCCAGAGGACCGGAAGGCAGTTGGTAGACCTCGGCATGGGCCAGCCCGGTATGGCCGGCAAAGGCGATGGTCAGGGCCAACAGCGTGTGGCGGAAGGGGGCAGGGCGGAAGGACATTGCGAACGTCTCCTAAGAGTTAATGTATCTCAATGTCCTTTTGCCGAAGCAGGAAAGAAAAATGACAGGGGCGGAGAAAATTATTTTTCTGCCGGCACCACACGGGTCCACCAGGGGCCCAATTGCTCGGTGCGCACGGGCAGGCTCAGCGCCAAAGCGGCCAACGCCTTGTCGCTGTCGTGCAGTGGAAAGCTGCCGCTGATGCGCAGCCCGGCCAGGCTCGGATCGAGGCTCAGATAGCCACCGCGGTATTCGCCGAGCTGATCGATCAGACGCTGCAAGGGCAGGTTGTCCGCCACCAGCATGCCGCGACTCCAGGCATCGGCGCCGGTGGGCGCTGGGTGGCTGTCGCTGAGGTGCTGTCTGTCCATGCGCACCTGTTCGCCGCTGTGGATGATGCGCTCGTGCGTGCCCGCCAGCGGCCTGGCGGCGACTGCCGACTGCAGCACGATCAGTTCGGTCGCAGTACCTTCGCGTCGGACCAGGAATCGCGTCCCCAACGCACGCAGTCGTCCCTGCTCCGTTTCGACGATGAAGGGGCGGGTATCGCCCTTGGCGGTCTGAACCAGGATTTCGCCACTGCGCAGGTGCAGGCGTCGTTCGTTGTCGTCGAATGCGATATCCAGCGCACTGCGGCTGTTGAGGCGCACCTGGCTGCGGTCGGCGAGCAGCAGGTCGCGTTGTTCTCCGCTGGCGGTATGGTAGTCGGTTAGGTAATCGCCAAGCGGGCGCTGCTGAGCCAGCAGCACCAGCGTTATGCCCGCGGCCAGCAGCAGACCCAGGGCGCTACCGCCAAGGCGGCGCAGGCTGCGGCGACGGCTGACGCTGCTCTGCAACAGGGCACGTCGTGCCATCGGCGTACTGGCGGCAGAGAGCTGCTGGTCGATGCCGCCGAGGCGTCGCCAGACAAGGTCATGCTCCGGGTGCGCGGCCAGCCAGTCGGTGAAGTCGTGGCGTTGCTGCTCGCTGGCTTCGCCCGAGTCCAGGCACAGCTGCCAGGCGATGGCCTCGTCGAGCACGCGAGCCGAGACCTGGCTCATTGCGGCGCTCCGTACAGCGCGATGTAGCACTGGCGCAGGCCCTGGGCGAGGTATTGACGCACGCGCGACGGGGACACGCCAAGGCGCTCGGCGATCTCGGCATGACCGAGGCCATCCAGACGGTTATAGAGGAGCGCTACGCGTGCCTTGCTCGACAGCTGACCGAGCAGGCGATCGATCTCGGCCAGTTGCTCCAGGGCCAGGGCCTGTTCTTCCGGGCTGGGTTGCACGGCTTGCGGAGCCAGCGCGAGTTCTTCCAGATAGGCACGTTCCAGCGCATGGCGGCGAAACTGGTCGACCAACAGCCCCTTGGCGATGGTGGTGAGCAGGGCTCTGGGCTCGCGCGGGGTGTGCAGGTCAGCGCGACCGAGCAGGCGGACGAAGGTGTCCTGGCTCAGGTCTTCGGCGCGCTGCGCGCAGTTCAGGCTTTTGCGCAGCCAGCCGAACAGCCAGTCACGGTGATCGCGATAAAGCACACCGACCAGCTGCTGATTGCTGGAATCCTGAACCGACACGCGCACCTCGCGAGATCTAAGTTAAGGTGATAATGATTCGCATATGATTGCAGAGGTCGTGTCAGGGTGCAATCACGCGTTGGCGTGGCATGACCGGTGGTGCGGGGGAATGGAAAAACAGGCTGAATCGGTAGGAGCGAGCTCTGCTCGCGAACAAGAGGGTTCGTGAGCAGAACTCGCTCCTACGGGGGGCTTGTGACGACGATGCTCAGGTGCGTTCCTGGCGGCTGCGTGCCAGGGCGTGATTGACGGCCAGCCAGCCTTGCACGGCCTCTTCGCCCATCTCGCTGAATACGCGTTGCAGCAGGCGCGCCTGCTCGCGGCGCAGGGCCTGTTCCAGCTTGGCGCCTTCGGCGGTGAAGCCGAGCACACGCTTGCGCTTGTCGTCCGCGGCAGCCTCGCTCTGCACCAGATTCATCTCGATCAGCTGGCGCAACGGCATGTTCAACGCCTGCTTGCTCACGCCCAGGTAACCCAGCAGCTCGGTCATATTCAGGCCCGGGTACTTGGCGATGAAGAACAGAATGCGGTGATGCACGCGTGACAGGCCGCGCTTGGCGAGCATCTCGTCGGGCTTGGCAGTGAAGGCCTGGTAGCCGAAGAAGAAGGCTTCCATGGCGGCCTGCTGAGCGGCTGAATTCTTGATGACCTGCGCGCCATGACGGCCGGCCGGCGTGCCCTCGGCGGGCGACGTCAAAAACTTCTCGGAGAAATTTTTTAGGTCAGTCATATTGACGTATCTCTGGTCGGCGGCGTAGTTTCGGTCAAGCAGTTTGACTTAATTCCAACGACTTTTGCACCCCAGGACATCCCATGGCCTTCTCCGAACGCATCGCCCGCCTGAAAAGCTCCCTGATCCGTGAAATTCTTGCCGCGGCGCAGCGTCCGGAAGTGATGTCCTTTGCCGGTGGCCTGCCGGCCGAGCCGATGCTGCCGAAGGTGGACTGGGCCGAGATGCCGGCGAGCATGGGCCAGTACGGCATGAGCGAAGGCGAACCGGCGCTGCGCGAGGCCATCGCTGCCGAGGCGCGTGCCCTGGGCGTACCCTGCGATGCCAGCCAGGTGCTGATCGTCAGCGGCTCGCAGCAGACCTTGGACCTGGCGTCCAAGCTGTTCATCGATCCGGGCACCGAAGTGCTGCTCGAAGCGCCCACCTACCTGGCTGCCCTGCAGGCCTTTCAACTGTTCGGCGCCGACTGCATCAGCGTACCGCAGGAGGCCGACGGCCCCGAGCTGGCGGCTCTGCGTCAGCGTCTGGAGAATCACAAGCCGGCTCTCGCCTACCTGATCCCGACCTTCCAGAATCCGTCCGGCACCCGTTACAGCGAAGCCAAGCGTGAAGCCGTGGCGGCCCTGCTCGACGAGTTCGGCGTGACCCTGATCGAGGACGAGCCTTACCGCGAGCTGGTGTTCGATGCCGGTAGCGCCACCCCCATCGTCAGCCGCCTCAAGAAGGCCAGCTGGATCTACACCGGCACCGTGTCCAAGACGCTATTGCCGGGCCTGCGTGTGGGCTACCTGATCGCCACCAAGGACCTGTATCCGCACCTGCTGCGCCTGAAACAGTCGGCTGACCTGCACACCAACCGCATCGGTCAGTGGCAGGCGCTGCAGTGGCTGGGCAGCGAGCAGTACCGCGGCCACCTGGCCGAGCTGCGCGACTTCTACCGCATTCGCCGCGACGCCATGCAGGCCGCGCTGCTGGAGCACTTCGGTGATCTGGCCGAGTGGGAAATTCCTCAGGGTGGCCTGTTCTTCTGGCTGACCCTGAAGCAGCCGCTCGACACCCGTACGCTGCTCGACGCGGCGCTGGCGCAGAACGTCGCCTTCATGCCGGGCGAGCCGTTCTTCATCGATCCGGACGCCAACCCAGGCCACCTGCGACTGAACTTCAGCCACGTGGCGCCGGAGCGTCTGGGTGAGGGGCTGCGCCGGTTGGCGACGGTAATTCAAGAGGCACAGGCGAAGTAGAGACTTGTAGTGTAGGAGCCAGCTTGCTGGCGATGCACTTGCTAAGACGGATCGCCGGCAAGCCGGCTCCTACAGGTAAAAGAAGGAAACACGGGGAGGGCAACGCGATGTTTAAGGTCTACGGCGACTACCGCTCGGGCAACTGCTACAAGGTCAAGCTGATGCTGCATCTGCTGGGCAAGGAGTACCAGTGGATTCCCATCGATATCCTCAAGGGCGAGACACAGAGCGAAGCCTTCCTGGCCAAGAACCCCAACGGCAAGATCCCGGTGCTGGAGCTGGAAGACGGCACCTGTCTGTGGGAGTCCAACGCCATCCTCAATTTCCTCGCCGATGGCAGCGAGTTCCTGCCGACCGAGCCGCGCTTGCGTACCCAGGTGCTGCAGTGGCAGTTCTTCGAGCAGTACAGCCACGAGCCCTACGTTGCGGTGGCGCGTTTCATCCAGCTCTATCAGGGCATGCCCGAGGAACGCCGCGAGGAGCACGCGCGCTGCCTGAAGCTCGGCTACAAGGCCCTGAAGGTCATGGAGAAGCAGCTCGAACGTACGCCCTATCTGGTCGGCGAGCATTACTCCATCGCCGATATTGCCCTGTATGCCTACACGCACGTGGCTCACGAGGGCGGCTTCAGCCTCGAAGCCTTCCCGGCGGTTCGCGCCTGGCTCGATCGCGTCGCCAGTCACCCACGCCACGTGACTATGCTCGGCTGATCACGGTTCGGAGATGGCCTGCGTCCGTGAGGCGCAGCGCTGCCGCCATACCAAGGGGCTCAATCCGGTCTCGCGGCGAAAGGTGCGGGTGAAATGCGACTGATCGCAGAAGCCGTGGGCGTGGGCGATCTGCGTCAATGGCTGGTCGGTGGCCAGCATCATCTCCCTGGCTGCTTCGATGCGTTTGCGTGCCACGTAGGCCAGTGGTGTGATGCCGAAGGTCTGTTTGAACACATGGGAAAAATGGCTGCTGCTCAGTTTGAGTTGGGCGGCCAGATCGCAGGTACGAATGGCAGCGGCCAGGTTGTCGCTGATGTACTGATCCAGGCGTCGCGTCTGCCAGCGTGTCAGACCGTTCGCGCAATGACCAATGCCGCACTGCTTGTTGGCGTTGACCTGGCGTAGCAGCGTCATGGCCTGCTCGACCTGCAGGTAGGCGTTTTGCGTGTCCACCAGCAACTGCGTTTCCGCCTCCGCGAGCAAGGCAGCGATACGGTCCAGTAGCTGCGGGTCTGGCCTGGCCTGGTGCAAGCAGGGCGTAATTGCCTGAAGTTCGCCGAACGAGCCCATTGCCAGCCTCCTTGTCTTATTGGTTGTAAAGCATGCGCGGCGCAGTCGGCGGCGCACAGCTCACAAGGAGGGGAAGGGTGACAACACTAAAGTGGGGTGCCGATCTCCAGCACGCCGCGTTGCACGGCGATGGCCACGGCGTGGGTGCGATTGTTGGCGCCGAGCTTGTCCATGATCAGGCGCATATGGCCTTTGACCGTGTCTTCGGTGATACGCAGTTGCAGCGCAATATCGCGATTTGAATAACCCAGAGCTGCTGCCTGCAGAACCTCCACTTCGCGTGGACTGAGGCACTGCTGGCCGATGTGCTGGGCCAGGTCGGCGGCGATCTCGGGCGGAATATGGCGTTTGCCGGCGGCCAGACTGCGAATGGTCTCCACCAGCTCCTTGCGCAGCGTGCTTTTCAGCAGATAGGCCTGCGCGCCAGCCTGGATCGCATGCAGCGCACGCACGTCACCGCGATAGGTAGTAAGGATGGCGATGCGTGCATCCGGGCATTCGCCGCGAATCGCCAGGATGCTGTCGATGCCGTTCATATGGGGCATCTGCAGGTCCATCAGGGTGACGTCGGGGCGTAGCTGACGAAAACATTCCAGTGCTTCACGACCATCGCTGGCTTCGCCGACCAGATCGATATCCGCCTGCCCGGCGAGCACTGCAGCGATGCCCTCGCGCAGCAGAGGGTGGTCGTCGGCGACCAGCACACGGATGGGGTTGGCAGCGGTCATGACTGCGAGCTCCTGATCAATCGTTTCCAGTTTAGCCAGCGCCGCGCACGAGGGGGCGACTGGCGATAGGCCAATGGTCCGGCCAGGGTCAGCCTGACATGGCAGCCGTGGCCGGGGGCGCTGTCGATATTAAGCGTGCCGCCAATCTTGGCGGCGCGTTCGTACATGCCTTTCAGGCCCCAGTGATCGACCGGCTCTGCGCCCAGCAGGTATTCGGCCAGCAGGCCGCGGCCATCGTCGCTAACGTGCAGTGAAAACTGCCGGGGATGGTAATCCAGCTGCACGCGAACATGACGAGCCCTGGCATGACGGAAGGCATTGCTGACCGCCTCGCGGGCGAGTTGGCTGATCTCGTCATGTACCACCGGATGGAGGGCGCAGGGTGTGCCTGCAATCTCGACCCGATACTCGGTATCGGTATGTTCGTGCAATTGATCGAGTTCGTGCAGCGTCTTTGGCAAGTCGTTCAACGCCTCCTGTGCGTGGCGCAGGTTGCGTACCCGCTCACGACCTTCGGCGATCACCTGATCGGCACGATCCAGGGCATTCTCCAGCTTGCCTCGCGCCGGCTGGTCGGCTGGCAGACTGTCTGCCGCGGCCTGCACGTGGAGCATCAGCCCCTGCACGCCCTGCAGCAAGGTGTCGTGTAACTCGCGGGCGATGCGCTCACGCTCGTTGTGGCGTTCTTCCAGACGTGTGCGCAGGCGTTCGGCTGCGCGCTGCATGTTATTGCGATAGAGCAGGTGCAGGGTCAGCAGCACGACCAGTGCCATGCTCAGGATGAACAGCGGATGGCGGTAGAACACCTGGTCGATGCTGAAGCTGAGTTCGGCATCCTCCTCGCTGGCCACGCCATTCTGATTGAGTGCGCGTACGCGAAAGCGATAGTCGCCGGCGTGCAGGCCGGTATAGGTCGCCTCGCGCTGACGTCCGGCGGAATGCCATTCGCTGTCGAATCCATCGAGACGGTAGAGAAAATGCAGGCCCTCTGGTGCGGACAGGCTCAGGGCACCGTATTGGATGACCAGGCGTTTGCTGTCTGCGGGCAGGGTTGGTGGCGTTCGCAAGGAGATGGTCGCACCGTCAGCCAGTAACGAGTCGATACGCACCTTGGGCGGCTTGTAGCTATGAATCTCCCGATCCGGACTCAAGCCGGCCACGCCGTTGCGGGTGACGAACCACAGGCGACCATCGCTGCTGCGCACGGCTGTTGGCAGAGCGAGCACCTGGTGCGGGTCGTTGGCGAGCCCGCCTTGCAGGTCGTAGGTACGGTAATGGATATGGTGCTTGGGATTGTTCAGCGCCTTTGCGATCTCTTCGGCCGGTAACTGAAAGACGCCACCTTTGCCTTGCAGCCAGAGATCTTCGCCCCGAGGGCCGGTAACCGGGATGATCGCGTAGAGATTGTCGAACAGCCCACTCTCGCTCAGCGGCAGATGCTGGAAACGCTTGCCATCGAAGCGCGCCAGGCCGCGTTGGCCACCGAACCAGCTGTGGTCCTGCGAATGGGCCATCGCCGTAACATGGCCAATATCCAGCCCATCGGCGCTGCCCCAGTGGCGCTCACCCTGATCGTCATGGCTGACGATCAGGTTGTTGCGATAGCCGAACCAGCGTCTGCCATCAGGGGTGAGGGCAGAGCTCACCGGCATCAGTTGTGCCGGGTCCGCGCTGGGGGCAGGAAGCAGTTGCCAGTTGCCATCGCGCAGCACGTAGAGGCCCTGACGGTTGAGCGAGAGCCAGAGCGCGCCCTGATCATCGATCAGCAGGGTGCGCACCGAGGAATCCAGATCACGCTCGACCGGCAGGGCGGAGACTTTTTCCAACTGCTCGCCAGTGATGCGCCAGATACCCTCGGAGCCGGCCAGCCAGACAGAGCCTCCAGGATCTTTGCTGATCGCGCTGATCGGTGTACGCAACGGCAGCTCGTGCAAACCCTGTGCATCCAGGCGCATGAGCGGCAGGTTGCTGCTGGCGGCCCAGAGATTGCCGGTGTCATCGGCTGCAATCGCCAGGTTGTGCGCCTCGGGCGGAAGGCCTGAAGGACGTAGAGGGCGTTCGCGCAGCCGATCAAGCCCGTTCTGCGTGCCGATCCACAGGCTGTCCTCGCTGTCTTCCAGCAGCGGCCAGGCGAAGTTGGAGCTCAGACCATCACGTGAAGAAAGTCGCTCGATATCATCGAAGCTGCCGCTGCCATGCTCGTTGGGATTGGCCACATGCAGCAAACCGCCGCCAGCGGTGCTCAGCCAGAGGCAGCCATGTTGGTCGAACAGCATGGCGTTGGCTCTTTCGCCAAGGGCTATGTGGGTCGCCTGCAGTTGCGGCTGATCGATCTTTACCCGCAGCAGGCTCTCGCGGTCGCGCTCGATCAACCACAGTGCACCGTCAGCGGCTTGCGCGATCTGGCGAGTACGTTGGCTGCGAATGCCGGTGTCGTGCAGCGTCTGGGCGCCAGGCGGCAGCACATAAAGGCGTTGTTCATCGGCCACCCAGAGACGGTCACTGCTGTCGACGAAGACACTGTAGGCATTCTCGCCGACAAAACCGTCCGCGATGCCCAGTTGCTGCCAGCGCTTGCCGTCGAAACGCATCAGGCCGTCGTTGGCTGCAGCCCAGACGCTGCCGTCTGCTGTCTGTGCCAGGGCGTAGATTACGCCGCGGGCCAGATCGAAGCTGCTGGGTTGTTCTTCCACCGATGCGATCAGGTGAACACCGCCGTTGCGCAGGCCGACCCAAAGCCCGGCGTCGCTGGCCAGCAGGCTGGAGACGATGCCAAGTTCATGACCAGCGGGTGTGCGATATCGGGTGAAGTCGAAACCATCGAAGCGATACAGAGAGTCGTGAGTGCCCAGCCACAGGTAGCCGTCCCGGGTTTCGGCCAAAGCGCCGATCTGGCTAGGGCTGTCGTCGTTGAGCGTCCAGCGCCGATGTTCCAGTTGCTGCTCCAGGGCGCTTCTGTCGGCCAGCGCGGCAGCGCTGAAAAGCACCAGGCAAAACAGGCTTGCCATGACGCCGAGGCGAGCTTGTGGGGTGTGTGATTTAAAAACGTCCAACTTGGTTCTGAACCCATTCGATGCTGTAGTCGGCAATTCTTTCCCAACCGGGTTCGGCGATCAGCCAGTGGCTGTAGCCGGGGAACTGCTTGAAGCTGGTGATGGCTGAAGAGCCTCGGTGGCGACGATAGAGGGCGGTCACTACGTTGGCGCGAACGGTGTGGGAATTGCCTGCAGCCAGCAGCAGCAGAGGTGCACGTTCGCCGTTGGTGAAATCGACGGTGCTACCGATGCCCAGCGCAGCCTCGACGAACACCCGGCCAGGCGCCGGAACGATGTGGCGCGCATAGGCGGCGCTTTGCTCTGCAGGTGTCAGCGTTTGCGCCATATTGCGCGCGAAATACTGCGGTGTCATGTAAAGAAGGTTACGCCAACCCACCCAGGGCAACAGCCATGGCCAGGTGCTATACAAGCCCAGCAAACCGGCGCGCGGTGGCAGTGGGTCGATGGCGATGCCGGCCTGGCCCAGGCCGCGGTCGAGCAGCAATTGCACCAGCAGACCACCGAGGTCATGGCCAATCAGTAACGGCGGCTGCTCCAGGTTGCGTACCAGTGTTTCGTAGTGGGTGAGGAGGGCGCTGATGCCGGGTTGTCGACCACCTTTGGCAACCGGCCAAGGTGGCGCCGTGCAGCGATAACCGCAGGCGCTGAAGCGTCTCTGAAATGGCTCCCAGATCGCTGGTGTGAGCCAGGTGCCGTGAATGAACAGGGCGTGACGAGGCATGTTGCACTCAACCTGTCACGCCCTGGTTCGGGCAGTTGCCGTCCTCAGGGGGTGGCATGGAGCACATCCTTGGCTGGCATTAGAAAATGTTCGATATGCACGGGCACGTCCGGGTTCTGGAAATGCCTGGCAGCAGCCTCGATGCGTTGCTCGGCGCGCGTTACCCGACCGTGGTGACGCAGGTGTTCGAGCCAGGACTCATCAAAGAAGAACTCCTGCCAGTGCCGTGGATTCTCGCTGTTCTGTACCAGCCCCCAGGAGAACGCGCCGTTGCGTCTGCGCATGCGGGCGACCTCGGCCATCGCCTGGCGGAAGTCAGGTGCATGCTCCGGCGCGATGTCGTACTGCAGCGTGACCATCACCGGGCCGCGTTCCAGATCGGCTTCGTCAGCCAGGATCGGCGCAGGCCAGTGCAGCGACGGGGCGAGATCTTCGCTTTCGGTTACCGGCAGTGGGAAATGCAGCGTCAGCAGCAAGCCCAGCGCCAGGCAACCAGCCGCGGCCAACAGTGCGACCGAAATCGATGCCTGGCTGGCGACATAACCCCAGAGCGCACCGCCAGCGGCCATGCTGCCGAAGAACACCAGGATATACACCGACAGCGCGCGGGCTCTCACCCAATCCGGCACCGAGGTCTGCGCGCTGACCTGCAGGCTCGACAGTACGGCGATCCAAGCCGCGCCGCTGAGCAGCATCACCGGTAGCAGCACGGCGAAGTCACGCACCCAGGCCAGGGCCAGCAGCACCAGTGCGTAGAGCACGCTGGCAATGGCCACCAGTTTGTTGGCGCTTGTGCGCTCACGCAGTTTGGGCAGCAGCATGGCGCCAAGTACTGCGCCGATACCAACGCTACCCAGCAGCAGGCCAAAGTCGCTAGCGCTGCCCTGTAGCTCGCCGCGCACGATCAACGGCAGCAGCGACATGCCGGCGCTGGCGCCGACGAAGAACGCCGCGGCGCGTACCAGTACCGCCTGCAGTGGTTTCGATGCGCGGCTATAGCGCCAGCCGGCGCGCATGGCGCCCAGCAGGCGCTCGGCCGGGAAGCTGGCGACCTGGCGCTCGCGCTTCCAGGTCAGCAGCACCGCCATCACCGCGAAGAACGACAGGGCATTGAGGGCGAAGGTCGCCCAGGGACCGCTCAAGCTGACCAGTACCCCGGCGATTGCCGGGCCGAGTGCGCGGGCGACATTGATGCCGAGGCTGGACAGGGCTATGGCCGAGGGCAGGTCGCGCTTGCTTACCAGCTCTGGCGTCAGCGCCGACCAGGCCGGCATCATCAAGGCGGTACCGACGCCCATGGCCAGGGTCATGCCCAGCAGCAGCCAGACCGTGGTCAGCCCGAGCAGTGTCAGGGTGGCCAGCAGCGTCGCCACTGCCGCCATCCACAACTGCACGCCAAGCAGGTAGCGACGCTTGTCGATGATGTCGGCCATGGCCCCGGCCGGCAGCGCCAAAAGGAACATCGGCGCGGAGCCGGCGACCTGTACCAGCGCCACGTGCATGGGATTGGTCGACAGGCTGGTCATCAGCCAGCCGGCACCCACCTCGTGCATCCAGGTGCCGATGTTCGAGGCGATGCTGGCCAGCCACAGCCAGCGGAAGGTGCTGTGCTTGAGTGCGCCCCAGGGCGAAGGTTTATCGCTGGCCATGTCAGAAGGCAAAGCACGAGCAGCCGAAGGCGCCCCAGAAGCCCTGGTGGTCGCTCACCGGTATGCTGCTGCGGCGTGCACGGTCATGCTGGTGGGCATGCACTGCGCAGGCGCCGATACACTGGTGGATGCTGGCTGCCATGGGGACGGCTGTCGGCTTCCAGTGCCCGGGTACCATGGCCACCGGCGACCAGTCCGGCAGTACCGGCAGCGTCGGCGGGGCGAGCTTGTCGAACTCGCCGGTGCCATGCACCACCTTGCCGCCGACGATGGTCAGCACCGACTCCAGCCACTTGATCTGCTCTTCCTCGATGCTGAAGAAGTCCGCGCTCAAGGCCACCAGATCGGCCAGCTGCCCCACCTTGATCTGGCCCTTCTTGCCCTGTTCGCTGGAGAACCAGGCGCTGCCGTGGGTGAACAGTTGCAGCGCGGTGGCGCGTGACAAGCCCTGTGGGTTGAGTGTGGTGCCACCGACCGTCTTGCCGCTGACCAGCCAGTACAGCGCGGTCCAGGGGTTGTAGCTGGCCACGCGAGTGGCGTCGGTGCCGCCGCCGACTGGCACGCCTTCGGCCAGCATGCGCTGAATCGGTGGAGTAGCTTCTGCGGCTTTGGCGCCGTAGCGGTCGATGAAGTATTCGCCCTGGAAGGCCATGCGGTGCTGGATGGCGATGCCGCCACCGAGTGCGCGTACCCGCTCGATATTGCGCGGGCTGATGGTCTCGGCATGGTCGAACAGCCAGGGCAGGCCGTTGAACGGCATGTCGCGGTCGACCTTCTCGAACACGTCGAGCATGCGCGAGATGGATTCGTCGTAGGTGGCGTGCAGGCGGAACGGCCAGCGTTGCTCGACCAGATGACGCACCACCGGCTCCAGATCGGCTTCCATGCTCGGCGCCAGATCCGGGCGCGGCTCGACAAAATCCTCGAAGTCGGCAGCGGAGAACACCAGCATTTCACCGGCGCCGTTGTGGCGGAGGAAATCATCGCCCTGGTGCAGCTTCACGCTGCTGGTCCAGTTCTTGAAATCGGTCAGCTCTTCCTTGGGCTTCTGGGTGAACAGGTTGTAGGCGATGCGCACGGTGAGCTGATCCTTGTCGGCCAGCTCCTGGATCACCTGGTAGTCGTCGGGGTAGTTCTGGTAACCGCCGCCGGCGTCGATGGCGCTGGTCACGCCTAGGCGATTGAGCTCACGCATGAACTGGCGGGTGGAGTTGACCTGATACTCCAGCGGCAGCTTCGGACCCTTGGCCAGGGTGGCGTAGAGAATCAGCGCATTGGGCCGTGCGATCAGCATGCCGGTGGGCTCGCCGCTGGCATCGCGCTGGATCTCGCCGCCGGGCGGGTTCGGTGTGTTCTTGTCGTAGCCCACGGCGCGCAATGCCGCGCGGTTGAGCAGGGCGCGGTCATAGAGGTGCAGGACGAACACCGGGGTGTCCGGCGCCGCCTTGTTCAGTTCATCCAGGGTCGGCAGGCGTTTCTCGGCGAACTGGAATTCGGTCCAGCCGCCGACCACGCGCACCCATTGCGGCGTCGGCGTGCGGTCAGCCTGGTCCTTGAGCATGCGCAGGGCATCGGCCAGCGACGGCACGCCTTCCCAGCGCAGCTCCAGGTTGTAGTTGAGGCCGCCACGAATCAGGTGCAGGTGCGAGTCGTTGAGGCCGGGAATCACCGTGCGCTTTTGCAGGTCGATCACGCGCGTGGCATCGCCGCGCAGGGCCATGGCCTCAGCGTCACTGCCGACGGCGACGAAGCGCCCGTCCTTGATGGCCACGGCGCTGGCCTGGGGTTTTTCGCGGTCGACCGTGTGCAGGCGGCCGTTGTAGAGAATGAGATCGGCACTCATGTTGCCTCCCGATGAACTGGTGGATGAGTCGCTGGCCATGGCCGCAAAGGGCAGGGCTGACCACAATGCCCCGGCCGCGCCAAGGACGCTGCTGGTGGCGAGAAAGTGGCGGCGTTTCGGGTCGGAGGGGTCCTGGCTCATGATCGATCCTCATCTACGGTTGGGTTCAGCCAGGCGTCGAACAGCCGCGTGGCCATGGGCATGAACAGGTACACCACGAGCAGGACGATGCTCAGGGTGATCACGACGTTGCTCGGCAGGTAAGCGCCGAGCCAGGGAATATGGTGGAACAGCGGTTGCCAGAGCAGCGGCACCAGCAGGCTCAGCGGCAGGATCACCAGAAAGGTGACGCAGGCCTGTTTCCAGCGGGGCGGCGGCGCCTGCGCGCTTTCCGGCATGAACCAGAATTCCTTGCCCTGGGCGATCTCCAACTGGTCACCTGCGCGCAGCAGCGGTTCGACCTCAGCGATCAGCTGGCGCCTTTGCTCCGACTCGATCCAGCCCTGCAGCTGCTGCAGGCTGGCGAAACGCAGCACGCAGGTGAATTGCGCCACGCAGGGCTGGCGGCTGCGTACCACGTCCACGCCGAGGTGGCCGGGGCATTGGCTGGCGGTGGCGATGATGCGCCGTAACCAGGCCTCGTAATGTGGCACGTGGCTGGGGCGAACCTGATGGCGCACCACCAGGGTGACGGTTTCCGCTTGCGTCTCGCTCATGCTGGAGACTCTGCTCGAGGCCTTGGTCTTGTCGATCCAGCGGCGCGCACCGATGCGCGCTGCTGGTCGAGTCGAGGGCGTTTCCGCCGTCATGAGATCAGATGGGCGCCGCTACAGGGGCCAGGGTCGGGCCGTGCTCGACACGCTCAGGCGCCTTGTGGACCATGGTGTAGGCGTAGTCCACGCCCATGCCGTAGGCGCCGGAGTGCTCCTTGACCAAGGCCATGACGGCGTCGTAGGTGTCGCGATTCTTCCAGTCGCGTTGCCACTCCAGCAGCACCTGTTGCCAGGTCACCGGCACCACACCGGCCTGGATCATGCGCTGCATGGAGTAGTCGTGGGCGGCCTGCGAGGTGCCGCCGGAGGCGTCGGCGACCATGTAGATCTCGTAGCCGGCGTCGTGCATGGCGGAAAGGGCGAAGGTGGTATTGCACACCTCGGTCCACAGGCCGGAAACGATGACCTTGTTGCGGCCGTTCTTCTTCAGCGCGTCACGGACTTTCTGGTCGTCCCAGGAGTTCATCGAGGTGCGCTCGAGCAGCGGCGCGTCGGGGAATACGGCGAGCAGTTCGGGGTAGGTGTGGCCGGAGAAGCTCTCGGTCTCGACCGTGGTGATGATGGTCGGCACGTTGAAGATCTTGGCCGCCTTGGCCAGGCCCACGGTGTTGTTCTTCAGGGTTTGCCGATCGATGCTCTGCACGCCGAAGGCCATTTGCGGCTGTTGGTCGATGAAGATCAACTGGCTGTTGTGCGGGGTCAGGACTTCGGTTTTTGGATTGCTCATAGCGGTTACCTGTTGGTGGGGCGGTGGACGATGCACGCATCCCGTCGGTCGTTGCCGTCGGGTAGGCGAAAGGACTATTGCAGAGCGGCCGCCACCTGGATTGGATGTAACTGCGATTCTGGTATCGGGCTGTGGCGCTCAGGCCAGGTGTTCGCGCAACGCCGCGCCAGCCTGCTGCATGGCAGTGCGTACCGCAGGCACCTCGGCGATCACGTTGAGCAGGCCGTAGTCGTGGATCATGCCGTTGTAGCGCACCGCGCTGACCACGACGCCGGCGGCGCCCAGGCGGCGGGCGTAGGCTTCGCCTTCGTCGCGCAGCACGTCCATCTCGGCGCTCTGCACCATGGCCGGTGGCAGGCCTTGCAGCTGTTCCAGGCTGGCGCGCAGCGGCGAGGCGTGGATCTCGTTACGCTGCTTGGGGTCGGTGGTGTAGTTGTCCCAGAACCACTCCATCATGCCGCGGGTGAGAAAATGTCCCTCGGCGAACTGGTTGTAGGAGGCGTTGTTGAAGCTGGCGTCGGTCACCGGCCACAGCAGCAACTGAAAACGCAGCTTCGGCGTACCAGCCTCTTTCGCCTTGATGGCGACCACGGCGGCCATATTGCCGCCGACACTGTTGCCGGCCACGGCTAGGCGCGAGCCGTCGACACCGATCTGGCTACCGTTGTCAGCCACCCACTTCGTGGCGGCATAGGCCTGGTTAATCGCAGTCGGGTATTTCGCTTCGGGCGAGGGGGTGTAGTCGACGTAGACCGCCGCGGCGCCGGAATGCACCACCAGGTCGCGGATCAGCCGTGCGTGGGTCGGATAGTCGCCCAGCACCCAGCCGCCACCGTGGAAGAACATGAAGCCCGGCAGGTTGCCCTGGCTGCCTGCCGGACGCACCACCACCAGCTTCAGCATCTGGCCGGCGGCCTCGATGCTGTGTTCGCGGGTTTCCACGGCCGATAGATCGACCTCGACCGAGGCTTGCGCGCCCACCAGCACAGCGCGGGCTTCCGCAGGCGATAGCCGTTCCAGGGGCGTGCCGCCACCGGCGGCCAAGGCTTCGAGAAAGGATTGCGTGTTGCGTTCGACGCCGGGACTGCCGGCGTCCAGGTTGGGGGAAGGCTGCATGGCGATTCACCTCATGATGGCTGAAGGAACTGTAGCGCTACTGCGTCGGGCATCTTCTGCCCTTGCGGTCGATCCGGCTTGTACCGGCCTGCCGTTTTGGCATCAGGCTGCTGCCGGGCTGCTAGAGTGAGAGCGGAGTCGCTGGCGTCCGCACGAGGTGGGCATGACAGGGGAAAGTCGCAAGCTGGGCCTGGGGTCGCTGACCGCGCTGGTGGTGGGCTCGATGGTCGGTGGCGGGATCTTCTCGCTACCGCAGAACATCGCCGCGCGGGCCGATGTCGGCGCGGTACTGATCGGCTGGGGCATTACCGCGGTGGGCATGCTGGCGCTGGCCTTCGTGTTCCAGGGCCTGGCCAACCGCAAGCCGCAGCTCGATGGCGGGGTGTACGTCTACGCCAAGGCGGGCCTCGGCGACTACATGGGTTTTTCCTCGGCCTGGGGTTACTGGATCAGCGCCTGGCTGGGCAATGTCGGCTACTTCGTCCTGCTGTTCTCGACCCTGGGTTATTTCTTCCCGGTCTTCGGCCAGGGCAATACGCCGCTGGCCATCGCCTGCGCCTCGGGGTTGCTCTGGTGCGTGCACGCCCTGGTGCTGCGCGGCATCAAGGAGGCGGCGCTGATCAACCTGATCACCACCGTGGCCAAGCTGGTGCCGATCCTGCTGTTCATCGCCATCGTCGGCCTGGCCTTCGACCGCGACATCTTCACCCGTGACATCTGGGGCCGCAGCAACCCGCAGTTCGGCGGTGTGCTGGAGCAGGTGCGCAACATGATGCTGGTCACCGTGTTCGTGTTCATCGGTATCGAAGGGGCGAGCGTGTACTCGTCGCGTGCCGAGCGCCGCCGCGATGTGGGCAAGGCCACGGTGATCGGCTTTCTCGGCGTGCTGGTGCTGCTGATGCTGGTCAACCTGCTGTCGCTGGGGGTGATGAGCCAGCCCGAGCTGGCGGCGCTGCAGAACCCGTCCATGGCCGGAGTGCTGGAGCATGTGGTGGGGCGTTGGGGGGCGGTGCTGATCAGCATCGGCCTGGCGGTGTCGCTGCTTGGTGCGCTGCTGTCGTGGGCGCTGCTGTGCGCCGAAATCCTCTTCGTCTCCGCCAAGGACGGCACCATGCCGGCCTTCCTGCGCCGGGAGAACGCCAATCAGGTGCCGGTCAACGCGCTGTGGCTGACCAACGGCATGATCCAGCTGTTCCTGCTGATCACCCTGTTTTCCCAAGGCACCTACCTGTCGCTCATCTACCTCGCGTCGTCGATGATTCTGGTGCCCTACCTGTGGTCGGCGGTCTATGCGCTGCTGCTGGCGCTGCGCGGCGAAACCTATGAAGACCAGGCCGGGCTGCGCCGCAAGGATCTGGCCATCGGCCTGCTGGCGGTGGGCTACGCGATCTGGCTGCTGTATGCCGGCGGGGTCAAGTACCTGCTGCTGTCGGCGCTGCTCTACGCGCCGGGGGCGCTGCTGTTTCGCCAGGCCAAGCGCGAGCAGGGGCAGGTGCTGTTCACCCGCTACGAATGGCCGATCTTCGCCGCCGTATTGCTGGCCGCCGTGCTGGCCGGCTATGGCCTGTATGCCGGGCATCTGAGCTTGTAGCGCTGGACAAAGCGGTCAGCGCGCGGATAATCCGCCTCATCGCCCTCTGACTCTGGCCTCGCGACCCCTATGCGCAAATCCCTGCGTACCGCCCTGATCTGGATACTGATGCTGGCCCTGCCGGCACAGGCCATGGCGGCGCTCGGCATGCAGTTGTGCGAGCAGGTGCATCGCAGCGGCGCTCTGCAGATGAGCTCGACTCAGCAGGTCGAGCACGGCATGCACCACGACATGGCGGCCGACAGCGCACATGGCGCGCATCAGGACGCCGCCCCGGTGGCCAGCAGCAATGCTCCCAGCGATGGCAGCCTCTGCACCCTGTGCGCCTTCTGCGTCGGTGTCGCCGCGCCCAGCCAGCCGTTTCTGAACGACTCTGCCCTGCAAACCGTCGAGCCGGCTACAGCCTGGCCCGACCGCCTTATCGTCGGCGTGGCCGACACGCCCGAACGCCCCCCGCGTCTTTCTCTCGCCTGAGCCCCTTAGGTAGCGCCGTCCTGCGGCGCCTGTAGCTCACGCGGCCGCCTGGCCGCCGTACGCGAGAACACATCATGACTTTGCATTCCCTTGCCGGAAGGCTGCTGGGCATCGCTGCCCTGACGCTGCCCGGCATCTTGATGGCGGCCCAGCCCGACCCGCTGGACGCCAACGCCGCCGTGCCGGCGCAGGATTACCGTTCCCCTCTGCAAGACTACCGTGCCCAGGCCGACGAGCCGTTGCAGGACTGGCGCGCGGCCAATGACCTGGTCGGCCGTATCGGCGGCTGGCGCACCTACAGCATGGAAGGCTGGGAGCAGCCGGCCGAGCAGGGCGCCGAGCCCGTCGAGGGAGGTGGCCATGACCACCATTAAACCCGCCGTACTGCTCTGCGCCGCGCTGCTGCTGACCGGCTGCGCCGGCTTCAGCCAGGACGGTGGCTTCGACCCGGTGCAGC